>NZ_CALCDX010000243.1 GCF_937900395.1 uncultured Caulobacter sp.
GGCTATCTGTTCCGCACGCCGCCGGGCTGGTCGATGATGGCCATGGGGCCGCCCAACCACGTCAAGGACGGCATCCAGCCGCTGGCGGGCGTCATCGAGACGGACTGGCTGCCCTTCCCCTTCACGATGAACTGGATCTTCACTCGCCCCGGCACGGTGCGGTTCGAGAAGGGCGAGACCTTCTGTTTCCTGATGCTGCTGCAGGACAAGGCCATCGAGTCGTTCCAGCCGGTGATCCGCTCGATGAACTCCAATCCCGAGCTGCGCCGCCAGTACGACGTCTGGGCCGAGAAGCGCACCGAGTTCAACAACCTGATCTTCAAGCGCGACCCCGAGGCCACCAAGGAGGCCTGGCAGCGCTTCTACTTCAAGGGCGAGTACCCCGAGGAGATCAAGGCGGAGGCGCCCAGCCACCACGTCAACAAGCGCCGGCTGAAGTCGCCCAAGCTGGGGGTTTAGGCGCCGGCCTGATCCTTCCGCATGGGCGCCAAGCGCCGCCGTGACTTCGTTCGTCTTCCCCCTTAGGGTCGCCCGTAAACGCGCCTGAGGGCCATGGGGGAAATCGAATGAATCGTCGCCTGACAGCGCTGGCCGCCTTGTTGCTCATGTCTGGATCGGCCCTGGCTCAGACGGCCGGGACCCCGAGCGCGCCGGCCGCCAGCGCGGCCAAGCCTGACAAGCCCGAGAAGTGGAACGTCAACGCGCCCCAGGGCGTCGCCACGCGCGAGGTGCGCATCGCGGTCGACAACGGCACCTGGATGAATGTCGACGTCTCGCGCGACGGCAAGCTGATCGCCTTCGACATGCTGGGCGACATCTATGTCATGCCGATCGCGGGCGGGACGCCGACGCGGATCGCCGAGGGCCTGGCCTATGACCAACAGCCGCGCTTCTCGCCGGACGGCAAGCGGATCGCCTTCACCTCGGACCGTGGCGGCGGCGACAACATCTGGGTGATGAACGCCGACGGGAGCGACAAGCGCCAGGTGACCAAGGAGGACTTCCGCCTCCTGAACCAGCCCAGCTGGAGCCCGGACGGCCGGTTCATCGTGGCCAAGAAGCACTTCACCACGGGCCGCTCGCTCGGCACCGGCGAGGTGTGGGTCTACCACGTCTCGGGCGGCGGCGGCGTCCAGTTGGTCAAGCGCGCCAGCGAAGCGCTGCAGAAGGAGCTGGGCGAGCCGATCTACGCGGCCGACGGCAAGAGCGTGTTCTACACCCGCAACGTCACGCCCGGCCCGATCTTCGAATACGCCCAGGACTCCAACACCGCCCTGTTCGACATCGAGCGCTACGACCTCGAGACCGGCGAGGTGACGACCGCCGTGTCCGGCCTGGGCGGGTCGGTGCGTCCGACCCCGTCGCCGGACGGGAGCAAGATCGCCTTCGTCCGCCGCGAGCGGACCAAGTCCAAGCTCTATGTGAAGGACCTGACCTCGGGCGAGGAGCGCAAGGTCTATGACGCTCTGGATCAAGACGTGCAGGAGACCTGGGCGGTCACCGGCGTCTATCCGAACATGGCCTGGACGCCGGACGGCGCCAGCGTGGTGTTCTGGGCCGGCGGCAAGATCCGGCGCGTGAACGTGGCCGACGGCGCGTCCAGCGAGATTCCCTTCAAGATCGACGACACCCGCGTCGTGATCGACGCGGTCCATCCCGAGGTCGCGGTCGCTCCCGATCGCTTCACCACCAAGATGCCCCGCTGGGCCAGCGTCTCGCCGGACGGCAAGTCGGTGGTGTTCGAAACCCTCGGCAAGCTCTGGGTCAAGTCCACGGCGGGCGGCGAGCCACGCCGGCTGGTCTCGGGCGACGAGGCCGAGTTCGAGCTCTATCCGTCCTGGTCGCGCGATGGCCGCACGATCGTCTTCGTCGGCTGGAGCGACGCGGGCCTGGGCCGTCTGCGCACGGTGGCCGCCAGCGGCGGGGCGGCCAAGGACGTGATCGCCCAGCCGGGCCACTATGGCGCGCCGCGCTTCTCGCCAGACGGCAAGACGATCGTGTTCGAGCGCCGGGGCGGCGGCGGCCTGACTTCGCCGCGGTGGTCGCAGGATCCGGGCGTGTATCGCGTGGCCGCCTCGGGCGGCGCCCCGGTTCGGATCTCGCGCGGCGGCGGCGATCCGCAGTTCGGCGCGTCCAACGACCGCGTGTTCATGCTGATGTCCGAGAAGGACAAGCGCCAGCTGGTCAGCACCGACCTGAACGGCCAGGCCAAGCGCGTCCACGCCAGCGGCGACATGGTCACTGCCTACCAGGTCTCGCCCGACGGCCGGAACGTGGCCTTCCGCCAGAACTACGAGGCCTTCGTCATGCCGCTGATGCCCGGGACCCAGGAGGTCTCGGTCGATCAGAAGGGCGGGCCGCTGCCGGTGACGCGGGTCAGCGCCGAGGGCGCCGACTTCATCAACTGGTCCAAGGACGGCAAGCAGGTCCACTGGAGCATGGGACCGACCCTGTTCACCGCCGAGACCGACGCGCTCTATGCCAACGCGCCCGCCGCCGACGGCGCGAGCAAGGACGAGGGCAAGTTCAAGCCGGTCAAGACTGGCCTCCCGTTGTCGATGGAGGCGGTCGCCGACAAGCCGACCGGCGTCGTCGCCCTGACCGGCGCGCGCGTCGTCACCATGGCCGACAAGAGCGGCGGAATCATCGACAACGGCGTGATCGTCATCAAGGGCGACCGCATCGTCGCGGTGGGGCCAAAGGCCAGCACGCCCGTGCCCGCCGACGCCAAGGTGGTCGATGTCGCGGGCAAGACCATCATCCCCGGCCTCGTCGACGCCCACGCCCACGGACCGCAGGGCGATGACGACCTGGTGCCGCAGCAGAACTGGTCGGCCATGGCCAACCTGGCCATGGGGACGACCACGATCCACGATCCGTCGTCCCGGGCCGCCGAGATCTTCGTCGCCGCCGAGCTGCAACGCGCCGGCAAGATCCTGGCCCCGCGCACCTTCTCCACCGGCGAGATCATCTATGGGGCCAAGGCCGCCGGGGTCTATGCCGAGATCAACAGCCTGGACGACGCCCTGGCCCATGTCCGCCGGCTGAAGGCCCAGGGCGCCCACAGCGTCAAGAACTACAACCAGCCGCGCCGGGACCAGCGCCAGATGGTGGTGGTCGCGGCCCAGAAGGAGGGCATGGAGGTCGTGCCGGAGGGCGGGTCGCTGTACGCCATGGACGTAACCCTGGTCCAGGACGGCAACGCCACCGTCGAGCACAACCTGCCGGTCGATCGCTTCTACGACGACATCGTCAGCCTGTGGTCGCAGAGCAAGACCAACTACACGCCGACCCTGGTGGTCGCCTATGGCGGCCTGGCGGGGGATCCCTACTGGCGCCAGCACATGGACGTCTGGGCCCACCCGCTGCTGTCCAAGCACGCGCCGCCGGCCCTATTGGCGGCCCGCAACGTGCGCCGCCAGGCCGCGCCGGAAGAGGACTATGTCGACGGCGCCACCGCGCGCGAGGCCAAGAAGCTGGCCGATCGCGGCGTGCAGGTGGCCATCGGCGCGCACGGCCAGCAGGCCGGCCTCGGCGCGCACTGGGAGCTGTGGTCGTTCGTCCGCGGCGGTTGGAGCCCGGTCGAGGCCCTGGCGGCCGGCACGATCAACGCGGCCCGCTCGCTGGGCTACGCCAAGGACGTCGGGTCGCTGGAGGCGGGCAAGCTGGCCGACCTGCTGGTGCTGGACGCCGATCCTACCGTCGACATCCGCAACAGCGATAAGCTGTACCGCGTGATGCTGGGCGGGCGGCTCTACGATCCGGCGACCCTGAACGAGACCGTGACCGGCAAGCGCGTCCGCCAGCCCTACTGGTGGGAGCGTTCGGGCGAGACCTGGAGCGGCGGCCAGGGCGGCGCCGACCACACCGACGACGTCGGGTAGGGGCTGGCTAAAACAGTGTCATCCCGGCCGTAGCGCAGCGGAGCGCCGGGACACAGGGGCCGCGCGCTCGGCGTTCACGCACCCCCTGGGTCCCGGATAAGCCCTGTGGGCTTTCCGGGATGACAGGATTTGGGGAGCGGTCGTTTGCCCCTTAAGCCGCCTTCACCGCGCCGGCGATCGACTTGACCACCTTCTTGACCAGGGCCGGGTCGTCGCCCTCGGCCATGATGCGGATCAGGGGCTCGGTGCCCGAGGCGCGGACGACGATGCGGCCCGAACCGTTCAGCTGGGCCTCGCCGTCGGCGATGGCCTCCTTGACCGTCTTGGCCTCCAGCGGCTTGCCGCCGGCGAAGCGGACGTTTTCCAGGAGCTGCGGCACCGGCTCGAACTGGCGGCTCAGCGCGCTCATCGGCTGGCCGCTCTCGACCATCACCGCCAGCACCTGCAGGGCGGCGATCAGGCCGTCGCCCGTGGTCGAGAAGTCCGACAGGATCAGGTGGCCCGACTGCTCGCCGCCGACATTGAAGCCGCCTTCGCGCATGCGCTGCATGACATAGCGGTCGCCCACGGCGGTGCGCTCCAGCGACATCCCAAGGGCGTTCAGATGGCGTTCCAGGCCGAGGTTCGACATGACGGTGGCGACCACGCCGCCGCCCTTCAGCGCGCCGTCCTTGGCGAAGGCGCCGGCGATGATCGCCATGATCTGGTCGCCGTCGACGACCACGCCCTTCTCGTCGCAGATCACCAGGCGGTCGGCGTCGCCGTCCAGGGCGATGCCGATGTCGGCGCGGTACTCGCGGACCATCTTGGCCATGGCCTCGGGATGGGTCGAGCCGCACTCCTCGTTGATGTTGGTGCCATCCGGCGACACGCCCAGCGAGATGACCTCGGCGCCCAGCTCATAGAGGGCGGTCGGGGCGACCCTGTAGGCCGCGCCGTTGGCGCAATCGATGACGATCCGCAGGCCCGACAGGTTGCGATGGCGCGGGAAGGTCGCCTTGACGATCTCGACATAGCGCGCCTGGGCGTCGTCGATCCGCTTGACCCGGCCCAGCTCGCGCGGGGCGGCGAGGCCCTCCTGCAGGCCCTCGTCCATCAGGGCCTCGATCTTCAGCTCCTGCTCGTCCGACAGCTTGTAGCCGTCGGGGCCGAACAGCTTGATGCCGTTGTCGGCGAAGTTGTTGTGGCTGGCCGAGATCATGACGCCCAGGTCCGCGCGCATCGAGCGGGTCATCATGGCGACGGCCGGCGTCGGCAGCGGGCCGAACAGGCGCACGTCCAGGCCGACGCTGGTCAGGCCCGCGACCAGGGCCGGTTCGATCATGTAGCCCGACAGGCGGGTGTCCTTGCCGATCACCACCAGGTGGCGGCGCTCGTCCTGCGAGCGGAACAGCTTGCCGGCCGCCAGGCCGACGCGCAGGGCCACCTCGGCCGTCATGGGGTGCTTGTTGGCCTGGCCCCGGATGCCGTCGGTGCCGAAATAGGCGCGCTTGCTCATATGATTTCGTCGTCTCTTGGCGAGCGTACAGTCGTTGGGTCGCTCATTGCCCCAATTCTGAGCCATTCAGAAGAGATTGGCTTGCTGAAATTCGGCGCGCGAAACGATCCGAAATGCAGATTTATCAGAGCCAATCCAGGACGAGTGCTAAACGCGGCTTCGCAAAGCGAACGCCCGCGCACGATCCGGTGACGCGTTCTACAAGGGATCATGGCCCATGTGCGGCATTATCGGCATCGTCGGCAAGCAACCGGTCGCCGACCGTCTGATCGAGAGCCTCAAGCGCCTGGAGTACCGCGGCTACGATTCGGCGGGGATCGCCGGCGTGGTCGGCGACCGCATCGAGCGCCGTCGGGCCCAGGGCAAGATCAAGGCGCTGGAGGCGGTTCTCGCCGACCAGCCCCTGCCCGCGACCACCGGCATCGGCCATACCCGCTGGGCCACCCACGGGGCGCCGAACGTCAAGAACGCCCACCCGCACACGGCCGGCCGCGTCACCCTGGTCCATAACGGCATCATCGAGAACTTCGCGGAGCTTAAGGCCGAGCTGGCCGCCGCCGGCCGGACGTTCGAGAGCGACACCGACACCGAGGTGATCGCCCAGCTGATCGACGCCCAGCTGGCGACGGGCCTCGCGCCCCTGGACGCCTTCAAGGCCACGCTGGACCGCCTGACCGGCGCCTACGCCCTGGCCGTGCTGATCGAGGGCGAGGCCGACCTGATCCTGGGCGCCCGCCGCGGCAGCCCGCTGGTGGTGGGCGAGGGGCAGGGCGAGATGTTCCTGGGCTCGGACGCCCTGGCCGTCGGCCCCTTCACCAACCGGGTGATCTATCTGGAGGAGGGCGACTACGTGGCCCTCGACCATGACAGCTGCCGCATCTTCGACGCCTCGGGCGCGGCGGTGACCCGGCCCGTGCGCGTGGTGCCGACCTCGTCGGTGATGCTGGAGAAGGGCAACTACCGGCACTTCATGGAAAAGGAGATCCATGACCAGCCGGAGGGCTGCCAGCGCACGATCGCGGCCTATGTCGACACCCTGACTTCGAAGGCTTCGATCCCTGGCGATATCGACTTCGCCAAGTTGGAGCGCATCCAGGTCGTGGCTTGCGGCACCTCGTACATCGCCGGCGTCGTCGGCAAGTATCTGATCGAACAGCTGGCCGACCTGCCGGTCGACGTCGAGATCGCCTCGGAGTTCCGCTATCGCGAGCCGGCGATCCGCAAGGACGCCCTGGTCGTCGCCATGTCGCAGTCGGGCGAGACCGCCGACACCTTGGCGGCCCTGCGCTACTGCAAGGCCAAGGGCATGAAGAGCGCGGTGGTGGTCAACGCCCAGGAATCCACGATGGCTCGCGAGGTCGACGTGGTCTGGCCGATCCATTGCGGTCCGGAGATCGGCGTGGCCTCGACCAAGGCCTTCACGGCCCAGGTCAGCGTGATGATCGCCCTGGCGATCGCCGCCGCCAAGGCGCGGGGGACGATCGACGCGGCCGAGGAGCAGCGCCTGGTGAAGGTGCTGCTGGAAGCCCCGCGCCTGATCGCCGAGGCGATCGGCCTGGAAGACGCCATCAAGGAGATCGCCGCCGACGTCGCCAAGGCCCGCGACGTGCTCTACCTCGGTCGCGGCCCGATGTCGGCCCTGGCCCTGGAAGGCGCGCTGAAGCTGAAGGAGATCAGCTACATCCACGCCGAGGGCTACGCCGCCGGCGAGCTGAAGCACGGCCCGATCGCCCTGGTCGACGACCAGACGCCGATCGTGATCCTTGCGCCCCACGACAGCTATTTCGAGAAGTCGGCCTCGAACATGAGCGAGGTGATGGCGCGCGGCGGCCAGGTGATCTTCATCACCGACACCGAAGGCGTGAAGCACGCGCCGGCGGGGGCCAAGGTGGTGGTGACGGCGCCAGCCTCGGATCCGCTGGTCTCGACCCTGGTGATGTCGGCGCCGATCCAGCTGCTGGCCTACCACGTCGCCGTGGTGAAGGGCGCTGACGTCGACCAGCCGCGGAACCTGGCGAAATCGGTGACGGTGGAGTGATCTAGCCGTTCAGGGCGGAGTGCTTGCGCGAATACCCGAAATACACCGCGCAGGCCCCCGCCACCCAGGCCGCGAACAGCGCCCAGGTGTCCAGCGGCAGGCCGATGATCAGATAGCCGCAGAAGGCCACGCTGGCGATCGGCAGCAGCGGGTAGAGGGGGGCGCGGTAGCTCCTCGGCAGGTCCGGCTGGGTCCGGCGCAGGATGATCACGCCCAGTGAGACGATGGCGAAGGCGATCAGCGTGCCCATGCTGGTCAGGTTGACCAGCACGTCCAGCGGCACGAACGCCGCCAGGATCGCGATGAAGGCGGCGACGATGTAGGTGTTGAGGTCCGGGCTGCGGGTCTTCGGATGCAGGCGCTGGAACACCTTGGGCAGCAGGCCGTCGCGGCTCATGGCGTAGAGGATCCGCGTCTGGCCGTACATGACGACCAGCGTGATCGAGAAGATCGAGACGATCGCCCCCACGCACAGCACCAGCGAGGTCCAAGCCTGGCCGGTTAGGTTCCTCAGGATCACGGCGAGACCGGCTTCCTGGCCCTTGAAGGCGGTCCAGGGCTGGGCGCCGACGGCGGCCAGGGCCACCAGGATGTAGATCGCGGTGACGATCAACAGGGACAGGACGATGCCCAGCGGCAGGGTTCGGCGCGGATCCTTGACCTCCTCGCCGGCCGTCGAGACCGCGTCGATGCCGATGTACGAGAAGAAGATCGACGAGGCGGCCGCGCCCACGCCGGCCACGCCCATCGGCATGAACGGCGTCAGGTTGCGGGCCTGGAAACCGCTGAAGGCGATGACGACGAAGAACAGCAGGACCAGCAGCTTCAGCACCACCAGGACGGCGTTGGCGGTCGCCGACTCCTTCACGCCGCGCAGCAGCAGCACCATGCAGGCGCCGACCAGGACGACGGCCGGCAAGTTGACCACGCCGCCCGCCCCCGGCGGCTTGGCGATGGCGTCGGGCAGCCGCCAGCCGACCAGGTCGACCAGCATCTCGTTCAGGTACTGCCCCCAGCCCACGGCGATCGCCGAAGCCGAGACGGCGTATTCCAGCAGCAGGCAGGCGCCGACGATGAAGGCCACGAACTCGCCCAGCGTCGCGTAGGCGTAGGAATAGGACGAGCCCGACACCGGAATGGTCGAGGCCAGCTCGGCGTAGCACAGGGCCGTCAGGGCGGCGGTGATCCCGGCCAGCACGAACGAAAGGATCACGGCTGGCCCGGCGGCGGGCACCGCGGTGGTCAGGGCCACGAAGATGCCGGTGCCGATCGTGGCCCCGACGCCCAGCATGGTCAGCTGAAAAAGGCCGATCGAGCGGTGCAGGCTCTCGGGCGGGTGCTCGCCCTCGATCTGGGCGACAGGCTTGCGGCGCAGAAGGTCGGCCGCGTGGAACGGGGCCATGGCGGCTCCTTCACGGAAAATCAGGCGGCGCCTATGAACGCCGCCCGCCTCGCCGTCAACCGCGCGGCTTCAGCAGATAGTCCCGCGTCAGCGGAACCGCATCGCGCTTCTTGGCCAGCTGGATCTGGAAGACCATGTGGCCGCCGTGACGGAAGCCCAGCTCCGCGCCCGCCAGATAGAACTCCCACATCCGCCGGAACCGTTGGTCGAACATCTGGGGGATGTCCGGATCGGCCATGAACCGCTCGCGCCAGATGCGGCAGGTCTCGGCGTAGTGCAGCCGCAGAATCTCGATGTCGGTGATCCAGAGGCCGGCCTTCTCGATCGCCGCGACGATCTCCGACAGGCCCGGGATATAGCCGCCGGGGAAGATATACTTCTGGGTGAAGGCGTTGGTCGCGCCGGGGCCGTGCATCTTGCCGATCGAATGCACCAGGGCCACGCCGTCCTCGTCGAGCAGGCGGGCGATGGTTTCGAAATAGGTCTGGAAATTCGGCGCGCCGACATGCTCGAGCATGCCGACCGAGACGATGCGGTCGAACGGCTCGTTCAAGTCGCGATAGTCGGTCAGGCGGAAGTCGATCTTGTCCGACAGCCCGGCCTTCTCCGCCCGCTGCTTCGCCAGCGCCAGCTGTTCGGTCGACAGGGTCACCCCGGTCATCCGCGCCCCGAAATCCTTGGCGAGCGTCATCGACAGCCCGCCCCATCCCGAGCCGATGTCCAGGGTCTTCATGCCGGGCTTAATCAGCAGCTTGCGGCCGATCAGCGCCTTCTTGGCGGCTTGGGCCTCCTCCAGCGACATGTCCGGACGCTCGAAATAGGCGCACGAATACTGCATGTCGGCGTCGAGGAAGCGCCGGTAGAGGTCGTTGGACAGGTCGTAGTGGTGGGCGACGTTGCGGCGCGAGGCGACGCGGTCGTTGACCTGCTGGATCCGGCGCTTCAGGGCCTTGCGGAACCGGCTGAACGCCGAGCCGCGTTTGGGTTTGCGCCCGCCGCTCTCGCCGACGATGGTCAGGAGGTCCGAGATCGTACCCTGCTCAAAGACGATGTCGCCCTCCATATAGCCTTCGCCGAGGCCCAGGCTGGGATTGGCCAGGCGGCGCAGGCCCCGGCTGTTGATCCGGATGACGACGGGCGGGCCGGAGCCGTCTCCGGCCTTAACGATGCGACCGCCGGGCAGGTGCGCCGTCAGGTCGCCGGACTTGATCATCTTGGCGAGGAGAGCTTCGATCATGCGACCAACTTAAGCGGTCCCGGGCCCGCGACAACCTGTCGCACACGGAGGAAAGCGCATGGCGATCGAAATGATCCCGATCGGGCGGGTCGAGGGCGGCCGCGACGTTCCCGAGGACGACGATTGGGGCGAGAGCCGCGCCCGCATCGTTCTGGACCCGGAGCGGTTTGACGACGAGGCGCTGATGGGCCTCGACACCTTCAGTCATGCTGAGATCGTCTACGTGTTCGACAAGGTGACCGACGACCAGATCGTCACCGGCGCCCGCCACCCGCGCGGCAACAAGGCCTGGCCGCGCATCGGCATCTTCGCCCAGCGCGGCAAGAACCGGCCGAACCGCATCGGCGTGACGGTCTGCGAGGTCGTGGCCGTCAAGGGGCGGACGCTGGAGGTGAAGGGGCTGGACGCCATCGACGGCACGCCCGTGCTCGACATCAAGCCGGTGATGAGCGGCTTCGCCCCGCGTGGCGAGGTCCGCGAGCCCGACTGGGCGCGCGAGATCATGGCCGCCTACTGGTAGGTCGGCCTACATCTTCCGGATTTCAGGACAGGCGTCGGGTTCGGCCGTCCAGCTGATGCTGGCGATCTTCCAGGCGCCGTCGGCCTTGACCAGGGTGAAGACGTCCAGCCCGCAATGGATGCTCTTGCCGTTGATCGAAAGCTCGTACGGCGCTGAAACGGTCGCCAGTCCGCCGCGGCGAATGATGACCGGCGACCACATCCATTCCTTGGCCCCGGACGGAGGCTTGGTCCCGAAAGTCTCCTCGAAGCCGAAGCGGCGCAGGGCGGTTTGGCCGTCGGGTCGACTGGTCAACGACATCAGCTGGGCGTTGGGCAGCAGGGTCGCGCGCATGGCCGCGACGTCGCTCTTCTCGAAGCCGTCGAAGAAAGCCTGGGCGGTCGCCAGCACCGCCTTGTCCTCGGCGTCGGCGGGCGGGGGCGCGGCGGTCTGGACCGCGGCGGCGATCAGCAGGGCGAGCATGGTCTTTGATCAAGCCTCGTCGGAAAGGCGGCGCAGGAAGGCCTGGGCGGCCTCCTTGTGGCGGGGCTTCAGCGTCCGACCCAGGATCGCCATCAGGGCCGCGAACACCGCCGCGTCGTCGGTGAAGCCGATCACAGGAAGGATGTCGGGCAGGGCGTCAGTGGGCAGGACGAAATAGGCCAGGGCCGCCAGCATCATGCCCTTGGCCGCCGTGGGTGTCTCGGGATCGCGGGCGCACCACCAGACCGACAGGGCGTCGGCGGCGAACGGGACCTTGGCCGCGACCTTGCGGATCTTGGGCAGGAAGCCGCGCTCGACCCGCTCCTCGTTGACGCGCACGGTGGCGGGGACCAGCGCCTTGGCCGGGTCCAGCACGTCGTTGACGTTTACGTCGGGGGACGGTTTGGCGTCGCCGCTCATCGGTCTAAACCTCTGTTCCAAGTTCGATCCTAAACGCGAACCGATCAAACGCGAAGCTAAGGGGAAACGCCCATGAAACTCGACAACACCGTCGCCGCCGTCGTCACCGGCGGCGCTTCGGGCCTCGGCGAGGCCACCGCCCGCGCCCTGGCGGCGCAAGGCGTCAAGGTCGCCATCTTCGACATGAACGAAGCGCGCGGCGAAGAGGTCGCCAAGGAAATCGGCGGCGTGTTCTGCAAGGTCAATGTGACCAGCGACGCCGACGTCGACGCCGGCTTCGAGAAGGCCCGCGCCGCCCACGGCCAGGAGCGCATCCTGGTCAACTGCGCCGGCACCGGCAACGCGGCCAAGACCGCCAGCCGCGACAAGACCACCGGCGAGACCAAGCACTTCCCGCTCGACGCCTTCGACCGCATCATCCAGATCAACCTGGTCGGCACGTTCCGCTGCATCGCCAAGTCGGCCAAGGGCATGCTGGACCTGGAGCCGCTGCAGGACGGCGAGCGCGGCGCGATCGTCAACACCGCCAGCGTCGCGGCCGAGGACGGCCAGATGGGCCAGGCGGCCTATTCGGCCTCGAAGGGCGGCGTTGTCGGCATGACCCTGCCGATCGCTCGCGACCTGATGGGCGAGGGCATTCGCGTCAACACCATCCTGCCGGGCATCTTCAACACCCCGCTGATGAACGGCGCGCCCGAAGCCGTGAAGGCGGGCCTGGCCGCCTCGGTGCCGTTCCCCAAGCGCCTGGGCAATCCCGAGGAGTACGCCCAGCTGGCGCTGACGATGATCACCTGCGGCTACTTCAACGGCGAGGATGTCCGCCTGGACGGCGGCATCCGCATGGCGCCGCGGTAAGGCGGACAGTTCCTCCCCCGCCAGCGGGGGAGGTGGCCCAGAGGGCCGGAGGGGGCGAGCTGGGCGCAAGCCGCATTGGCCCCCTCAGTCACTCCGTGACAGCTCCCCCGCATCGCGGGGGAGCATCTGCTTCTCTACTTCGCTTCCGGCCGGACGATCGTGCTGGCTAGGTTCGCCATGATCTCGCGGGCGTCGTAGGCGCGGGGATCGCCCTGCGGCTTCTGGCCCTTGTGCATCACGATCTCGGCGCCGGCCTCGAACTTCTCGACCGTGCGAATCTGAGCGCGGTCGGCGAAGAAGGGGTCACCCCAGAAAGGGTCCCAGGTCCGCCAGCCATAAGACGGGCCGTAATAGCGCCAGGACGGGCGCCAATAGCCGTACGGACCCCAGCCGAACGCGGGACGGGCCAGCGGGTCGGGCTCGACATAGGTGCGGGCGGTGCGATCGGTGCGGTGGTCGGCGGTCTCGAACCAGTCGTAACCCTGCTGCACGGTCAGCTCGGCCGACCGATAAAGCAGATAGCGCTCGACCGTTTCGCGCGAGGTCAGGCTGTTGCCCGCGAAACTGACGCGATAGCGGTCGCCTTCCAGCTTCTGCTCGGAGAAGCCGCCCGTAACGGCGCCCGAGGTCACCTTGGGCTGATACGGAGTGGGGGTGGCGCAGGCGGATAGCCCCGCGGCGATCGCCAGAGCCGCGGCGACGGCGACCTTTTTCATGGACATGACTTGCTCCTTCAAGCGGAGTCCTCAGTGTTTGGAGTCAACTCTGGCCGGGCTTTGTGGTTTCGCCAAGGCGCAGTTTGCAACCGTCTTGAAATCTAGGGTGTCGGGATCACCCGCGCGAGACGATCAGGATCGCGGCGGTGATCAGCAGCACGCCGACCAGCAGGGCGAACCCGCGCCGGAACCCGGGCTCGTTCATGCGGCTGGACAGGGCCGCGCCGCCCAGGCCGTAGCTGGACATGCTGATCAGGTCCATGCCGATGGTCGCGCAGGCGAACATGACGAGCTGCGGGGCCAAGGGTCTTTTGATGTCCAGGAACGGCGGCAGCACGCCCGAGAAGAACAGCAGGATCTTCGGATTGGCGATCTGGACCATGAAGCCGTCGAGGAAGGCCGAGCGCCCGGCCCGCACCGTGGCCGAGGCGTGGCTTTCGAGGTTCTTGATCCCAGCCCACAGCGACTTCAGCCCCAGCCACACCAGATAGGCCGCTCCGCCCAGCGCCAGGACGTGGAAGGCCTTGGGGAAGGCGATGATCAGGGCGCCCAGGCCCAGGGCCGAGCCGGTGAACCAGACCAGGGTGGCGGTGTTCATGCCGACCACGCCCAGCAGCGCCGCGCCCTTGCCGCGCTCCATGCCGGTGGCGATGGCGAACAGATTGGCCGGTCCCGGCGTGATGGCCATGACGAACATGGCGACCAGGAAGGCGCCGTAGCGGGCGGGATCGACGGGCAGGTGGTCCATGGCGCGGATATAGGCCGCCGCGCCATGCCAATCCAAGCGGAGCTTAGGCCCCGATCACCGCATAGACCCAGATCGCCCGGCCCAGGGCGCCGAACACCAGCACCGCCGTCGCCAGCGCCTGGATGACGAAGCCCAGCTCGCGCTTCTTCGGATCGGCGGCGTAGCCGAGGGCGTAGATGATCCGGCCGACGATCCACACCACGCCCATAGCGGCCGCGAACAGATCGTTCCAGTAGATGGCGAACAGCCACAGCGCCGGCAGATAGATGACCAGCCACTCGACCGTATTGGCCTGGACGCGGATGTGGCGCTCCAGCTCGGGATCGCCGGTCATGGCGGGGGCGTCGATGCCGGTCCGCCGGCGCGCGCCGGGAATGCGCAGGATCATCCAGACATAGACCAGCAGGGACAGCAGGGTGACGATCGCCACCAGGGCGTGGGACTGATGCATGCTTAGTTCCTCCCCGCGGCTTCGCGCCGCTACGCAGCGACACTATTCGTATTCGCCCTGAGTTTGCACGCGGCGATCACAGGCCTATCAGACGCGCGCACGCCGGGAACCCGGCCGGGTTTCGTTCGCTCCTAGGACTGAACGACCCCTTCGCGGAGGCTTCGTAAAGCCATGCATGTGGACTCCACGGCGATCCGGGAGATCGACTACTCCCCCGAGCACGGCAAGCTGTTCGTCACGTTCAGCGACGGCGACGAATACGTCTATGTCGGCGTCCCCGAGCGCGTCGGCCAGGCGTTCTTCCGCGCGCCGTCCAAGGGGCGGTTCTTCCAGCGGATGATCCGCGACCGGTATCCGTACAATCGGGTCTAGCGCCAAAAGGAAAGGGCGCCGCGAGTTGCCTCGCGACGCCCTTCAATCTTCAAGCTTTTAACCGCGCCTAGCCGCGCTTGTCGCGCTTGGCCAGAACCCGCAGGCGCAGGGCGTTCAGCTTGATGAAGCCGCCGGCGTCGCGGTGGTCGTAGGCGACCTTGCCTTCCTCGAAGGTGACCAGGTCCTGGTCGTACAGCGAGTAGGGGCTGGTGCGGCCGATCACGGTGACGTTGCCCTTGTAGAGCTTCACGCGCACCTGACCCGAGACCTTGGTCTGGCTGTAGTCGATGGCGGCCTGCAGCATCTCGCGCTCGGGCGAGAACCAGAAGCCGTTGTAGATCAAGCTGGCGTACTTCGGCATCAGCTCGTCCTTCAGGTGCATCGCGCCGCGGTCCAGCGTGATGCTCTCGATGCCGCGGTGGGCGGCCAGCAGGATCGTGCCGCCGGGGGTCTCGTAGACGCCGCGCGACTTCATGCCGACGAAGCGGTTCTCGACCAGGTCGAGGCGGCCGATGCCGTTGTCGCGGCCCAGCTCGTTCAGCTTGGTCAGCAGCGCAGCCGGGCTCATCGCCACGCCGTCGATGGCGACCGGGTCGCCCTTCTCGAAGTCGATGGTGATGATGGTCGGCTTGTCCGGCGCGTCTTCCGGCGCGATCGTGCGCATGTGGACGAACTCGGGGGCCTCGACCGCCGGGTCTTCCAGGACCTTACCTTCCGAGCTTGAGTGCAGCAGGTTGGCGTCGACGCTGAACGGCGCTTCGCCGCGCTTGTCCTTGGTGATCTGGATCTGGTGCTTCTCGGCGAAGTCCAGCAGGGCCTCGCGGGACTTGAAGTCCCACTCGCGCCAGGGGGCGATCACGGTGATGTCGGGCTCGAGGCCGTAGTAGCCGAGCTCGAAGCGGACCTGGTCGTTGCCCTTGCCGGTCGCGCCGTGGCTGACGGCGTCGGCGCCGGTCTTGCGGGCGATCTCGATCTGCTTCTTGGCGATCAGCGGACGGGCGATCGAGGTGCCCAGCAGGTACTGGCCCTCATAGACCGTGTTGGCGCGGAACATCGGGAAGACGTAGTCGCGGACGAACTCCTCGCGGACGTCCTCGATGAAGATGTTCTCGGGCTTCACGCCGGCGGCCAGGGCCTTGGCGCGCGCCGGTTCGATCTCTTCGCCCTGGCCGAGGTCGGCCGTGAAGGTCACGACTTCCGCGCCGTACTCGGTCTGCAGCCACTTCAGGATGATCGAGGTGTCGAGGCCGCCCGAATAGGCGAGCACGACCTTCTTCACGGACTTGTCGGCCATGAGGGGTCCTTCCGGAGAGAAACACAAAGTCGCGCGCCTTCAACGGGATCAGGACGCGCGGGTCAAGCTCAAATGAGCGCGGCTAGAGATGACCCTCATCCTGCAGCGTCTTGATGACGAACCGCAGGTGGAACAGCTGGGAGAGCGCCAGGCTGGCGGCGATCGTGGCGCGGACCAGGAAGATGATGGTCGCCTGCACCGGATCGGTCGTGAAGGTCGCTTGGGTCAGGGTGAAGGACAGCAGCACGACGATCGCGATCAACGGGATCGCGAGCAGGCCGAGCGGCTTGGAAAGGCGCGCGAGCGGCTGGCCGTCGCGGCTCCACAGCATCGGGATCGAGACGTCCTTGCCGATCCGCTTCCACGCGCCCTGGGCGGTGGCGGCGATGATGGCCAGGGCGGCGATCGACAAACCGTCGCCCAGGACGCGGAGGGTCGTCTCCACCGCCTACACCGTCACCTGGGCGCCCAGCTCGACCACGCGGCCGGGCGGGATCTTGAAGAAGTCCGTCGGATTGGCGGCGTTCTTCATCAGGTAGATGAACAGGCGGTCCTGCCACAGCGGCATGCCGCTGTTGGCCGACGGCACGATCGAGCGTCTCCCCAAGAAGAAGCTGGTGGCCATGATGTCGAACTTCAGCCCCTGCTTGCGACACACGGCCAGGGCCTTGGGGATGTTCGGGCTTTCCATGAAGCCGTAGTTGACGATGACCTTCTTGAAGTCGTCGTTGACCTTCTCGATCTTGACCCGGTCCTCCTCGTTGACGCGGGGCGTCTCGGTGGTGCGGACCGTCAGGATGACGTTGCGCTCGTGCAGGACCTTGTTGTGCTTGAGGTTGTGCATCAGGGCGACCGGCGTCATGTCCGGGTCGGAGGTCAGGAAGATCGCCGTGCCGGGCGCGCGGTGCGGCGCCCGCGCGCGCAGGATCTCCATCAGGTCGACCAGGGGCACGCTGTCGCGGCGGGTCTTGGCCGACAGGATCGCCGCCCCGCGGGTCCAGGTCCACATGATCAGCACCAGGACGCCGCCGAACACCAGCGGCAGCCAGGCGCCGTCGGGGATCTTCAGCATGTTCGAGGCGATGAACACCATGTCCAGGGCGGCCAGCGGCACCAGCAGCAGGGCGGTCTGGCCCAGATTCCACTTCCAGACGCGGCGGATGACGACGTAGGCCAGCAGGGTGTCGACGAACATCGCGCCGGTGACGGCGATGCCGTAGGCGCTGGCCAGCTTGTGGGAGCTCTGGAAGGCGAACAGCAGCACCAGGACGCCGATCAGCAGGAACTGATTGACCGCCGGCACGAAGATCTGGCCGGCCTGGGTTTCCGAGGTGCGCTTGATTTCGATGCGCGGCAGCAGGCCCAGCTGCACGGCCTGCTGGGTCATCGAGAAGGCGCCGGTGATCACGGCCTGGCTGGCGATGACCGTGGCGACCGTGGCCATCAGCAGCACGGGCCAATAGGCGAAGCCGGGCACCATCTCCCAGAACGGGTTGTGGCGGGCGGCCGGATGATCCAGCACCAGGGCGCCTTGGCCCAGATAGTTCAGGGCCAGGCACGGGAAGACCAGGCACAGCCACGCGGCCTGGATCGGCCGCTTCCCGAAGTGGCCCATGTCGGCGTACAGCGCCTCGGCCCCGGTCACCACCAGGAACACGCTGCCCAGGATGACAAAGCCCAGGAAGCCGTTCTCCAGCAGGAAGCGCAGGCCGTACCAGGGATTGAAGGCGCGGAAGATCGACGGGTCGTCGGCCAGATGGAAGGCGCCCAGGGCACCCAGGATCAGGAACCAGATCGCGGTGATCGGTCCGAACAGCGAGGCCATTCGGTGCGTGCCCTTGGCCTGGACCAGGAACAGGGCGATCAGGATGCCGGCCGAGATCGGCAGGATGTAGGGCGACAGGGCCTTGCCCACGTGCGGCGCGTCCTTCAGGCCCTCGACGGCCGAGAGCACCGAGATGGCGGGCGTAATGATGCCGTCGCCATAGAACAGCGCCGCCCCGATCACGCCGAGGAAGAACACGGCGACCGAGCGCTTGCGGCCCGCGCCGCCCAGGGCCTTCTGGGCCAAGGCCATCAGGGCCAGGGTGCCGCCCTCGCCCTTGTTGTCGGCGCGCATGAAGAAGATGACGTACTTGATCGTCACGAACAGGGTCATGGTCCACAGGACCAGGGACACCACGCCCAGCACCGCGTGCTCGGTCGCGGTGGTGCTGCGCGAGTGCGCCAACGCCTCGCGAAGGGCGTACAGCGGGCTGGTGCCGATGTCGCCGAAGACGACGCCGATCGAGCCCAGGGCCAGGGCCATGAAGCCATGACCCTTCACGTCATGGCCGTGCCCCGACCCATTCGGCGGGCCGCCATCCTGCGATGGAATGTCGGAAGACGCGGGGGCGCAGTCGGAAGCGGGTGCGCCTGAGGCTTCGGAAGCCATTCAATCCCTCCGGGCCGCCCTCGCAAAACGCTGTCGGCCGACCCATATCGATCAAGCGCGGCGCGATACACCCAATTTACGATGGGTTCAATCGTCCCCTAACGTCGCATCGCGCGGCGACGTCAGGATTAAACAGTTTTCAGTTGAACGCGCCCGCGACAACCTTACGTTCCCGGTAGAGATGTCCGACAGTCAAAAATTCCCCGTGGCGGCGCACGCCCTGGCCTATCTGGCGCACAAGGAGGCGTTTTCCGCCGACCGCGCCGTGGCCAGCGCCGAGCTGGCCGCCTCGGTCCCGACCAATCCGGTCGTGGTCCGCCGGGTCACCGCCATGCTGGGCAAGGCGGGGCTGATCGGCGCGCGCGCCGGCGCCAACGGCGGCGCCTGGCTGCTGAAGCCGGCCGAGGCCATCACGCTCGACGTCGTCCTGAAGGCCGTCAACGGCTGCGCCCACCTCGGCGTCGCGCCCAAGGGCGTCAAGGGCTGCCCGGTCGGCGAGAAGATTCCCGACGCGGTCCGTTCGGCCATCGAGGCGGCCGACGCCGCCGCCGCCGCGCGCCTGGGCCAGATCACGGTCGCCGACCTCCTCGCCGACGCGCACTAAGGGCTTCGGGGCGAGCCTTCAGTCGGGCTGAAAACCGACCATAGAAAAATTGCACCAACTTTTGTTGCTGATCCCCCTGGCGGTCGCGCTGGCGCTTATTACGTAATCGCTACCGTTTCAGTTCCCAATCGGAGGGATCAACCATGACCACCGTCGCCATCGCCTATCATTCCGGCTACGGCCACACCGAGGTTCTCGCCCAGAAGGTCGCCGAGGGCGTCCGTGACGCCGGCCAGACCCCGGTGCTGCTGAAGATCGAGAGCGCGGCCCAGGACTTCGGCCCGTTCATCGAGGAGATCACCAAGGCCGACGCCGTGATCTTCGGCGCGCCGACCTACATGGGTGACGTCTCGGGCGTGTTCAAAGTGTTCGCCGACGCCACCTCGGCGGCGTTCTTCACCGGCGCGTGGAAGGACAAGTTGGCCGCCGGCTTCACCAATTCGCACAGCTTCGCCGGCGACAAGGCCCACGCCTTGGCCAGCCTGACGATCCTGGCGGCCCAGCACGGCATGAACTGGATCAATCTGGGCATCGCCCCGCCGAACGTGACCGCCGCCGAGCGCGGTCCGGACACGCTCAACCGCGTTGGTTCGTTCATTGGCGTCGCCGCCCAGTCCGACAACGTTTCGCCCGAGCTCTCGCCGCCGGCTGGCGACCGCGAGACCGCCCGCCTGCTGGGCGAGCGCGTCGCCAAGGCCGCCGTCCGCTGGGCCGCCGGCGCCGCGGCGGCTGAAGCGATCACGACCAAGGCCGCCTAGTCGGTCACGGCCGCGGCCGTTCCCCTCCCAGCCGCGGCCAGGAAGGCGCGCGCCCGCCGGCGCGCGCCTTTCGACGTTTCGGACTACTCCTCTTCGCCGACCGGCTGCTCGTAGGCCGCCATCATCGCCATGTTCAGGATCTTGGACACCGAGGCCGACAGCGGCGCGATCTGCACCGATTTCGACAGGCCCAGCAGCACCGGCCCGATCACCGTGGCCCCGCCCAGCGACTGCACCAGCTTGGTCGAGATCGAAGCGGCGTGGATGGCCGGCATGACCAGGATGTTGGCGCTGTCGGTCAGGCGCATGAACGGATAGTTGGCGCGCTTTTCCGGATCCAGGGCCAGTTCGGGCGGCATTTCGCCCTCGTACTCGAAGTCGACGTCCATTTCGTCGAGCATGGCGACGGCTTCGCGCACCTTCTCCGACCGCAGACCCATCGGGTTGCCGAAGGTCGAATAGCTCATGAAGGCCACGCGCGGCTTGAAGCCCAGGCGCCGCACGGCGCGGGCCGCCTCGCAGGCGATCTCGACCAGCTCCTCGGCCTCCGGCAGCTCGGTGACGTTGGTGTCGGCCACGAAGATCGTCCGGCCCTTGGCCAGCACCACCGACATGCCCATGATCCGGCCGCCCGGCGCCGGATCGACGACGCGAAGCACCTCTTCCAGGGCCTGGTCGAAGCTGCGCGTGACGCCGGTGACCATGGCGTCGGCCTCGCCCAGGGTGACCATCGAGGCGGCGAAGCTGTTGCGGTCCTGATTGATCAGGCGTTGGACGTCGCGCTTCAGATAGCCCTGGCGCTGCAGGCGGGCGTAGAGGGCGTCCACATAGTCCGGATTGCGATCGGACAGACGCGCGTTGACGATCTCGAGGCCGGCGGTCTCGGGATCGAGGCCCACCAGCTTCATGTTTTCGTGCACCAGGTTCTCGCGGCCGCACAGGATCGACTTGCCGTAGCCGCCGGTCTGGTAGGCGTAGGCGGCGCGGATGACGCTGGGGTCCTCGCCCTCGGCGAACACGATGCGCTTGGGATTGGCCAGCACCGAGCCCGAGATCTTCTGCAGGAAGCCGGCGGTGGGATCCAGGCGCTGGGCCAGGCTGGCGCGATAGGCGTCCATGTCGGCGATCGGGCGGCGGGCGACGCCGGTGTCCATGGCGGCCTGGGCCACGAACGGCGGCACGTACCAGATCAGGCGGGGATCGAAGGCTGACGGGATGATGTAGTCCGGACCGAACTTCAGCTGGCGGCCGTGGTAGGCGGCGGCCACCTCGTCCGGAACGTCCTCGCGCGCCAGCATGGCCAGGGCCTGGGCGCAGGCGATCTTCATCTCGTGGTTCACGCGGCGGGCCCTCACGTCGAGAGCCCCGCGGAAGATGTAGGGGAAGCCCAGGACGTTGTTGACCTGGTTGGGATAGTCCGACCGGCCCGTGCCCATGATCGCGTCCTTGCGGACCCGCTTGACCTCTTCCGGGGTGATTTCCGGATCGGGATTGGCCATGGCGAAGATGACCGGGTTCGGGGCCATCGAGGCGATCATTTCGGGGGTGAAGGCGCCCTTCGCGGAAAGACCCAGCAGCACGTCCGCGCCCTGGACGGCTTCAGCCAGGGTGCGCTTGTCGGTCTTGACCGCGTGGGCGCTCTTCCACTGGTTCATGCCCTCGGTGCGGCCCTGATAGAGCACGCCCTTGGAGTCGACGGCGATGCAGTTCTCGGCCCGCACGCCCATGGCCTTGATCAGCTCCAGCGAGGCGATGCCGGCGGCGCCGGGGCCGTTCAGCACGACCTTCACGTCCTCGATCTTCTTGCCGGTGATGTGGCAGGCGTTGATCAGGCCGGCGGCGCAGATGATCGCCGTGCCGTGCTGGTCGTCGTGGAACACGGGGATGTCGAGCAGCTCCTGCAGCTCGGTCTCGATGCGGAAACACTCGGGGCTCTTGATGTCCTCCAGATTGATGCCGCCGAAGGTCACCCCGATGTTCTTGACCACCGTGATGATCTCGTCGGGATCCTTGGAGGTGACCTCGATGTCGATCGAGTCAACGTCGCCGAACCGCTTGAAGAGGACGCTCTTGCCTTCCATGACCGGCTTGGAGGCGAGCGCCCCCAGGTCGCCAAGCCCCAGGATCGCGGTGCCGTTCGAGATCACCGCCACCAGGTTGCCCTTGGACGTGTAGTCGTAGGCCGCGTCGGGATCGGCGGCGATGGCGTGGACCGGAACGGCGACGCCGGGCGAATAGGCCAGCGACAGGTCGCGCTGGGTCGCCATCGGCTTGGTCGGCACGATGGCGATCTTCCCCGGCGTGGGGTGGCGGTGGAAGGCCAAGGCCTCCGCATCGGTGAAGGTCTTGCGTTCCGCGTCGCTCATCCGGCGTTTCCCATTCCTGCTGCGCAAGTTGATCGTGGGACGCGCCGATCGATGCGAACGCGTCCTTATGCGTCTCCAGCGTAGCGACCGGGAACCGGCGTCACAACAGGCCACGCTCGCGAAAAGTCCAGCAAACGCTTGTTGGAATTGGCGTTGCGTCAACCTGAATGACCTTTCGTCACCCGTGCCGAGGTTGACCTCGAGGGGCGGATGGGCGATCAGCAAGGCGAAGAGCGTAAGAGGAAAGCCGTTGACCCAGCCCGTGAAGATCGCCGTCGCCGGCGCCCTCGGCCGCATGGGCCAGGCCGTGATCCAGGCGCTGGAAGGCCGCCACGACGTGGTGCTGGCCGCCCGCTTCGACCGCCCCGAGGCGGAAGGCGAGCTGCTGGTCAGCGCCGACGCGGCCCTGGCCGCCGCCGACGCCGTGATCGACTTCACCCTGCCGGAAGTCTCGGCCCAGCTGGCCGAAGCCGCCGCCGCTCGCGCCGTCCACCACGCCCACGCGCCGGCCCTGGTCATCGGCTCGACCGGTTTCTCGCCCGAACAGCTGGCCCGGATCGAGGCGGCCGCCCAGAAGGTCGTGATCGTCCGCTCGGGCAATTATTCGCTGGGCGTCAACATGTTGATGGGCCTGGTGCGCCAGGCCGCCGCCGCCCTGCCGGCGTCCGATTGGGACATCGAGGTCTTCGAGGCGCACCATAAGCGCAAGATCGACGCGCCGTCGGGTACGGCCCTGATGCTGGGCGAGGCGGCGGCCGAGGGGCGCGGCGTCGACCTCGGCCAGGTCGCCGACCGCGGCCGCGACGGCGTCACGGGTCCCCGCAAGGAAGGCGCGATCGGCTTTTCGGTGGTGCGCGGCGGCGGGATCGTCGGCGAGCACAGCGTGATCTTCGCCGGCGAGTCCGAGATCCTGACCCTGGCGCACTCGGCCATCGACCGTGGCCTGTTCGCCCGAGGCGCGGTGGCCGCCGCGGCCTGGACAAAGGGCAAGGCGCCAGGGCTCTATGACATGCAAGACGTGCTCGGCTTTAAGAAGTAGGGATCCAAAGCTGAGCCGGGGGGCTTCTTAGGAACCAGACTTCAGGATCTGATGGCCGAACCCTCCACCGCCGCCGAGCCGAAACAGACGTCCCGCAAGACGTGGGGGCGCGAGCGCCTGATCGATCTCGGCCTCGAAGCCGTGTCGCTGTCGATGCTGGCCTTCATCGCCACGGGCCTCGTGGTGTGGTCGGGTCGGCGGGAGATCAGCCGCGAACTGGCGGTCAGCTGGCTGCGCGACCACGGGATCGAGGCCGCCGTCGAGATCGACGACCTCGACGCCACGGGCTTTTCCGGCCGGGTGCGTCTGGGATCGCGCGACAACCCCGTCTTCGCCGCTGACCGGCTGGAGGTCGCCTACGATCTGGCCGCGCCCTGGACCGGCGAGCGGTTCGGCATCCAGACCAAGGCGGTGCGGCTGGTCCGGCCGAGGGTCTTGGCCAGCGTCGACGAAAAGGGCCGCGTCCGCTTCGGCGCGCTTCAGCCCCTGATCGACGAGGCTCTGAAGTCACCCCGGAAGCCCAACGTCCCCGGCCCGGCGATCCTGGTCGAGGACGCGCGGCTGGACCTCGCCACGCCGGGCGGCCGCGTTCGCGTCACCGGCGACGCCAGCCTCGACGACGGACAGCTGCTGCGGCTGGACGGACGTCTGGCGCCGCTGCGCTACGCTGTCCCCGACCTGGCGCTGGCCGCCAAGGGCGCGACGGTCTCGGCCCGCAAGCGCGGCGACCGCCTGACGGTCGAGGTTTCGCTGGCCATAGACAGCCTGGAAACCAAGGACGCGGACCTCGCCGGCGCGGCGGCGAAGCTGTCGGCGGACCTGCCCTACCCGGACTTGGCGGCGATGAAGGCGAGCGGCCCGCTGGAGGCTCGGCTGGCGCTGGCGGCCCGCAATGGCCGGATCGCCGAAACCCAGGCGAGCGATCTCGCCGTCGACCTGAGCTTGGCCGGTCGCTTCGATGGCGGCCTGAACGCCTTCGCGTTCCTCGGCCGGTCGCGCGGCGCGGTGCGGGGCGATCGCCTGTCGGCGCCCGCCTTGGACGCCCGCGCGGCCAGTCTCTCGCTGGACGCCTCGCGGATCACCATTGGCCGCCGGGATGGGCGCACCGCCTTGCGCGGCGCTGTCCAGACCACGCTTGTCGCCGACCAGGCCTTGGCCGGCGGAGTGGCGCTGCGGGGCCTGAAGGCTTCGGCGGATTCTGCCAATCTGGGGTTGGCGGTGGACAATCAGGGCTTCACCGTCAACGGCCCGCTGGCGATCGATGCGAGCGCCCAGCGCCTCGCCAACGGCGGCTTGGCGCTCGGCGACGCGCGGCTGGAGGGGCGAGGCAAGATCGACCAAGGCCCGGGCGGCCTGACCCTGGCCCTAAATGGCTCGGCCGGAGGCCGCAGCGGCGTCTCCGGCCCTGACGCCGAACGCCTGGCCGGGCTGATCCCCAATCCCGCCTATGGCAAGCCTCTGTCCCACGCGCTGCGGACGTTCGAGCTGGCCGCGCCCAGCCTCGGGCTGGACATCCAGGCCGGACGGACGCGCGCGACCCTCGCCCAGAGCGCGACCCTATCGGCTCCGAACGGCGTGAAGGTCGCGGTCGCCGCGCCGAAGGGGCTGCTGCTCGACGCGGGACCGGAGGGCGCGCGCGGCGCGCTGCAGGTGTCGCTGACGGGTGGCGGACTGCCGACGGTCAAGGCGCTGGCGCCGCAGTGGCGGATGGCCGGCGGCGTCCTGACCTCGCCGCTGTCGCTGGCGGTCGACAACTTCGACCTGCCGCCGATCCAGGGCGTCACCGGCCAGGTCGACGGTCAGGCGCGACTGGCGGGCGGCCGCTTCACCCTGACCGCGTCGAAGTGCTCGCCGCTGACCGCCAAGGCCTATGCCTTGGGCGACAACCCGGTCACGGACATCAAGGCCAAGCTCTGCCCGACAAAGGCGCCGCTGGTGCTGGCCGGCGCCGGCGGCTGGAGCGCGAACCTCAAGTTCGAGGACGGCGAAGGCGCCCTCGCCGTGGCTCAGGCCAAACTGCAGGGGATCGAGGGCGAGGCCAGCTTCGGCGGGGCGGGCGGCTTCGATCGCGCCAGCGTCCGGGTCGAACGCGCGGCGGTCACCGACGCCGCCGCCGAACGACGCTTCAATCCGATCCTCGCCAAGGGCCAACTGGCCCTGACGGGCGGTGTCTGGGGCGGGACCTTGCAGACCGCGACGCCGACGGGCGCTCCGCTGGGCGAGATCCGCCTGCGCCATGTCGTGGCGACGGGCCGAGGGCAGGCCGACATCGACGCCTCCAAGCTGGTCTTCGCCAAGGACGGTCTGCAGCCAGGCGACCTCTCCCCGATGGCCGGCTTCGCGCGCGAGGCCAAGGGCCCCGCCAGCTTCACCGGCGTCTTCGCCTGGGATGACAAGGGCGCGACCAGCCGCGGCCGCCTGGTGGCCGACAGGATCGACTTCACCAGCCCGGTCGGCTTCGTCGCCACCCTGGACGGCGCCGTTGACTTCGACAGCCTGGCGCCGTTGACCACCCGGCCGGGGCAGTCCTTGAAGGTCGTGCGCATCGATTCCCTGGTGCCGCTGACGGCGGTGGAGTCGGTGTTCCAGCTCGGCGCCGACGCCCTGCACATCTCCAAGGCGACGTTCGAGGCGGCCAAGGGGCGGATTTCGATCGAGCCGACCGACGTGCCCCTGGCGGCCGACAAGACCATCAAGGGCGTGATCGTGGTCGAGCACCTCGACCTGGGCGAACTGATCGCCGCCTCGTCCCTGGCCGAGAAGGTCAAGGTCCAGGCGGTGGTCGACGGTCGCCTGCCGTTCACCTTCGGGCCCGAGGGCCTGCGCTTCCAGGAAGGCAAGATCAGCGCCATCCAGCCGGGCCGGCTGGAGATCTCGCGCGCGGCCCTGTCCAATGTCGCCGCCAGCCCGAACGATGCGCCCGGCGCGCCGCCCGCCCAGCCGGCCCAGGTCAACGCCATCCAGGACTTCGCCTATCAGGCCATGGAGAACCTGGCGTTCGACCAGTTGGAGGCCGGGGTGAACAGCACCGACAAGGGACGGCTGGGGATCCTGTTCCACATCAAGGGCCGGCACGACCCGAAGGTCCCGGAAAAGGCGCGGGTGGGCATTCTCGACCTGATCCGCGGACGAGCGTTCGACAAGCGTATCGCCCTGCCGGCCAAGACGCCGGTGGATCTCACTCTCGACACCTCGCTGAACTTCGACGAGCTTCTGGCCGACTGGCGAAGCTGGTTCGAGCGCCAGGGCTCGGAGACCTCGAACCGTTCAGGTCCGGTTCAACCGTGACCGGCCACCCTGAACATGAACTGGAGACTAGACGCATGAGAAAGCGCGCCCTCTTGATGGCTCTTGTCGCGACGGGAGCGCTCGGCGCGGCCGCCTGCACCCCGACCGTCCGGGTGAAGGTCGACCCGATCAATATCTACGCCAAGCTGGACGCCGACGTGCGCGTGCGGCTGGACAAGGAAGTCCAGTCGCTGATCCAGCAGAACCCGAACCTGTTCTAAGCAAGGAGGACCGACATGATCCGCAAGACGATGACGGTTCTGGCGCTGGGCCTGGCGATGACCGCCGCCGGCGCGAACCTGGCCCTCGCCCAGTCGGCCGCCGCCAAGGCCGCCGTGGACGCCGGCAAGGCCGCAGGCACGGTTGGCGAGCAGGCCGACGGCTATCTAGGCATCGTGTCGGGCGGCGACGCCGCCCTGCGCGCGGCCGTGGCCGAGATCAACACCGGCCGCGCCGCCGCCTACAAGGACATCGCCGCCAAGACCGGCGTGACGCCCGAGGCCGCCGGCCAGGCCACCGCCAAGCAGCTCTACGGCCGCCTGGCGCCCGGCCAATACTGGAAGCCGCTGGATGGCGGCTGGGTGAAGAAGTAGGCCTCCGAGAGCACGCGCCGGGCGATCAGCGCCCGGCGCGTCCACGTCCGATCAGGCCGCCGCGCGGATGTAATGGGCCGGCTCGGTCCTGAAGCGTCCCACCAGCTGGGCTAGGGCGCGCGCCTCGGTGCTCATGTTCGCCACCGCCGCGGTGGTCTCCTCCACCATGGCCGCGTTCTGCTGGGTGACCTGATCCATCTGGTTCATCGCAGCGTTGACCTGGTTCAGTCCCGTGGACTGTTCCTGGGATGACGCGGCGATCTCGCGGATCAGCTGGTCGATCTCGCTCACCTTCGAGACGATGCCCGCCAGGGCTTCGCCCGTGTCGCCGACCAGGCGCACGCCGCGTTCCACTTGGCTCGTGCTGCTGGCGATCAGGACCTTGATCTCCTTGGCGGCGTCGGCCGAGCGCTGAGCCAGGGCCCGCACCTCTTGGGCGACGACGGCGAAGCCGCGACCGGCCTCGCCGGCGCGAGCGGCCTCGACCCCGGCGTTGAGCGCCAGAAGATTAGTCTGGAAGGCGATCTCGTCGATCACACCGATGATCCGAGTGATCTGGCCCGAGGAGTTTTCGATCTCGCCCATGGCCGCGACGGCCTCCCGGACGACTTGGCCCGAGCGATCAGCATGGCTGCGAGCCTCGCTGGCGGCGGTCGAGGCCTCCAGGGCGCCATCGGCGCTGCGCTTGACCGTGGCGGCGATCTCCTCGATCGCGGCGGCGGTCTCCTCGAGGCTCGCGGCCTGCTGCTCGGTGCGCCGCGACAGATCGTCGGCGGCGCTGGCGATCTCGCTGGAGCCCGACTGGAGATTGTCAGTGGCCTCGGCGATGGCGCTCAAGGCGCCGCGCAGGCTTTCGACCGAGCGGTTGAAGTCGCCCTTGATGCGGTCGTACTGGTCGGGGAAGGCGTCGATCTCGGCCGTCAGGTCGCCATCGGCCAGACGCCCAAGTTTCTCGGCCAGGATGGAGACGACCTGGTTCTGGACTGCGGCCGCTTGCTCGCGCTCGGCGCGGCTGGCTTCCTGCTCGCGGCGCACGGCCGTGATGTCGGTGGCGAACTTGATGACCTTGTAGGGCTTGCCGTCGGCGTCGAACACCGGGTTGTAGCTGGCGCGGATCCACACCTCGGCCCCGCCAGCGCCGATACGCCGGAAGGCGTCGGAAAAGAACTCGCCCGCCCGCAGCCGGTCCCAGAATCGCGCGTAGTCGGCGCCGGCGACCTCGGCGGGGTCCACGAACATGCTGTGGTGGCGGCCGCGGATCTCGTCGATGCGATAACCCATGGTGGCCAGGAAGTTCTCGTTGGCGTCGATGATGGTCCCGTCGAGCTGGAACTCGATCACCGCTTGCGAGCGATGGATCGCCGCGACCGTCGCCTTCAGCTCCGCCGCTTCCGCGCGCAGCGCCCTGCCGCGCTTATCTTCGATGCCAAACATGAACGTACCTCTGAAGTCTGAGACACCGTTCTATGGTGGGATCCTTAAAGCTTGATTATATCGAGTTCGATATTTTCAATTTATATTTGGTTACGCTACATTAAACAAAGCGGACTACTCTAGCGCGCATGGTCGACGATATCGCGCACGCTGAGGCTCCGCTCGCCAAGCCCCGCCCGTTGGAGGAGCATGACGCCGGCTATCAGGAGCTGTACCTGGACAACCAGCTGTGCCTGGCGATCCAGATCGCCGACAGCTTGGTCACCAAGGTCTATCGCGGCCTGCTGGAGCCGCTGGGGCTGACCCATCCTCAGTATCTCGTCCTGATCGCCCTTTGGGAGCGGACCGAGCGCTGCAGCATGGGCGACCTGCGCCGGGGGCTTTGCATGGACACCGGCGCGGTGACGCCGCTGGTCAAGCGCATGGAGGCCGCGGGCCTGCTGCGGCGGTCGCGCGACTCGGCCGACGAGCGCCGGGTGTGGGTTGATCTCACCGACGCCGGCTGGGCCCTGCGCGATCGCGTGCTGGAGGTCCGGCGCAACGTCGTCGCGCGCCTGCCCCTGTCGGACGCCCAGATCGCCACGCTGCGATCGAGCCTGCAATCGCTGAACGCCGCCATGCTGGCCGACAGCCCCCCTTTGCGATGAGCGTCGGCCCCGCCTAGCGCCTAGGGCGCGACGTCCTTAAACACCGACTCATGTCCGCCGCCCGCGCCCGCCTGCTTCCCTACGCCGCCCTGATGGCCGCGATCGTCGTCCTGTGCGTGGGGACGTCCTTCGCCAAGAGCCTGTTCCCGCTCGTCGGCGCCCAAGGCACGACGGCCTATCGCGTGGGCTTCTCGGCCTTGATCCTGCTGCTGGTCTGGCGGCCGTGGCGTCATCCGCTATCGCGCGCGGACCTGGGCCGCATCGCCGCCTATGGCGCGGTGATGGGGCTGATGAACCTCTGCTTCTACATGGCGATTCGCACAGTGCCGCTGGGCCTGGCGATCGCGATCGAGTTCATGGGGCCGCTCGCCGTGGCCGTGGCCAGTTCGCGCAAGTTGATTCACTTCCTTTGGATCGGCTTGGCCGTGCTGGGCCTCGCCCTGCTGCTGCCGGTCGATCCCGGCGCCAAGCCCCTCGACCCGGTCGGGGTCGGCTTCGCCTGCGCGGCGGCGGTGATGTGGGCGCTGTACATCATCCTGGGCAAGCGGACCGGCCACCTGCACGCTGGACGTTCGGTAGCGCTGGGCATGACGACGGCGGCGCTGATCGTCGCGCCGATCGGCGTCATCTCGGCCGGCGCCAGCCTGTTCCACCCGAAGGTGGTGCTGCTGGGACTGGTCGTGGCGGTCTTGTCGAGCGCCATTCCCTATTCGCTGGAGATGATCGCCCTGCGCGGCATCCCCAAGCGAAGCTTCGGCGTCGTGCTGAGCGCCGAACCCGCGGTGGGCGCGCTCGCGGGCCTCGTGATCCTGGGCGAGCATCTCGCGGCCTCTCAATGGCTGGCGATCGTCGCGATCATCGCCGCCTCGGCCGGCGCGATCCTGACCACGCCCGCCGACGCCGTGACCGAGGAGGTCACGCCTTAGGCATCTCCGGCCGAGCCCGCTTCCGCGACATCATGACTCTTGAGCGACTCGCTCAGTGGACTGAAGCTTCGACTCACGTCCGCGTGGAGCGTTGTCGATGACGATCAGTGCGTTCGAGAAACAGCTTATGGGTTATGGCCTGACCACGGCCGAGATCCACTATCACATGCCCGATCACCCCGGCCTGCTGCAGCTTTACGTCTGGCAGGACTACGATCTGGCGCCGAAGTTCCCTACCCTGAAGGGCTTTCTCGACTTCTGGAGCCGCGAGCTGGATGGGGTGCTGCACTCGGTCCGGGTGGCCCACAACAGGCTGATCGGCCCCCGAGAATGGCGGGCCGTGAACGGGGTCTTCACGCTGCAATAGTTTCGCTGGGCTTGCCTCGGACGCTCGTCGCCCGTAACTCCCGGGCGATGAGCGCTGGAGCCAAAATCTGCGGACTGTCGACGCCCGAGACGGTCAAGGCCGCCTTCGACGGCGGCGCGGCCTTCCTGGGCTTCGTCTTCTTCGAGAAGAGCCCGCGCAACCTGACGCCCGAGATCGCCGCGCGGCTGGTCGAGCCGGTTCGGGGCCGGGGCGTGAAGACGGTCGCCGTCACCGTCGATCCCGATGATGCTCTGATCGATCGCCTGATGGCGACGATGCGGCCCGACCTGATCCAGGTCCACGGCAAGGAGACGCCGTCCCGCGTCCGCGAGATCGCCGCCCGGGCCGGTGTCGGCGTGATCAAGGCCTTCTCCGTTTCCTCGTCCGCCCATGTGGACCAAGCCGCCGCCTTCGACGGCGCCGCCGAGTATCTGATGTTCGACGCCAGGCCCGTGGAGGGCTCGGCCCTGCCGGGCGGCACGGGCGCTCGTTTCGACTGGGAACTGCTGTCCGGCCGCCGCTTTTCGCGCCCGCATTTCCTGGCCGGAGGGCTCGATCCGTGGAATGTTGCCGAGGCGATCACGGTCTCGGGAACCCCGCTCGTGGACGTTTCTTCTGGCGTGGAGCGCGGTCCCGGCCTAAAGGACCCGGTCCTGATCTCGGCGTTCCTGGACGCCGTCAAACGCGCCAAAGACTAGACAAGCCCAGCTGGGAAGCTTTCGTGAACGCTCCTGCGAAACCTAACGACTACTCGGCCTATCCGGACGCCAACGGCCGGTTCGGCGACTTCGGCGGCCGCTATGTGGCCGAGACGCTGATGCCGCTGGTGCTCGACCTGGGCAAGGCCTATGCCGACGCCAAGGCCGATCCGGAGTTCCAGGCCCAGCTGACGAGCTACAACACCCACTACGCCGGCCGGCCCAGTCCGCTCTATTTCGCCGAGCGCCTGACCGAGCACTTCGGCGGGGCCAAGATCTATTTCAAGCGCGACGAGCTGAACCACACCGGCTCGCACAAGATCAACAACGCCCTGGGCCAGATCCTGCTGGCCATGCGCATGGGCAAGACCCGGATCATCGCCGAGACGGGCGCGGGCCAGCACGGCGTGGCCACCGCCACCGTCTGCGCGCGCTTTGGCCTGCCGTGCGTCGTCTACATGGGCGCCACCGACGTCGAGCGTCAGAAGCCGAACGTCTTCCGCATGAACCTGCTAGGCGCGGAAGTCCGCCCGGTCAGCTCGGGCACCGGCACCCTGAAGGACGCCATGAACGAGGCGATGCGCGATTGGGTGACCAACGTGCACGACACCTACTACCTGATCGGCACCGCCGCCGGCCCGCACCCTTATCCGGTGATGGTCCGCGACTTCCAGAGCGTGATCGGCGCCGAGGCGCGCGAGCAAATTCTGGAGATGGAAGGCCGCCTGCCCGACGCGGTGGTCGCCTGCATCGGCGGCGGCTCCAACGCCATCGGCCTGTTCCACCCGTTCCTGAACGACGCCGGCGTGCGCCTGATCGGCGTCGAGGCGGCCGGCCACGGCGTCTCCACCGACAAGCACGCCGCCTCGCTGACCGGCGGGCGTCCGGGCGTGCTGCACGGCAACAAGACCTATCTGCTGCAGGACGACGACGGCCAGATCATCGACGCTCACTCGATCTCGGCTGGCCTCGACTATCCGGGCATCGGCCCCGAGCACGCGTTCCTGCACGAGGTCGGCCGCGCCGAATATGTCTCGAGCACCGACGAGGAGGCCCTGGCGGCCTTCCAGCTGTGCTCGACCCTCGAAGGCATCATCCCGGCGCTGGAGCCGGCCCACGCCCTGGCTCGCGTCGGCGAGATCGCCCAGGAGCTGGGCAAGGACAAGATCGTGGTGATGAATCTCTGCGGTCGCGGCGACAAGGACATCTTCACGGTGGCCGAAGCGCTCGGGCGCAAGATCTAGGACCGACCTCGCGTGACCAAAGACCGTATCGACCGCCGCTTCGCGGCGCTGAAGGCCGAGAACCGCGCCGGCTTCGTGACCTACGTCATGGCCGGCGATCCCGACGCCGCCACGACGCTCAGCGTGCTCAAGGGCCTGCCGGCCGCCGGCGCCGACCTGATCGAGCTGGGCTTCCCCTTCTCCGACCCGATGGCCGAGGGCCCGACCATCCAGCGCGCCGCCCAGCGGGGCCTGAAGTCCGGCATGACCCTGCAGGGGACGCTGGACCTCGTCGCCGCCTTCCGCGAAGGCGACGCCGACACCCCGATCATCCTGATGGGCTATCTCAATCCGGTCCTGCACCGCGGGTTCGAAAGCTTCGCCGCCGCCGCCGCCAAGGCCGGGGTCGACGGCCTGATCATCGTCGATTGCCCGCCGGAGGAAGCCGACCCGCTGTCGGACGCGCTGGAGGCCGAGGGCATCGCCCTGATCCGCCTGGCCGCCCCGACCACCGACGACGCGCGCCTGCCGATGGTGGTGCGCCGCACCTCGGGCTTCGTCTATTACGTCTCGGTCGCCGGGGTGACCGGCGTGAAGTCGGCCGACGCGGCCGAGGTCGCGCCCGCCGTCGAGCGCCTGCGCAAGGCCTCGGGCCTGCCGGTGGCGGTGGGCTTTGGCATCCGCACGCCCCACCAGGCCGCCGCCGTCGCCAAGGTGGCGGACGCGGCCGTCGTGGGCTCGGCGCTTGTGGATGAAATCGAATCCGCGGCTCGGTTGAACGAAAACGTGACCGAGAAGGTTCTTCTAAAAGCGTCGGAGCTGGCTAAGGCTGTGCGTTCGGCGCGAGTCGGGACGAAGTGAGGCTCTAAGGCTATGGCTATGGCTGAACCCCAGGACCCGAAAAAGGGCGACAAGAAGCAGGCCGGCGACCGCCGAGGCGGCGGCTGGCTGTCGCGGATCGCCCCCGGCGTGCGCGGCGCCTTCTCCAAGCGCGAGACGCCGGAGAACCTTTGGGTCAAGTGCCCGGACACGGGCGAGATGATCTTCCGCTCCGACCTGGAGGCGGCCCTGTGGGTCACGCCGGCCGGTCGCCACATGCGGATCGGACCGGAAAACCGGTTCAAGTTCACCTTCGATGAGGGCCAGTACGAGGTTCTGCCGAGCCCGTCGGTGGTCGAGGACCCGCTGAAGTTCTCGGACGGCAAGCCCTACAAGGACCGTCTGGCCGCCGCCCGCAAGGCGACCGGCGAACAGGACGCCATGGCCATCGCCTATGGCAAGGTCGGCGGCGTCGACGCCGTGGTGCTGGTCCAGGACTTCGCCTTCATGGGCGGCTCGCTGGGCATGGCCGCCGGCGAAGGCTTCATCGCCGCCGCCAAGGCCGCTCAGGAACGCCAGGTCCCGCTGATCGCCTTCACCGCCGCCGGCGGCGCGCGGATGCAGGAAGGCGCGCTGTCGCTGATGCAGATGGCCCGCACGACCCTGGCGATCAACGAACTGAAGGACGCGGCCCTGCCGTACGTCGTGGTCCTCACCGACCCGACGACCGGCGGCGTCACCGCCTCCTACGCCATGCTGGGCGACGTCCACCTGGCCGAGCCGGGCGCCCTGATCGGTTTCGCCGGTCCGCGCGTCATCGAGCAGACCATCCGCGAGACCCTGCCGCCGGGCTTCCAGCGCTCGGAATATCTGGTCGAGAAGGGCATGGTCGACCGCGTCACGCACCGCAAGGAGCTGCCGCAGGTCCTGGGCTCGATCCTGGGCACCCTGATGATGGGTCGCAACCGCAAGGCGGCCTGAGCGCCGCCTTGGCCGAGCACCTCCGCGCCCATGACGCCGCCCTTGAGCGGCTGAAGGCGCTGCATCCCAAGCTGATCGACCTGTCGCTGGACCGGATGCGGCGACTGTGCGCCGCGCTGGGCGACCCGCAGGACCGCCTGCCGCCGGTGATCCATGTGGCCGGCACCAATGGGAAGGGTTCGACGGTCGCCTATCTCCGGGCCATGGCCGAGGCGGCGGGCCTGAAGGTCCACGTCTTCACCTCGCCGCATCTGGTTCGGTTTTCCGAGCGCATCCGCCTGGCTGGGATCCTGATCACCGACGAGCATCTCGCCGCCGTGCTCGATCGGGTCGAACAGGCCAACGCCGGCCACGAGATCACCTTCTTCGAGATCACCACGGCGGCGGCCTTCGTCGCCTTCGCGGAGGTCCCGGCCGATCTCTGCATCGTCGAGGTGGGGCTGGGCGGAATTCTCGACGCCACAAACGTGATCCAGAGGCCGGCGGTCAGCGTCATCGCGCCGATCGACATCGATCACCGCGAGTTCCTGGGCGACACCATCGCCAAGATCGCCGTCGAGAAGGCCGGGATCATCAAGCCGGAGGCCCCGGTGGTCTCGGCCCGCCAGCAGATCGACGCCGAGGACGTCCTCGACACTAACGCCGCTCTTGCCGGGGTCGAGCTGACCCTGATGGGCCGCGACTTCGACGCCTGGAGCGAGCGCGGGCGGCTGCTGGTGCAGATGCAGGACCGCCTGCTGGACCTGCCCGCGCCCTCGCTGCCCGGCGAGCACCAGTTCGCCAACGCCGGCCTCGCCGTCGCCGCCCTGCTGGCCCTGGGCGACTCGCGCATCGACGAGGCGGCCATGGGGCGGGGAATCGCCGGCGCCGTCTGGCCCGCCCGCTTCCAGCGCCTGACCGCCGGACCGCTGGCCGAGCGCGCCAAGGCGGCCGGCGCGGATCTCTGGCTGGACGGCGGCCATAACCCGCACGCCGGCCGGGCCGTCTCGCGCGCCGTCGCCGACCTCGCCACTCGCGACGGCCGGCCGGTGGCGCTGATCTCGGGCCTGCTGGCCAACAAGGACGCCACGGGCTTTTTCACGCCGTTCCGGGGCGTGGCGGCCAAGGTCTTCACCGTGACCTTCGAGGGACACGCCGCGGCCAGCGCCGCCGAGACCGCCGCCGCCGCCGAGCTGGCCGGCCTGCGCGCCGCCGCCTGCGACGGCGTCGAGGATGCTCTATCGCGCGCGCTTCAGCTGGAGCCGACGCCCCATGTGCTGATCTGCGGCTCGCTGTACCTGGCCGGCGAGGTGCTGGCGATGAGTCCAGAGACTTGGCCGACCTAAGGGCGTAAGGCTGACCTCACGCCGATAGGGCGGCACGGCCCGCCGGACATCCTCGGCGGGCGCGCCCGTCCTGGCAGGAATCGCCGATGGCCAAGGGTCAGAAGAAGTCGAACAAGGAAATCCGCAAACCGAAGGCCGAGAAGAAGCCGCCGCCGCCGCCGACCTCGCCGTTCATCGTGACGGGGAAGAAGTAGGTCCCTTCCTCATCCGAATTCCCCGGCGAATGCCGGGGCCCAGGTACATCCTGAAGGCGTGGGGATCTCGCGCCGTCCGCCCAAACAGGCCGGCAAACCTCGGCGCCTTCGATCTGGGTTCCGGCATTCGCCGGGAAGGTCGGGATTCTACGACAAAAAACGCCCGCCCCGGAGGACCGGAGCGGGCGTCTTCAATTCAGCGGAAGAGGGCGGTTAGGCCGCCTGGACGCCGGCTTCGTTCAGCCATTCCAGGATCTTCTGCTTGGGCATGGCGCCGACCTTCATCGAGGTCATCTGGCCATCGCGGAACAGCATCATGGTCGGGATGCCGCGGACGCCGTAGCGCGACGGGGTCGTCGGGCTGTCCTCGATATTGACCTTGGCGATTGTCACGACGTCGGCCAGCTCTTCCGACAGCTGCTCCAGCGCCGGGGCGATCTGCTTACAGGGACCGCACCATTCGGCCCAGAAGTCGACCAGCACGGGCTTGCTGGCCTTCAGGACGTCGGCTTCGAAGGTGGCGTCGGTCACCGCAACGGTGCTCATGGCTTGCTCCAGTCTGGCGTCGCGCGGCGGGCGCGGAGGACGCGATGAATTCCAAAATGCCCGGATTCGCTCCGAGCGCTTGCGCATAGATGTAGGAGCACGGCGCGGCCCCGGCAACGGCCTTAGGCCAGCCGCGCCAGCGCCTCGGCCATCACCTTTTCTGAAACCGGCATCAGCTTGGGGCCGTCCGTCCACACCAGGGCCGCCTCGATCGCCCGGCCCGGGAACACCTCGCGCAGCACCGCCGCATAGACCGCCATCTGGGCCAGATAGGCGGGATCGGCGTCCTCGATGCGGTCGGGCGAGGGGCGATTGGTCTTGTAGTCGACGACCAGCACGCGGCCTTCGTCCACCACCAGCCGGTCGACGCGGCCGGAGACGGCCAGGCCCTTGGGCAGGTGGGCGCTGGTTCCGGCCAGGGCGACCTCGGCCCGCGAGCCGGGACCGAACACGGCGGCGAAGCGCGCGTCATCCAGCACCCCAAAGGCGGCGGCCGCCATCTCCTCACGCTGCTCGTCCGTCAGGTCACGCTCGGCGGCCAACAGTCGCCGCGCGGCGGCTGGACGCTGGTCGGGCGCGAGGTCGGGCAGGATCTGCAGCAGCTTGTGCACCAGCTCGCCCCGGCGATAGCGGCCCAGGCCCGCGACGCGCGCCAGAGGCGAGGGGGCGGGCACGCGGGCGTTATCCTCGATCCGCGAGGGGGCTGCGTAGCGCGCGGCCGCCGGTTCGGGCGGCGCGGTGTGGGTCATCCACTCCGGCGCGGCGGCGGGGACGCGAATGTCCTCCTCGGCGCGCGGCGCGGGAGTCGGATCGGGGCCGTAGCGCAGGAAGGCGGTCTCGTCCTCGCCGATCGTCCGCACGTGGGGCGCGATATCGGCATGGCCGAAGGCGGCGCGGACGGCCGCATACCAGCCGCCGACCTTGTCGTCCTTGGTGCGGGCGTCGATGCGGCCGCACAGGATCAGGCGGTCGCGGGCCCGGGTCAGGGCCACGTACAGCAGGCGCAGCGCCTCCTGGCCCTCCTTGTCCTCGCGCAGGCGGCGGGCCTTGGCCGAGGCCTCGCAGTCGCCCTTGCTTGAGCCGCACCAGAGCAGCGCCCCGTCCTCGGTGACCAGCAGCGGCGAGCCGCCGGCCCCGCGCTTCACCGTGGTCTCCGGCAGGAAGACGATTGGCGCCTCCAGCCCCTTGGAGCCGTGGGCGGTCATCACCCGCACCTCGCGGCGCGCGCCCTCCATCTCGCGTTTGACGATGATGTCGAGGGCCGCGAAGTCGGCGACCAGGGCCTCGAGATCGCGCACGCCGCGTTGCTCGGCCTCCATCACCTGGGCCAGGAACTCGTCGAGCGCCTCTTCGGCCTCGGCGCCCAGGCGGGTCAGGACCTTGGCGCGGTGCGAGCGGCCGCCGGCGTCAGCGAGGCCCAGCCAGGCGGCGAAGAATTCGAACGGTTGCCGGCGGCGAGCCTCGATCAGGGCCCAGTCCAGCACGGCGCGCGCGGCGCCCCACTCGGGGCGCTCCTCGGACCGTCGCTGAAGCTCCGTCCACAGCGTGGCGCGCCGACCCTTGGCCAGCGCATAGATGTCGTCGTCGGACAGGCCGCAGAATGGCGCCTTCAACAGCGCCGCCAACGTGAGGTCGTCGTCCGGGAACAGGACGAACCGGCCCAGGGCCAGCAGGTCCTCGAAGGCGATGTGGCTGGACAGCGACAGCCGGTCGGCGCCGGCCACCGGCACGCCCCGCCGTTTAAGGGCGCGGATGATCTCCTCGAACAGCACCTTGCGGCGGCGGACCAGGACCAGAATGTCGCCGGCGTGGGCGGCGCGGTGGCGGCCCAGCTCCTTGTCGAACACGGCGTCGCCGCGCTTGAGAATGGCGGCGGTCTCGGCGGCGATGGCTTCGGCCAGGCGCCGGTTGGCGCTGCGCTCGCCTTCGGCGTCCAGCGGCGCCTCCCAGGCCTCGCGCTCCTCGCCGGGCAGCTCGCGGGTCAGCGGCCAGAGATCGACGCAGCCCGGATGACCGTGACGGAACAGCTCGTGGCGGACGAGGTCCTGGCCCACCGGCGGCGGCACGCCCTCCCGCGTCTCGGGATCGGAGAACAGGGCGTCGACGAAGCTCAAGACCTCGCGGGTCGAGCGGTACGACATGGTCAGCGGCACGCCCTTGCCGACGGCGCCGACCGCCTCGATCCGGGCGATATAGCCTTGGGTCTCTTCCAGCAGGCGCGTCGGGTCCGCGCCCTGGAACGAATAGATCGACTGCTTTTCGTCGCCGACGATGAACAGGGTGCGCTCGGCCCGGCGGCCGCTCCAGCCCTCCGAGGTCGCGCCCGCGAAGAAGTCGGCGGTCAGAGCGCGCAGGATCTCCCACTGCTCGGGGGCGGTGTCTTGGGCCTCGTCCAGCAGGATGTGATCGACGCCGCCATCCAGCTTGTAGAGCACCCAGGCGGCCTCGACCTTCTCGGTCAGCAGCACGCGGGTCTTGTCGATCAGGTCGGTGAAGTCGAGCGCGCCGCGGGCCTCCTTCTCGGCCATGTGGCGCTCGATATAGAGGCCGGCCAGCAGCAGGGCGTTCTGGGTGTCCTCGGCCACCTTGGCGGCGCGGACCTGCTCGCGGGCGGCCTCCAGCTTGGCCTGTTCCAGCAGCAGGGCCTCGCGCAGGTCCTCGCGGCTCTTCAGGCCCGAGGTCTTGGCCGGCCAGGTCGCCGGTGTTCCTTCGCCGCTCTCGGTGAACAGGGCGCGCAGGGCCAGCTCCAGCGTGGCGTCCGGGTCGCGGGCCACGGCCGCCAGGGCCTCTGCATATTTGGCGTCCTGCTTGCCGCCGCCATCGAACAACACGGTCGCCGCCGCGCGCCAGGCGCCGAGGTCGAGCCGGGCCATGGCCTTGGCGGCCAAGTCCTCGGCGGAGGTTGGCGCGTCGAAGCCGCAACGGTCCCAGGCGTCGGCGATCGCTTCGGCCAGGCCCCCGCAACGCTGGACATAGGCCATGATCTGGCCGCGTCGCGCTTCGAAGCCGTCGAACATCGCCTCGAAGCTCTGGAAGTCCAGCGCCACCGAGAACCGGGCATAGGCTTCGGCGAAGACGTCGTCGTGCGTGTCCACCCAGTTCGCGACGGCGCGGCGGGCGGCGCGGGCGATGGCGGCGCCGGCCTGGTCGTCCATCACCGTGAAGCCGGGCGAGACCCCAGCCTCCAGTGGGAAGCGCCGCAGCAGCTTCTCGCAGAAGGCGTGGATGGTCTGGATCTTCAGGCCGCCGGGTGTCTCCAGCGCCTGGGCGAACAGGGCGCGGGCCTTCGACAGACGTTCGGCGCCATAGACCTCGCCGTCGCCGACCAGCTTGATCAGCTCGGCGCGCAGGTCGGCGTCGCTGGTCACCGACCACTTGCCCAGCCGCTCGAACAGGCGGCGCTGCATCTCGGCGGCGGCGGCCTTGGTGTAGGTGACGCAGAGGATCGCCTCGGGCGGCACCTTGGCCAGCAAGAGCCGCGCGACCCGGTCGATCAGGGTCTTGGTCTTGCCGGAACCGGCGTTGGCCGTGACGAAGGCCGAGATCGCCGGATCGGCGGCGATGCGCTGAGGGTCGATCATTCACCCTCTCCGTCGTCGCCGCTGGTCGACCATTCGAACACCCGCGCCAAGTGGGCGTAGTCGCCGGGGTGCTCCTTGACGAACTGTGGGGCGACCCGCGAGCGGTAGGGCTCTTCGGGATCGTCATAGCGGGCGACCAGCTTGACCAGGCCGTCCATCGCCTTGCGCGCGGCCTCCTCGCTCTCGCCGTTCGCCAAGGCGCGGAGCTGTTCCTCGCCGGCGGGCCGCCGACCGGTGACGCGGACATAGGTCAGGTCGCCGGGCGCGGGGCTGCCCAGGTCCGGGAAGCCGCCATTCATCAGGATCGCCGCCGTCAGGGTCAGCTGCGGCGAGAAGCCGGTGTCGACCTGCTTCTGCGAGGGCGCGGCGCCCGTCTTGTAGTCGAGGATGTGGGCGGTCCCGTCCGGTGTCGGCTCGATGCGGTCGGCCTTGGCGGTCAGGGTGAAGGGGCGGCCGTTGATCGAGAGCTCAAGCTTGCCCTCGGCCTCGACGATGATCCTGCGCGCGCCGGCGCGGCGATGGCGCTCCCAGTCGGCGACCCACAGGGCGGCCTCGCGGGCCAGGGCTTTCTCGCGGGCGAGAGCGGTCGGCGGCATGCCGGCGTTGACCAGGGCCTCGATATAGAAGCGTTCGAACACCGCGGCCGCGTCGGCGGGCACGGCGTCCGGATAGGTCTCGGCGAATTTTTCGAAGGCCGCGTGGATGGCCGTGCCGCGCGCCCGAGCCTCGACCGGCTCGTCGGGGCGCTCCAGCGGGTAGAGCTTGAGGATGTCGCGCGCCCAGACGGCGTAGGGATCGCGGGTCAGGGCCTCGACGCGAGTGACGGCCATCTTGCGCGGCCGGTCCTCGACCGGTGGGCGCGGTTCAGGGCGTTTGATCGGCGAATAGGGCTCGGGCGCGTCGAGGGCGCGGACCCAGTCCAGTACGTCGTCGCGGCGCGGAAGGGAAAGGCCCGCGCCGGCGGCCAGGGTCTTCAGGCGCCACAGCCAGCGCGACTCGACGGCCGGCGCGCCGCCGCGCCGCTCGCAGTGGACCAGCACCACATCGGGCGCGCTGGCGGCCTGGGCGAAGTCGTGGGCGGTCAGGCCCACGCGCCGTTCGGGCGGCGGCAGGCCCAGGCGCTGGCGCATCGGCCGCGACAGGAACGGATCGATCGGCGCGCCCTGCGGCCAGACGCCTTCCTCCAGTCCCGCCAGCACCAGGCGGTCGGCGCGCACCAGGCGGGCTTCGATCGCGCCCAGGATGCGCAGGCGGGGATGGGTGGCCCCGCCGACGCGGACGGTCTCCTCGTTGACGAGGCGATCGAGGATGTCGGCGAAGGCCTGGGGCGAGGCGTCGGGCAGGGGCTCGCCGTCCTGGATCAGGGCGGCCATTAGCGCGCCCAGGCACTCGCCCGCGCCGCCGGCCCACAGGCGAGGGGGCGCGATCAGCCCTTCCAGCGCCTCGACCAGGGCCTTGGCCGCGTGGCAGGGGCGGGCGTAGCCGTCGGCATAGGGGCTGGCGGCATGGTCGACGGCGGCCAGCACGCGCTCGCAGAGGGCGAGAGCCTCGGGGGCGTCTTTTAACCGCGCGCGCAAAACCTCGGCCGAGCCCGGCGCCGCGCCGCGTAGACCCTTGCGCTCCAGGAGGGCGGCGGCCTCTCCCTCGTCCTCCCCCAACACCAGCGGATGCTTGGCGACGGCCAGCAGGCGCACCGGGTTGAGCGGCTCTTCGACGAGACGCGCCAAGTGCAGGGCCAGGATCGCCGAGCCGGCGGCAGCCAGCGGCGCGCCGGCCGAGCTGTCGGGGATGACGCCCCAGCGCTGCAGGCGGGTCATCACGCGGCGGGCCAGGGTCTGGTCCGGCGTGACCAGGGCGGCGGTCTTGTCTGGCGTCTCCAGCGCCTCGCGCAGGAGCAAGGCGCAGGCGCCGGCGGCCTCCTCCTCGGCGCGCGCGGCGATGACGGAAAAGCCAGTCAGCCCTTCGGCGATCGGGTCGAGGTCCGGGGCCTCGGCGCGCAGAGACGCGATCTGAGCCAGCCAGTCGGCGGTGGCCTCGGCCGGGCGCAGGGCCTCGTTGACGATCCGCCGGCGCCAGCGGCCCCGGCTGTCGGCGTCGGGGACCCAGGCGCGGACGTCGCCGCGCGCGACGCCGGCCCGGTCCAGCAGGCGCTTCATGGCGCCTTGCGGATGCTGCTCGCCCTGCGTCCCCTCGATCCGGGTCCAGGCGCTGTCGGCCAGGTCCTCGTCGAGGCCGGGCAGCACCACGGCGCCCTTCGGCGCGGCGGCCACGACGCGCAGCAGGTCGGCGGTGGCGGGGGCCGTGCCGGTCGATCCGGCCGCGACCAGCACCTCGGTCGGCGGGTTTTCGGCCCACTGTCTCTCCAGCGCGCGCAACAGGCGCACGCGGCGTTCGGAGACGTCGATCAGGCCCAGGTCCTTCAGACGTTCCGGCCAGGCGCGCAGGACGGCCTTCAGGAACCGGGCCGAGACTTGCCAGTGCTGGGCCAGGTCGCCCTCGGCCAGGCCATCGAGCCTGTCCTCGAACTGGATCTCCTCGATCTGGCAGCTGTCGAGGAAGTCGGACAGAGCCTTGGCCAGCTCCAGCGCCTGGACCGGGCCGGGCGTGAACGACAGCAGCCCGCCATGATCGACCACCAGCCGCGCCAGCTCGAACCGGCGACGACGCGAGGCGATGGCGGGCGGCAGGTCGATCGAGAGCTCGCCCGGCTCGAACGGCGGCTCGCCCTCGTCGAGGTCGCCCAGCGGCCGGATCTGCGGCAGCAGCAGGGCCCGCCCGCCGCCGACCGCCAGGAAGGCGTCGGCCAAGGCGCGGGCGCCCCGGCGGGTCGGGGTCAGGACCGTGGCGCGCGGCAGGGCCTCGGGGCCGAGCGGCTCCAGGGCGTTCAGCAGGCCGCGCGCCAGGTCGTCGACGAACGGCCGATGCGCGGGGATCGAGAACCAGCGCGGCCCCGGGCGCTCAAAGAATGGGGCCTGGGCGCTCATGCTTGCGAGAGCCTCGCCTCGGCCGCCAGCTTGGCGTCGGGGTCGCCGACGTGCATCCAAAGGCCATCAGGCGCGACACCGTGGACGCGACGGTCGGCGGCGAGGCGCTTCCAAAGCGGCAGCAGCGAGAACGGCCCGTCCGGACCATCCGCGGTGATCTGGGGCTTGCAGATGTGCACGCCGACATAAACCAGCGGCGCCATCTCGCCGGCGTCCTTGAAGCGGACGACGCCGTCCTCCGCCAGGAACACGTCGCCGCTGTCGTGGAAACCCAGCGAGCCGCTCGTCGAGGCCAGCATCAGGCAGACATCCATCTTGGCCGAGTCCCAGGCGGTCGCGACCGCGTCGACGGCCGCCGCGCCGTGCTCGATCCAGATCGAGTCGATGTTGGCGACGAAGACGGGACCCTCGCCCAGCAGCGGCAGGGCGTGCTTGATCCCCCCGCCGGTCTCCAAGGCTTGCGGACGCTCGTCGGAGATGACGATGCGCGGTCCCAGGCCCTTGGCCTCGCGGGCCTTGAGGTGGGCTTCGACCAGGTCGGCGAAATAGTGGACGTTGACCACGGCGGTCTCGACGCCGGCGGCCGCCAGGCGGTCCAGCATGTGGTCGATCAGGGCCTTGCCGCCGACCTCGACCAGGGCCTTGGGCCGGTCGTTGGTCAGGGGGCGCATGCGGGTGCCGAGGCCCGCGGCCAGCACCATGGCGACTTTAGGCCCGCTCATCGGCGCGTCTCCGACGGAACATGGCGATCGAACCAGGCCTTGAGGTCGGCGAGCGCCGGGTCTGCGAAACAGACGTCCAGATAGACCCACAGGCGCGGGATGAAGTCGGCGTAGCGGGGCTTGCCGTCCCGGGCCACCAGGCGCGCGAAGATGCCCAGGATCCGGATGATGTTTAGCGCGCCCAGCGCGTGGTAGTCGGCCAGGAAGGCGGTGCGATCCAGGTCCGGCCTCGCCGCCAGATAGCGCTCGAGGCACGCCGCCTCCCGCTCGGGCGAGACGGTGCGGCGGGCGTCGTGCAGCAGCATCGACAGGTCCCAGGCCGGGTGGGCCAGGACCGCGTCCTGGAAGTCCAGCATCCCGACCCGCGCCGCCCCAAGGCGCTCCGGCAGCCAGATCAGGTTCTCGGCGTGATAGTCGCGGTGGCAGAAGACCGTCGCTTCGGCCTCGCCCCGCGCGCGGATTGGCGCCCAGATCGCCTCCCATTCCGAGAGGGCGGCGGCGTCGAAGGCGACATCGCGGAACTTCGGCTGCCACTCGATGAAGATGTCGTGGGCCGTCTTCAGGGCCAGATCGTCATAGGTCAGCAGCGGCCAGGTCGAGCCGTCATAGCTGAGCACGCTGGGCGTCGGCGCGGCGTGGATCGCGAGCAAGCCGTCGATGGCGGCGTCGTAAAGCGGCGCTTCATCGGTCCCGGCCTCGATCAGGCGGGCGTAGAGGTCATCGCCCAGGTCCTCCAGCACGGCGAGACCAGCGCCGGCGTCGGAGGCCAGCACCTGGGGAGCCGAGAGGCCCTGGGCGTTCAGCCAGCCGGCGCAGGCGACGAAGGCGTCCACACGGCCGGCGGCCAGGCGCGCCAGGGCGTTGTAGCCCAGCGCCGTGCGCTGTTCCGGCGTCGCGTCCGGCGGACAGGGCGCGGTCTCCACCGACGGCGGCTGGTCCATGAAGATGAAAGTCTCGCTCTCCCGATGCAGGCGCTCGTACGACCGGGTCGAGGCGTCGCCGCCCAGCGGCTGGCGGCGGACGTCGCCGAAGCCGTGGGCCTCCAGGAACGCGGCCTTGGCCGCCTCACGTTCAGAACTCAAGGGAACGTCCTTCGAAACTTCCGTGTCCGACGACCGTCGCGCGTCGCGCGTCGCCGTCCAGGGCGATGTCTATATCGAGCCGATTCGGCGGCAAACGCCCTTCCAGTCGCTGCGGCCACTCGATCAGGGCGACACCGCCGTCCAGCGCCTCATCGAGACCGATCTCATAGGCCTCATCGGGGTCGGTCAGGCGATAGAGATCGAAGTGGGCCAGCGGGAAGCTTGCCGTCTCATAGAACTGAACGAGCGTGAAGGTTGGGCTTGGCACCTCTTCGTCCGGCGTCGTCAGGGCGCGGATCAGGGCGCGAGCCAGGGTCGACTTGCCGGCGCCGAGCGGGCCGGTCAGGCAGAGGGCGTCGCCAGGGCGCAGGGACGCGGCCAGCTGGCGGCCCAGCGCTTGGGTCGCGGCCTCGTCGGCGAGGTGGAGGGTGCTCATGTCCACCCCATAGCGCGTCGCCTCGGCGATGTTGAGGGCGCAAGGCCCTTTCCCCCGCGCCGCGCACGCGCTAACCGCAATGCCCGATGCCGACATCCCTCCGCACCGCCTATCGCGAGCGCCTGGCCCAGGGCGAGATCCGTCCCGACGTCGCCCAGGCCGCCGCCGTCGAGGCCCTGTCCCGCCTGGAAGCCGACCTGGACTCGGCCGGCGAGCCGAACTTCTCTTTCTTTGGCCGCAAGCCCAAGAGCCAGCGCGGCGTCTATTTGTGGGGACCGGTCGGGCGCGGGAAGTCCATGCTGATGGACCTCTTCTTCGACAGCGCGCCGGTCACCAAGAAGCGGCGGATCCACTTCCATGCCTTCATGGCCGAGGTCCACGCCGATATCGACGCCTGGCGCAAGGGCGACGCGGCGGCGCGCAAGGCGCGCTTCGGACAGTCGAAAGGGGATGATCCGATCGCCCCGACCGCCGAGCTGATCGCCCAGAACGCGCGCCTGCTGTGCTTCGACGAGCTTCAGGTCACCGACATCGCCGACGCCATGATCCTGGGCCGATTGTTCGAGGCCCTGTTCGCGCGGGGCGTGACCCTGGTGGCGACCTCGAACCGGCCGCCTGAGGATCTCTACAGGGATGGGCTGAACCGCCAGCTCTTCCTGCCTTTCATCGACATGCTGAAGTCGGCGCTGGACATCGTGGCGGTGCGCGGGCCGGTCGACTTCCGCCTGGATCGCCTACGGGCCGCCCGCACTTGGCTGGCGCCAATCGACAAGGCCAATCAGGCCGAGTTCGAGCGGCTGTGGACCGACCTGCTGGACGGCGCGCCGGAGACCGGCGCGACGCTGGAGGTGCTGGGCCGCAAGATGCGGCTGCCACGCGCGGCGGGCGGGATGGTCCGCGCCTCGTTCGCCAGCCTGTGCCAGCAGGCGCTGGGCCCCCAGGACTATCTGGCCCTGGCCGAGCGCTTCCACACGATCTTCCTCGAGGACGTGCCCTGCCTGACGCCGGCCCGGCGTGACGCGGCCAAGCGGTTCAACACCCTGATCGACGCCCTCTACGAAGCCGACGCCAAGCTGGTCGCCCTGGCCGAGGCCGAGCCCGAGGCGCTGTACCCCGAAGGCGACGGCGCCTTCGAATTCGAGCGCACGGTTTCGCGTCTGCAGGAAATGCGCTCGGCCGACTATGTCTCGCGCGTCCGCGATTAGGAGCCATCGATGTCCGTCAAAGACCGGGTCCGCGTCCGCGAGACCAAGCTGCTCTCCGACAACTGGTACGTCCTGAAGACCACGACCTTCGACTGGAAGCGGCGCGACGGGACCTGGCAAAGCCAGAGCCGGGAGCACTATGACCGGGGCAACGGCGCGGTGCTGCTGCCCTATAACCTGGCCAACCGTACCGTGCTGCTGGTCAAGCAGTTCCGCTATCCGGCCTTCATCAACGGCTACGACGATCTCCTGATCGAGGCGGCGGCGGGGCTGCTGGACGACGCCGAGCCCGAAGTCCGCATCCGCGCCGAGGTCGAGGAGGAGCTGGGCTATCGCCTGGGCGAGGTTCGCAAGGTGTTCGAGGCCTTCATGAGTCCTGGCTCGGTGACGGAGATCCTGCACTTCTTCGTGGCCGAGTACGATGCCTCGATGCGCATCGGCGACGGCGGCGGCCATCCAGACGAGGGCGAAGACATCGAGGTGCTGGAGCCAACGATCGACGAGGCCTTGGCCATGATCGCCGACGGCCGCATCCGCGACGCCAAGACCATCATGCTGCTGCAGCACCTGGCCCTGACGGTGTTCGCCAAGGCTTAGTCGAGATCGCGCGCCAGCGGGGCGTCGAAGCGCACCACCAGGCCATCCTCGGCGTAGTCGAAGGCGATGTGGCCACGTAGCTCGCCGGCGATGCTGCGCTCGATCAGGCGGGAGCCGAAGCCACGCCGCGTCGGTTGTGCGGCGGGCGGTCCGCCGGTCTCGCGCCATTCGAAGACCAGGCTGGCGTCGCCGGTCACCGACCAGGTCAGCAGCAGGCGGCCCGCCGTGGACAGCGCGCCGTACTTGGCGGCGTTGGTGGCCAGTTCATGGAACACCATGCCGAGCGCCAAGGCCACGCGCGCGGGCAGGTGAACGTCTTCGCCCTCCATCACGACGCGTTCAGCGCCGTAGGGGCCCAGTTCCTGGCTGAGGATCTGCCGCAGGCCCGCGCCGGCCCATCGGCTATCGGTCAGGGCGTTGTGGGTCTGGGACAGGGCCAGCAGGCGCGACTCGAAGGCCGCCGCGAACGCCTCGGGATCTCGTGCGCCGCGCAGCGTCTGCTGGGCGATCGCCTGAACTGTCGCCAGGGTGTTCTTGACGCGGTGGTTCAGCTCGTCGAGCAGGAGGCGCTGCCGCTCGTCCGCCTGGACCTGGTCGGTCATGTCGACCCCTTCGACGAACACGCCTGAGGCCGTTCCATCCGGCTCGATGATCGGCTGATAGACGAAGTCCAGGTAGCGCTCCTCCAGCGGCGCGCCGACCTCGCGCTGCAGAGCGACCTTCACGCGACGGCCGACGAAGGCCTCGCGGCTGGTCAGCACGCGGTCGAGAAGATCAACGAAGCCCTGTTCGGCGACTTCGGGCAGGGCTTCGGCTAGAGGCAGGCCCGTCACCTCGCGATGACCGATCAGTTGGGCATAGGCGTTGTTGGCAAGGTCGAAGACGTGGTCAGGGCCGCGCAGCACCGCCATGAAGCTGGGCGCCTGCATGAACAGGTTGCGAAGCTGCCGGCTCTGAGATTGCACCGTCTCGGCCCGGCGCAGCACATCGTCGCCCAGCATGGTCGCCGAGCGTGAGCCGAAGGCCGCCTCCTTGAGGCGCTGAATGGCGGTGACGTCCTGGGTGTGCTGCAGGATGTAGCGGGTCGCGCCCGTCTCGTCAGGGATCGGCGTGTGGGTGGCGCTCCAGATCCTGTCCTCGAATCCCCCGCCGAGATGGGCGGGCCGTTCGATCGCATAGTGGATCAGCGGAAGTTCGGTTACCTCGCCCTTGTCGCGCGCCTGCGCGAGCGAGGCCTCCAGGCTTGCTCGGCTCTCGCCCTCGGACGGGAAGGCGTCGAAAATATACTCGCCCTCAATGTCTTCCCATCGTCTTTGGAGCGTATTCAGATAGGCGGCGTTTGCCGCGACATACCGGTAGTCGCGGTCCAGCAGCATGTAGGGCGAGGGGATGCGATCGAATATCTCGCGAAAGTCGATCGGACCATTCATCTGACGCGCCGCCTACCCCGTAACCCGTTGGGAGCAACGCAAGCTGCGCCTTGCGGTTCCTTCAAGACACCGTCGTTGGGTTTGCGAACGTTTCTCAAGAGAGCGTCGTTTAATTGACAGCTAAGTCCCCGCGCTTAAAAGCGTCCCGCAACGCACAAAGGCTACTGAGGTTGGACCTCCCATGACCGACACGAGCCGGGAGCTGCCCGAGCGCCCGATGTCACCGTACACGCAGGTGTGGCGCTGGCATATTACGATGGCCTGCTCGATCCTACACCGCGGCTGCCTGGTCGCGCTCTATGTGGGCGCCGCCATCCTGGCCGGTTGGGCCGCGGCCCTGGCCGCTGGGCCGAGCGTCTATGCCGGCTATCTGAGCATCCTGGGCTCGCCGATCGGCAAGCTGGTGCTGCTGGGCGAGACCTTCGCGGTCTTCTACACCGTCGCCTATGTCATCCGTCAGTCCTTCTGGGATGTGGGCAAGGGCTTCGCGCCGCGCACCGCCGACATGACGGGCGCCATGTCGATCGCCTTCGCCGTCGTGGCGACGATCGTCACCTGGGTCCTGGCCGGCGCCAACGGAGCGTTCTGATCATGAGCAAGAACGACATCTATCAGCCCCAGCAGTTCCGCACGCCGCTGTCGCGCGCTCGGGGCCTCGGCGCCGCCCGCCATGGCGTCCATCATTTCATCACCGAGCGCGTCTCGGGCCTGGCCCTGGTTCCGCTGCTGCTGTGGGGCGCCTACGCCGCGCTCCGCCTGATCGGCGCCGACCAGCACACCGTCGCCCTGTGGCTGGGCCAGCCGCTGAACGCGGTGCTGTCGAGCCTGCTGCTGCTCGTCGCCCTCGTGCACCTCCAAGGCGCGATGCAGGTGGTGATCGAGGATTACATCCATCGCTTCACGACCAAGACCGCCCTGGTGATCGGAAACCTGTTCGTCTGCGTGATCGCCGGCGCCGTCGGGATCTTCTCGATCCTGAAGGTGGCCCTGACCGTGACCGGAGCCCATTGATGTCGGCCTACAAGTTCATCGACCACAAGTTCGACGTCGTCGTCGTCGGCGCCGGCGGCTCGGGCCTCCGCGCCGCGCTGGGCGCCGCCCAGGCCGGCCTCAAGACCGCCTGCATCACCAAGGTGTTCCCGACCCGCAGCCACACCGTGGCCGCGCAGGGCGGCATCTCGGCCTCGCTGGGCAACATGGGCCAGGACGACTGGCGCTGGCACATGTTCGACACCGTCAAGGGTTCGGACTGGCTGGGCGACCAGGACGCCATCGAATACCTGACCCGCAACGCCCCGGCGGCGGTCTATGAGCTTGAGCATTGGGGCGTGCCCTTCTC
>NZ_CALCDX010000244.1 GCF_937900395.1 uncultured Caulobacter sp.
CCCCGCCGCCACGATGGTCGCTGGCCATGCGCCCTTTCCTCGCGACGAGGTGGTTCAAGGATAGGCGCGGTTTCAACGCGGATGATTGAGCGGCGTGTAAAAGTGGGAAGTGATTGAAATCGTTCGGTTCGATTCCGGATACGCGGATGATAGAGCGCCGCGAACGCTCGTGGCTTTGCTTTCCTCCCCCTCTGGGGGAGGGGGACCGCCGAACGGCGGTGGAGGGGCCAGCCGGCCCAAACGCGACAACCAAAGACTTCAGGACAGACCCGAACCCGCCGACCACAGGATGTAGCCTCGTCGCACGAGGGCCCCTCCACCAGCTTCGCTGGTCCCCCTCCCCCGGTGGGGGAGGAGAGGCCGCGCTTATCCTACGCCTTCTTCTTCGCCCCGCTCGCCACCGGCGGCGTCGGCTTGTCGCGCTTCACGCCGGCTTTCTGGCCGGGCTTCATGAACTTGACCAGCACGCGTTGGCCGACCAGCAGCGGCGCGCCGTCAGCGCTGACCACCACCTCGACGACGCGCTCGTCGCTGCGCTGGCTGGGATCGTCCGAGGCCAGCTTGCGGGCGCCGAACACCGAGGCGCGGCGCAGGACCTTGCCGATATAGGTCTTGTCGGGGTCGCTTTCCGGCTGGATCTCGACCTCCTGGCCGATCGTCACGTTCGGGATGTCGGCCTCGACGATCTCGGCGCGGACGATGCGTTGGGTGTTCGGCTCCAGGTCGAACATGGCCGTGACGTTCAGGGTCGAGGCGCCGGCGCCGGGATTGGCCTGGCGGCGGGCGATGCGGCCGTCGGCCGGGGCGCGGATCACCGTCAGTTCCTGATTGTACTGCGACTGGGCCAGTTGGGCCGAGGCGACGCTGATCGCCGCCTGCTGGGCGCCGATATTGGCCTGGGCCTCGGCGATCTTGTCGCGCGCGGCGTCAAGCCGTTGGGCGGCGACGAAGTTCGAGGCGGTCAGGCCTTGTAGGCGGGTGTGTTCACGCTGGGCCGTGCGCAGCTGCACCTGATAAAGTTGAAGTTGGGCCCTGGCCGAGGCGAGGGCCGCCGAGGCGGTCTGGGAGGCCAGGCGCGCGTCGTCGTCCTCCTGCTTGGCCAGGGGTTGGCCGGCCTTGACGATGTCGCCTTCCTGGACGAACACCTCGCGCACGATGCCCTGGCGGCGCGCGGCCACCTGGATCACGCCGCCCTCGACGTCGGCCTTGCCCTGGGCGATGGCCGCATAGGGGGAGGGCTCCTCCTGCGCGGCGGCGGCCTCAAGTTTCTTCTTCTTCTCGGCCGCCTGGCCCTTCATGTAGAAGAAGCCGCCGCCGAGCAGAACGACGACAACAAGAACGATCCAGAAAGCGGGTCGGCGCAGGAAGCCGGGCATGTCGAGGTTCCCCCAGAAAATCAGTGGCTGAGCGGCGCGGGATTGGCGTCGGGCGTGCGGCGCACGTCGTCCAGGATCCGGCCGTCTTCGATGTGGATGACGCGGTCGGCATAGGCCTCGAGCCGCGGGTCGTGGGTCACGCAGATCACCGCCGCGCCGCGCTCGGTGGCGGCCGCGCGCAGCAATCTGATCACGGTCTCGCCGCTCTTGCCGTCAAGGGCCGAGGTCGGTTCGTCCGCGAAGATCAGGTTCGGGTTCTTGGCCAAGGCGCGCGCGATCGCCACGCGCTGCTTTTCGCCCCCCGACAGCTCCGAGGGCCGCTGGTTGACCCGCGGGCCAAGGCCCACAGACTCCAGCGCCGCCTGGGCGCGCTTGGCGGCCTCGCCGGGACTGACGTCCTGATACTTCAGCACGGTCATCACCTGCTGCTTGGCGGTCAGCGCCGGGAACAGGTTGAAGCCCTGGAAGATGAAGCCGCAGTGGTCGAGGCGGAACTTGTCGATCTTGCCCTTGGGCAGGGCCCACAGGTCCTTGGCCTCCAGCGCCGAGACCTTGCCTTCGTCGGGCATCAGCAGGCCTGAGAGCGCCGCGACCAAGGTGGACTTGCCCGAACCCGAGGGGCCCATGACCATGGTGACGTCGCCGTGCTTGGCGTCGAAGTCCACGCCCTTGAGCACCTCGATGAAGGTGCGACCGGTCTTGAACCGCTTGACCAGGCCCTTGGCGGCCAGGGCGCTCTCGCCCCGCTTGTGGCTGTTGTCGCCGTTCATCGCAGCAGGTCCGCGGGTTGGCTGTTCTTGAGGATGCCCAGCGACAGGAAGCCGGACAGCATGGCGATGGCGATCAGGAAGACCGCGACGATGATGACCAGGGTCGGCGGGAAGTACATCGGCACGCCGCCGGCCACGGCCAGCATCGACACCAGCCAGGTCAGCAGACCCGCCGCCAGCACGCCGACGATGCCGACCCAGAAGGAGAGCTCCATGACGATGTTGCGCAGGTCGCCCATCGACACGCCCAGGGCGCGCAAGCTGGCGAACTCCTTGATGTTGGCCATGATCGCCCCGCGCAGGGTCTGCCAGGTGATGGCCACCCCGATCAGAAGGCCCAGGAAGGCCGAGAAGCCCAGCATGATGCCGATGATCTGGTCTTCGAGCATGGCGTTGGAATTGGCGTCGGCCAGTTCCTGGCGGGTCCAGGCGCGGAACTTGCCGTCGGCCTTCTTGTTCAGTTGGGCGGCCACGACCTCGGCGCGCGCCGAGTCGCGGATCTCCACCATCAGCGGGCCGACGCGTTGACCGGTGTCGGCCTCGCCCAGCATCCGCAGGGTGTCGCGGGACATCACCAGGGTCGGCTGGATGATGTTCGGATAGCCGCGGGTGACGACGGCGATGTTGATCGTCTTGCCGTTGTAGAGAGCCTTGTCGCCCTTCTTGACGCCCAGGCGCTTCAGCGCCGTCTCGTCGACCGCGACCGCATAGGGGCGGCGCAGGGCCTCGATCATCGACTGGGTGTAGTCGGTGGGCACCGTGACATAGCCAGGGATCGCGTCGATGACGGTGACATTGACGAACTCGGTCTTGCGAGCCGTACCGCCGCGGGCGCCCTTTTCGCCCTTGCCGGCCCGCTTGGCGCGAGCCTCCTCCTTGGCCTGCTGCTCGGGCGTCAGGATGTTCTGGAAGCGACCGCCCGAGCCGTCGAGCGGCGCGACCTGGGTCACCTCGGGATGGCTGTAGACCAGCGGGATCATGCGTCGAGGCAGGCCGGACGGGCCGCCGAACAGCGCCTTGGCGCCTGGGCCCAGCACCATGATGTCGGCGCGGGCGCGGTCGATCTGGGCGGTGAAGCCCTTGCCGATCCCCACGAACATGCCGACCTGGGCCAGCACCAGCAGGCCCGAGAAGGCGAGGGCGACAACAGCCGCCATGTAACGACGCCACTCGTACAGCAGAGTGGACAAGGCCAATGACATTCGGACTCTCGCTCCCCCAAACCTCAGGTGGCAGGAATGACCGGCGATCGATGAAGGTCCAAGTTAAATCGGGGTAAGGCGGAGTTAGCGGCGCGTCGCGGCTTCATTTCAGGGCTGTAACGCGCGGCAAGCTGGAACACTTCTCGCTCGACCTCTCCCGCGCCGGCCTTTCGGCGCCTTCACAGAGGGAGAGCGATCATGAGCGTCACAAGCGCCACGTCCTCTACGAGCCTGGCGCAGCTGCGCCAATTGCAACAGGCGGCGACGTTCAAGTCCGCCGACGCCGATGGCGACGGACAACTTTCGCAGGCGGAGTTCCAGTCCATTGGGCAAAAGATGCAGGGCGCCGGGCAGGACCGAGGTCCGCCTCCCATGCGCGGCGGCGGCGGGCCATCGGAAAGTTTCGGCGGTGACATGCTTTCGGCGCTGCTGTCGACCCAGTCCGTGAGCGACGTCGCCAGCTCGGTCGTGTCGGCGGGCGACTCCGACGGTGACGGCCTGCTGAGCGCCAGCGAGATCTCGTCGGCCCTGTCGGCCAACGCGCCTTCGGACGCGCCGGCGGACGCTAGCGCAAAGATGGCGGCCGACATCGTCTCGGCGCTTGACGCCGATGGCGACGGCAGCCTGTCGACGGACGAAATTTCCAGCGCCATCTCGAACGCGGCCTCCAGCGGTTCGTCGGCGCAAGCGATGCGCGGTCCGCCGCCTGGTCCGCCGCCCGTCGAGGCGGGCGGGGCCTCGAGCGCCAGCGGCGTGTTCGAGAGCCTGGACACCAACCAGGACGGCGTCGTCTCGGCCGACGAACTGGCCGCCGCCGATTCAACCGGCGCCACGGATGCGAGCAGCGCCGCCTCCGATCTGATCAAGGCGGCCGATCAGGACGGCGACGGCTCGCTGAGCGGCGAGGAATTCTACGCCATGCTTGATCAGGGCGCGGACTCGACCAGCGGGACGAGCTCGTCCTCGTCCCTGGCCAGCGTGATCTCGGGTTCCTCGGTCGCGGCCGACCTGATGCAAAAGCTGTTGGCGCAGCTGGATACGGCGCTCAAGGCGTCGTCCTCCACGACGACGGCCAGCGCGGGGACCCGCATCACGGCCTAGAGCCCTTCCCGATCTGATTGACCCAATCAGATCGGGTAAAAGGGCTCTACTCCAAAAGTTTAGAGCATTTTTCGATCCGATAACCGTTTCACACTTATCGGAAAATGCTCTAGCGCCGCGCGTTCGCCACCCCGGCCAGGCCTGGACGGAACCCCTGGTCGGGGTGGTCACGACCACTGGTAAGAAGCTTCTGACTTGGGCGTCATCGACCTTCCTTAACCATTTCCTAAGCAAGCCGCTTGCGTGCGACGGGCGTCTTGGTGTCATTTCGCCCCTTGGCGGGCGTCGCGGGGGCGTCGCCCTTTTGTAAGGTCTTCGTCTCTTGATGTTCCGTCCCGAGAACGTTCAGGCCCTGGCGGGTCTGGCGCTCACCCTCGGCCTCTGCTGGCTGGTCTCCGAAAATCGCAAGCGATTCCCCTGGGTGCTGGCCATCGCCGCCCTGATCGTCCAGGTGCTGCTGGTGCTGGTCCTGTTCGGCCTGCCCCAGGCCCAGAAGCTTATGCAGGGCGTCAACGGCGCGGTCGAAGGCCTCGCCGCCTCGACCCAGGCCGGCACCGCCTTCGTGTTCGGCTTCCTGGCCGGCGGCGACCAGCCCTATCCCGTGACCAATCCGGGCGCGGGCTTCATCTTCGCCTTCCGGGTCGTGCCGGTGATCCTGGTGGTCTGCGCGCTGTCGGCGCTGCTGTGGCACTGGAAGATCCTCAAGTGGCTGGCCCAGGGCTTTGGCCTGCTGTTCCAGAAGACGCTGGGTCTGCGCGGCCCGCCGGCCCTGGCCACCGCCGCCACCATCTTCATGGGCCAGATCGAGGGGCCGATCTTCATCCGCGCGTATCTCGACAAGCTGAGCCGCTCGGAGCTCTTCATGCTGATCGCCGTCGGCATGGCCTGCGTCTCCGGCTCGACCATGGTCGCCTACGCCACGATCCTGGCCGACGTGCTGCCCAACGCCGCCGCCCACGTGCTGACCGCCTCGATCATCTCGGCGCCCGCCGGCGTGCTGCTGGCGCGGATCATCGTGCCGTCCGACCCGATGGAAAAGGGCGCCGATCTCGACCTCGCGACCGAGGACAAGAGCTACGGCAGCTCGATCGACGCGGTCATGAAGGGCACCACCGACGGCCTGCAGATCGCGCTGAACGTCGGCGCGACCCTGATCGTCTTCGTGGCCCTGGCCACCATGGTCGACAAGATCCTGGGCGCCATGCCGGACGTCGGCGGTCAGCCGCTGAGCATCGCGCGGGGCCTGGGCGTGATCTTCTCGCCGCTGGCCTGGGCCATGGGCGTGCCGTGGAAGGAAGCCGGGACCGCCGGCGGCCTGCTGGGCGTCAAGCTGATCCTGACCGAGTTCACCGCCTTCATCCAACTGGCCAAGGTCGGCGGGACCGCGCTGGACGAGCGCACCCGCATGATCATGACCTATGCCTTGTGCGGCTTCGCCAACATCGGCTCGGTCGGCATGAACGTGGCCGGCTTCTCGGTGCTGGTGCCCCAGCGCCGCCAGGAGATCCTGAGCCTGGTCTGGAAGGCGATGATGGCCGGCTTCCTGGCCACCTGCCTCACGGGCTCGCTGGTCGGCCTGATGCCGCGGTCGCTGTTCGGGCTTTAATGTAAGCCGCGTTGCTCTTATGTTCTCCCTTCCCCCTTTGATGGGGGAAGGGTGGGGATGGGGGTGACAGCGTGTCCGAAGAAGCACCAAGGCCGCGTCATGCTTCGGGCTCAACGGGGCGCGCCCGCCGTCTTCGCAAGGAGATGACTGCTAGCGAGCGGGCTCTTTGGGAAGCTCTTCGCGCACTAAAGCTCCACATCCGTCGACAGGCGCCGATCGGTCGCTATATCGCTGATTTCATTCATCATGGCGCGCGTCTCGTCATTGAAGTTGACAGCGGCTGGCATGATGACGCCGAAGCCCAATTGCAAGACGCCGAACGCGACGAATGGCTCGCAGGGCAGGGCTATCGGGTCATGCGTGTCCGCGATGGGGAAGCGTTCGGCAATCCGTATCTCGTGGCCGAGCGCGTCGCGGCGGAGATTCAGCGACACCCCCATCCCAACCCTTCCCCCATCAAGGGGGAAGGGCTCTAATTCCTCTCAAAGGGAGGACAGTCATGAAGCTCTACGATAGCCGTCGCGCGCCCAATCCTCGGCGGGTGCGCTGGTTCATGGCCGAGAAGGGGATCGAGGACATCGAGATCGTCGATGTCGACATCTTCGGCGGCCAGCATCGCCAGCCCGACTACCTGGCCAAGGCCGGCTTGCCGAACGTGCCGGCGCTGGAGATCGACGAGACCACCTGCATCACCGAGTCGGTGGCGATCTGCCGCTATCTAGAGAGCGTCTACCCCGAGCCGAACCTGTTCGGTCGCGACCCGCTGGAGACGGCCGTGATCGAGATGTGGACGCGGCGGGCCGAGATGCTGCTGTCGACGCCGCTGATGATGGCCGTGCGCCACAGCCACCCGGCGCTGGCGGCCATCGAGACCCAGGTCCCCGAGATCGCCGAGACCAACCGCAAGGCCGCCGAGCGGGCGCTGAAGGTCTTCGACCGCCGCCTGGCCGAGAGCGAGTTCATCGCCGCCGACCGGCTGACCATCGCCGACATCCTGGCGGTCACGGGTATCGACTTCGCCCGCATGGTTCGCTTCCGCCCGCCCGAGGAGCTGACGCACGTGAACCGCTGGCTGACCGCGATGATGGCCCGCCCCGCGGCGAAGGCGGGGGTCTAGCTACCGCGCGCGGATCTTCTTGATCACGCCCGAGAAGTTCAGCATCGGGCCGGTCCCGGTCGAGATCAGACCGCGCACGAACAGCAGGGAGCCGCCGGCCCGCACCACCTCGCCCGCGCCCGTCACCAGATCGCCGGGGCGCGCGGGGCCGACGAACTCGCCGTTCAGGCTGACGGTGACGGCGCGGCTGTCGGCCAGCTCCTTCCAGGCGATCGCGAACAGCGAGAAGTCGGCGAAGGTCATCATGCAGCCGCCGTGCATGAAGCCGCCGCCGTTCATGTGCTTGGGCTCGGCGCGGAACGCGGTGGTGACGCGGCCGTCCTCGCCTTCGCGGAAATAGAACGGGCCGGACTGGTCCTCGAACGGGTCGAGGCCCGACCAGGTCCGCCAGCCGGCCCAGTCGCCTGTCTCGATCAGGCGAGGCCCGCTGGAGATTTCATTACCGCCGTCCATAGTGCCCCCCTCGACCTTATCGATGTTCAGTTAGATGGGGCGGCGACAGCGCGCAAGGCGTTGGTCTCGCCTCTGCTGACAATCCGTGGCATGGGAGCGCCCATGACCACCCCGATCCAAGACACGATCCTGTCCCAGCTGGCCGCGCTGCCCGAGGGCAAGTCGATCGACCCGATGAACGTCGCCAAGGCCATCCAGCCCGAGCGCTGGCAGCGCATCCTGGGCCACATCCGCAACGACGCCATCGAGCTGGCCCGCGAGGGCAAGATCGTGATCCTGCGCCACAACAAACCGACAAACCCCGAGAAATTCCGCGGCGTCTATCGCATCCGCCTGCGGATGGAGGGCGATCCCACCACGTTCGAGGACGAGGTCGGCGGCGACGAGGAGTGATCGACAGTCCGTCCCATCGTGGTCTTCCATTCTCAACGACAATAAGGGGGAGGATCATGCGAAAGACGACGCTCGCGGTCGCGCTGTCGGCGATCATGACGCTGGGGGCGATGACGCCGGCGCCCGCCCTGGCCTGGAACGACCAGGGCCACATGGCCACCGGCGACATCGCCTATGACGCCCTGGTCCGCAGCCATCCGGAGTCCGTCGCGGCCATCGTCGCGATCATGCGCGCTCATCCCGACCACGCCCTGTTCGAGCGACGCCTCGCCGGACTTTCCGGCCAGGCGCGCGAGCGGCGACTGTTCGCCCTGATGGCCGTCTGGCCCGACGACACGCGGGGCAGCGCCTACGATCGGCCCGACTGGCACTATGCGGTCAAGCTCGTGTCGCCCTTGCGTTTCGTTCTGCGGTTCACCGCGGGCAAGGCCGAGACGGCCTTCCGCGAGCAGCTCGCCATCGCCCGCGACCCCAAGGCCTCGCGCGCTCAGCGGGCCGTCGCCCTGTGCTGGATCATGCATCTGGTCGGCGACCAGCATCAGCCGCTGCACGCCGGGCACTGGATGTCCTGGGCCTATCCGAAGACCGACCGCGCGGGGACGATCGCCTATATCCGTCGGCAAGCAGGCGCGCCGCCGGTGGACCTGCACGACCTCTGGGACAGCGCGCCCGACCGCCCCGCGAGCAATCGCGAAGCCGGCGGCGAGGCGGTCGCCGCCGCCGTCGAGGCGACGCACCCGCCGCCCCGGCGAAGCGACCTGGGCTCGGACCCCTCGGCCGCGCTGGCCGCCTGGGAGCGCGAGAGCTGGACCCTGGCCAAGACCGTGGCGTATCGCGACGGCAAGGTCGAGACCGCGCCGGATCGGGCCAAGGCGCCGGTGCTGCCGCCGGGCTATGCCGCCAAGATGCGGACCGTGGCGGATGCGCGGGTGGCGACGGCCGGCTATCGGCTGGCTGAGGTCCTGTCGCTGGTCCGGAACTGAGACGTCCGGCCACGCTTGCTTTCACGGGCGTCGAGCTTAACTGGCGATCCATGCCGCTCGACGCGCTCCTTTCCGAGATCGCCGCCTGCCGGGCCTGCGCGCCTTACCTGCCGCATGTTCCGAGGCCCGTGGTGCGCGTCCGACCCGAGACCCGCATCCTGATCGCCGGCCAGGCGCCGGGGCGGGTGGTCCACGAGACCGGCCTGCCGTTCAACGATCGCTCGGGCGACCGGCTGCGCCAGTGGATGGGCGTCGATCGTGAGACCTTCTACGGCCGCCCCGAGATCGGCGTGGCGGCCATGGCCTTCTGCTTTCCCGGCACGAACCCAAAAGGCGGCGACTATCCGCCGCCGCCCCGGTGCGCGGCGACCTGGCGGGCGCGGCTGCTGGAGCAGCTTCCGAACGTCGAACTGACCCTGCTGGTCGGGTCCTACGCGCAAGGCTGGGCGCTGCCCGGGCGGACGGGCAAGACCATGACCGACACCATCGCCGCCTGGCGCGACTTCGGGCCCAATGTCATCCCGCTGCCGCATCCGTCGTGGCGCAACACCGCCTGGCTGAAGCGCAATCCGTGGTTCGAGGCCGAGGTCACGCCCTATCTTCGCCAGAGCATCGGGGAAATCCTCGGCTCATGAATCGCCGCGCCCTGATCCTGACCGCGTCCGCTTTGGGGCTCACCGCCTGCGCGCCCCTGGCGCAGAGGCCGGACGTTGTCGCTCTGGGCTTTCGCGGACCGCGCTTGCTCGACGACGCCTTCGTCAGCTTCGACGGCGCGCGGCTGGGCCTGATGCGCTGGCTGCCGGCGGGCGAGCCGGCCAAGGAGCCGGAGTGGGTGATCGTCGGCCTGCACGGCATGAACGACTACGCCAACGCCTATCATCTGGCGGCGGCCTGGTGGGCGCAGCGGGGGATCGCGACCTACGCTCTGGATGTGCGGGGCTTTGGCCGCTCGCCCGAACGCGGGGTCTGGGCGCCGACCGATCTGGTTCTCGAGGACGTCCGCGCCTTGGTCGCTGCGGTGCGCGAGCGGCATCCCGCCGCCAAGGTCGCCCTGGCCGGGATCAGCATGGGCGGCGGCCTCGCCATCTGCGCCATGGCCTCGAACGATCCGCCGCCGGTCGACAAGCTGATGCTGTTCGCGCCGGCGGTCTGGGGCTGGTCGAACCAGCCGCTGCTGAACCGCGCGAGCCTGTGGGCCACCGCCCACCTGATGGGCGAATGGGTGGTCAAGCCGCCGGACTGGCTGGCGCGCAACATCATGGCCAGCGACAATATCGACGAACTGCGCCGGATGGGTCGCGATCCCCTGATGATCTGGGGCGCGCGGTCGGATGCGATCTACGGCCTGGTCGGGCTGATGGAGCGCGCCTGGCGTTCGACCGACCAGATCAAGGTTCCGGTCGCCTGGTTCTACGGCGCGCGCGACCAGATCATCCCGCGCGAGCCGACGGTCGAGGCGGTCCGCCGCCTGCCGGTCGAGGCCCGAACCGCCTACTACGCCAATGGCTATCACCTGCTGCTGGTCGACCGTCAGGCCGAGCGGGTCTGGGCCGACGCCGAGGCCTTCCTGCGCGGCTCGGCTGTCTGGCCGCCGTCGGGCGCGCCGGGCATCCCGGCTTCGGTCGAGGCCATGAACGCCTTGGACCCGCCCAAGCCCGCCAAGCCGAAGATGTCGCACCGCGGGTCTTGAGGGTTGTTCGGGGCGGCGAGCGGGCGTAAACCCCGCGCCACATTCATTCTGGCTGACGCGAGACCGACGGCATGACCTTGTTCGATTCCCCCGATTTCGAGGGACACGAAGGCGTCCACGCTTTCTTCGACGAAAAAACCGGTCTGAAGTCGATCATCGCGATCCATTCCACCGCCCGCGGCCCGGCCGCCGGCGGCTGCCGCATGTGGGACTATTCCAGCGCCGACGCGGCGATCACCGACGCCCTGCGCCTGTCGCGCGGCATGTCCTACAAGAACGCCATGGCCGAGCTGGACCTGGGCGGCGGCAAGGCCGTGATCATCGGCGACAGCCGCAGCCAGAAGACGCCGGAACTGTTCGAGGCCTTCGGCCGCGCCGTCGACAGCCTGAACGGCAAGTACTGGACCGCCGAGGACGTCGGCGTCTCGCCGGCCGACCTGGAAAGCACCCGCAAGACCACGCGCTTCGTCGCCGGCCTGGAAGGCCACGCCGCCGCCTCGGGCGACCCGTCGCCGGTGACCGCCGAGGGCGTGTTCCGGGGCGTGCGCCTGTGCGTCGAGCGGGCGCTGAACCGCGACCTCAAGGGCGTCCATGTCGCCATCCAGGGCGTGGGGCATGTCGGCGGCTATCTGGCCGAGAAGCTGCACGCCGCCGGCGCGCGCCTGACCATCGCCGACGTCAACCAGCCGGCTCTCGAAGCCGTCGCCGCCAAGACGGGCGCGGCGATCGTGCCGACCGACGCCATCTTCGACGTCGAGGCCGACGTGTTCGCGCCTTGCGCCCTGGGCGGCGCCATCTCGGCCGCGACCCTGCCGCGCCTGAAGGCCAAGATCATCGCCGGCGCCGCCAACAACCAGCTGACCGACGCCACGATCGGCCAGGCCGTGTTCGAGCGGGGCCTGCTCTACGCCCCCGACTACGTGATCAACGGCGGCGGCATCATCAACGTGGCCGCCGAGATCCGCGGCCTGGAAGCCGGCGCCGCGTTTGACGGCGCCTGGGTCGCCGCCAAGCTGGATCGCCTGGCCCTGACCCTGGCCGAGGTGATCGACCAGTCGATCGCCGAGAAGCGTCCGGCCAATGTGGTCGCCGACGAGATCGCCCGCGCCCGCATCGCCGCCGCCCGCGCCTAAACGGGACTTCGCGCGTTCTTCGGGGGCGCCCCGGAGAACGCAATGTCCCATCTCGACGATCTGAAGACGCAGCTGGAAGAAGCCGTCGCCGCTCAGGATTTCGAGACGGCGGCCAAGCTGCGCGACGAAATCCTGTCCATCCAGCACAGCGCCCTGGTGCGCGATGTCGAGGATCCGCCCCAGGCGTCCTACTTCAAGCGGCAGGTTCCCGGGCGGATGGGGCTGGGCACCGATCAGCCCGTCCCGCGCAGGCCCGAGGGTTGGGTCCCGCCACAGAAACCCGATCCGATGACGACGGGCCATTCGCGCGGCGGACGGCGCCGCAAGGGCTGAGCGCAGATCTATCTTCAAACCAGTTTCAACTCGCCTTCCTGGGCCTTGTGCCCAGGACCCAGGCCAGCGGCGAGCTCTGATGTTGCAGCCAAGCGGGGGCTGAACGGCCCAGAACGCTGGACGAACTCCGCAGGCGCGGAACGATGGGTCCTGGGCACAAGGCCCAGGAAGGCGGGAATTGGTCCCTGCCTTTTACGTCGACCCGCCCTAGGCCGACTTCGCCCGTCCGCTGATCGCCGCGCCGGCGTCCTTGTCGAGGGCCAGATAGACGGGCAGGGCCAGCAGGGTCACCAGGCCGATCGCCACGAACGGCAGCACGAACCGGTCGGGCGTCAGCGCGCCGCCGGATCCTCGCGCGACATGCAGCATCACCCCGCCGAAGCTGACGCCCAGGGCCAGGCCGACCTGCTGGGTTACGGCGGACAGGGTCGAGGCGGCGGCCGTCTTGGCGTCGGGTACGTCGGCATAGGCGATGGTGTTGGCGGCGATGAATTGGTTCGAGCGGCAGAACCCGCCCAGCAGTAGCGCCGCCATCATCACGGCCATCGGCGTGGTCGGGGTGAAGAAGCCCGGCGCCGCCGTGAACAGCCCGGTGAGCGTGACGAACACCGCCAGCGAGGTCCTGAAGCCGAAGCGCCGAAGACCCGCCGCCGCGAACGGACGCGCGATCAGCACGCCGACGCCCGTCGTCAGGGTGACGAAGCTGGCCTTCAGCGGGCTCCAGCCGAGGGCGACCTGCAGCAGCAGGGGCATCAGGAACGGGCTGGCGCCGATGCCCAACCGCACCAGCGTCCCGCCCAGCAGGCTGGCGCGATAGGTCGGATAGCGCAGCAGCGACAGGTCTAGGATCGGACGGCCGGTTCGCCGGCAGATCTTCAGATAGACGAGGCCGCAGGCGACCGAGAGGGCCAGCAGCACGACCTGGACCCAAGGCGGCAGCAGGCCGACGCCCGAGGTCTCGGCGACGACGACCAGCCCGCTGATCGCCGCCGCCGAGAGCGCGAAGCCGAGCGTGTCGAAGCGTCCCAAATCTGGCTGGGGCTCGCTTCGCGGAACGAAGCGCATGACCGCGATCGCGCCGAGCAGGCCGATAGGGAGATTGATGTAGAAGATCCACGGCCACTCGGCGACGCTGAGCACCAGGCCGGCGATCGGCGGGCCGATCAGCGGGCCGACCAGGGCGGGCATGGTGAACCAGCCCATGGCCGACAGCAGCCGCGCCTTGGGCGTGGCGCCGACCACGATCAGCCGCGCCACCGGCGTCATCATCGCCCCGCCCAGCCCTTGGATGATGCGCGAGGCGACCAGGGCCTCCAGGTTGCGCGACAGGCCGCACAGCGCCGAGCCCAGCAAGAACACCGCCATGGCCGACAGGAAGACCCGACGCGCCCCGAACCGCTCGGCCGCCCAGCCGCTGGCGGGGGTGAACACGGCCAGGGCGAGAATGTAGGAGGTGAGGGCCAGTTTTAGGTGGATCGGGTCCACCGCGAAGGCGCGGGCCAGGGTGGGGAGGGCGGTGGACAGCGCGGTGGAGTCGATGAACTCCATCAAGAGCGCGCTGGCGACGGCGATCGAGACCAGTCGGGCCGACAGCGGGAACGGCGCGGACTCTGACGCGTCAGGCTGTGTGGAGGGATCGGACACGCGGGCGTGTTACGCCCGTGCGAGGCGGGGGTCTAGACACCCGGAAGTGTCAGTGGCCGGGGCGGGGCTCGAAGGTGCGTTTTTCCTTCAGCTTCACGCAGGCCTGGTCCGGCTTCTGGCCGTGCTGAGGCTTGGGCTCGGCCTTGGGGAAGCAGACATTGGTCATCGGGTTCTGGTTCTGGAAGCCGCTGGTCATGACCTTATTCTCCCGTATGCCGTTAACCATTATCACGCCGCGCGGCCGATTTCGTCCACCAAACGCACATCCACGGAGACGTGAAGGCGCGACTTGCCTGGATCGCCGATGATCGCGCCCGAGACGGGCAAGGCCTGGGCCGGGGTCCGCGTCGCCGCCACGCGGATCAGGTCCGGCGACTCGGCCAGGCCATTGGTCGGATCGAACTCTAGCCAGCCGAGGTCCGGCAGGAAGACCTCGCACCAGGCGTGGGTCGCGCCCGCGCCGCGGATCTGGGCGTTGGGCGAGTGGATGTATCCGGTGGCGAACAGGGCCGCGTAGCCCAGGCGGCGCAGGCCCTCGACCATTAGCCAGGCCAGGTCGCGGCAGGCGCCGCTGCGCTTCCGCAGGGTCTCGACCGGCGTCTGGACGCCTTCCTCCTCGCGGCTTTGGTACGCGAACTGCTGGTGGATCAGGTCGTTGACGCGCAGCAGGAAGGCCAGGGCCGGTTCGTCGCGGTGGCTGGCCAAGCCGCGCAGCCAGCGCAGCAGCACGGCGTCCGGGTCGTCGGTGACCGGGGCGATGAACGGCTCCAGCGTGGCGCGGTCCTCGCGGGAGTAGACGATCGGCGTCAGGGTGTCGGGGTTTTCGATCCGCTGGGGAACCAGCGGGGCGGGATAGCGGTCGATGATCAGCTCGCTGGCCACCCGCATGGCGTCCGCCCGCCCGTTCGGCTGGAAGACGCAGATGCAGTTGCCGTTGGCGTCGTAGCTCCAGCGCGTGTCGCCCGGCGGGAACAGGCGCAGCGACGCCTCGACGATCCGAAGCGCATGGCTGTCACGCGGCCGGATCATCAGCCGCTGGGGTCCAAAGCCCACCGGCCGTTCGTAATAGTACCGCGTCTCGTGCAGGATGCGCAGCCGTCCCATGTCGAACCCAAAGCACGACCGGGACTTGGGTTCCGCGGAACTTTAAGCGCGGAAGCCAGCCTCGGCGAAGTTGAGCATCCGCTCCAGCAGGGCGGACACGTCGGCTTCGCTGGTCTGGCCTTCCGACAGCACGTTCAGCCGGTCGAACTCGGCGAAGCGGTTGTTGTGCAGCATGCCCAGCGTGAAGTGCAGGCGCCAGTAGACCTCTTCCGGCGACAGGTCGGGGCGGGCGCGCAGCAGGGCGTCGGAGAAGCGGCGCAGGTGCGAGACGTCGGTCTTCAGCACTTGGCGGATCTCGTCGGTGCCCTCGCTGCGGGCGCGGATCAGGAACTGCAGCGAGATGCGGCGCTCGTGGTCGGGCGCCAGCCAGCGCAGGGGCGGGGTCAAGAGGGCGGCCAGGATCTCGCGCAGCGGCGGCGCGCCGGCGTTCCGGTCGTTGGCCTCGTGCAGCATCTTGGCCCGCTCGCGGTTGAGCTCGGCCGTGCGCCGCTTGAAGATCTCGAACAGCAACGCGTCCTTGGAGCCGAAGTGATAGTTCACGGAGGCCAGGTTGACGCCGGCGGCGGCGGTGATGTCGCGCACCGAGACGTTCTGGAAGCCGTGCAAGGCGAACAGACGCTCGGCGGCGATGAACACCAGGTTCTTGGTGGCGGCTTCGGTCTCCGCGCCCTCGGTTTCGACGGAGGCGGCGGCGTCGGTCGTCGGACTCACTACGTATTCCCCTTTACCCGTGGGGAAGTCTTACGACCGTTCGAATTTGGCGCAAGCGTCAAGATCGTTCCGTACAATGCAAATCACGCCGAAGGGGCGCCGGAGATCGACCTTTCCGCCAAGGCTGGCCGCAGGCGCTCGGCCGGGCGACCCATTCGACCGCGCCGCAGCTGGCGAAGCAGCGGCCGGGCGACGGCGGTGAACAGGATCAGCGGGGCTAGGGCCAGGGCCAGCGCCTTGCGCCGTTTCCGATCCGCGCGCTTGAGGAAGTAGCGCACGAGCCCTCGGCCCTTGTGCCATTCGATCACGAGCGGGCTCTCGCGGCTGGTGGAGCCGACGTGGACGATGTGGGCGTTGGGCTGGAACAGCACGCTGCCGCCCTGGCGCCGCGCCCGCCAGCACAGGTCGATGTCCTCGACGTGCAGGAAATAGCCCTCGTCGAAGCCGCCCAGGGCCTGGAAGTCCGCCGCCGACATGTGGAAGCAGGCCCCGGAGATCGTAGGAGTGTCCACCGGGTAGGGCGGCGGGGGCTCACCCTCCCGGTGGATCTCGAAGCGGCGCAGCGGGGGCAGTAAGGCGCTGAGCTTCGAGAGGCTAAGCAGGGTCGTGACGGGCGTGATCTCGCCGCGCCGCGCGCCCCGCTGTTCGGTTCCGTCCGTGTTGAAGACCCGGGCGCCGATCACGCACGGCGAGGGCCGGTCGCGGGCGGCGTCCAGCAGCGCCGCGATGGCTCCTGGGGTCAGGAAGGCGTCGGGATTGAGGAAGACCAGGGCGTCGCCCTTGGCGCTGGTCGCGCCGAGGTTGGCCGCGCGAGCGAAGCCGATATTGCCCAGGCCTTGCAGCAGCCGCACGCGGCTCTCGCGTCGGGCCAACTCGCGCAGCCAGGCCGCGTCGGCCAGGGAGGAGCCGTTGTCGACAATGACGAACTCGTCCGCGGCCGGGTCGGCCAGCACGCGCCGGACGCTTTCCATCAGCGCGGGGCCGGTCATGTACACGACCATGATGACCGACACGCGCGGACGCGCCTTCGATGAGGCGGCGCGGGCGTGTTCGGGATCAATGGCGATGTACATGCGCTCACTGCGTTCAAAATAGTTGCGTTAAAACTGTAGTCGCTGGATAAGCAGACCGCAAGAGGCTGAGCGCCTATCGCAACAGGTTGTTGCGTTTTTATGCAATGTGTAACAACTAGGGAGCGCTCGCTGGGGAGCGCTGAAACGGCTTTGCGATGTCACGAACGGCGATGAACCCCGCCAAGGCGGCGCTGACCAAGTCCCTCCGACGCGAAGCTGGGCGTTGGTTGAAGACCGCGCGTGAGGCCGCGGGTTTGACTCAGGCCGAACTGGCCGAGAGGACCGGACTGCGCTACTACACGTTCGTTTCCCAGGTTGAGAACGGCCTGGGGCGCGTGCCGATCGAGGCCCAGGCCATCTGGGCTGAAAGCCTCGGCCTGGACCCAAGCCAATTCGCCCGTACCCTGCTGCGCTATTATGAGCCTGAGCTTCACCGACTGCTGTTCGAAGGCGCCGCCGACGCGGACGCGCCGGTCGTCGCTGACCGGGCGGCGCAAGGCTGACGAGCGCCGCGATGGGTGAAGTCCTCGCCTTCGCGCCCCGGCCGCCGGCCGGAGACTGGACCGCCAGCGAGCGGGGCCTGTTGCTGCTGCTCACCCAGCATCTTGAGAAGAGCTACGGCGAGGTCGATGTCATTTTCGGCCAGACCGACTCTGGCGACCCCTGGTACGTGGTGACCGACGCCAATCAGGACGTGCTGGTCCACGTGGCCCGGATCGACGGCCAGTTCGTCGTCCATGACGCCGCCGTCGACATGTTCCACCAGGTCGGCAGCCTGTGGAGCGCGCTGCGCCAGATGCTGGCTTCGGGCGCGCCCGAGGAGCCGGCGGGCGTTGTCGTGTCGTTCAACCCTGGCAGCCGCGAGGCGCAGTCCTTCCTGTCGCTGGTCATCGCGGTGGGTCTCTACCTGGAACTGCGCGACGCGGGTTTTGGCGAGATCTCTCGCCTCGACTTCGGCAGCTTGCCGCGCGGCGGAGACCTGGCGGTCGAGGGCGTGGCGTCCAAGCTGATCGCCGCCCTCAATCTCGACGTCGACCGGATCGAAAGCCGTGGCGTCCCGCAGCCCGCGTCGGCGAACGAGAATAGTCCGTATGTCCTTCCTGCCGGCGCTGAGCCGTCCGGGTCGTGGTGCTGCATT
>NZ_CALCDX010000245.1 GCF_937900395.1 uncultured Caulobacter sp.
CGCAATCAGGCCCCGCCACAGCCAGCCGCCAGCTTGAACGGCGTCGGTGCACAGCGGGAGCATCCGCCAGTCTGTGAAGCACAGCAGGTAACCTCCCGGCTTGGTGACCCGCTGGGCCTCGCTCATCCACATCGCGCACCAGTACGCCCACGAACGCCCGTCCCGGTTGTCGCCGCTGAAACTGATGCGCCCAACCGTCTCCCCGTTCTGGCAGTACTTCGTGCTTGGATCGGCCATCCGATCACCCCTGAACGCGCCGCCGCTGGAGTATGGCGGATCGGTGATGACGGCCGTAGCGATCGCGTCCGGGAGTTTCTGCAACTCCGCGAGGGCTTCGCCCTGGATCACGATCGATTGATTTGTCGTCTCTCTGCTCATGGGTGCATCACGGCACGGAACACAGTGCTGGGGAGGAACGGGTTGAACTGCCTGTGTGGCTTTGTGCTCTGCTTCAGCGAGCTCGCGGGCCAACATGGCGGCGTGGTCGGGGGTCGCGCGTTTGGCTCTATCCGGGACGCTTGGTTTCGACACGGTCGGCTCCTGGTGAGCCATGCCGTTCCAACCGGACCGCGTGCTCGACCAGGTCGAGGACCCGGTGAATCAGCGCTTCGGTCCCGGGGCCGACCTCGAGGCGGATGGTCCGGTGGCCGATCGTCATCAAGGCCGCGGGCGCGGCCGGGGCGAGTTCCCCGAGAGACCGGGTCATGGACGGCGTCGACCTCGTCCCATTCGTGAAGGGCCGGGTTTCCGGCGATCCGCACAAGGCGATCTACTGGCGTTCGGGGCGCTACAAGGTGGTGATGGCCGGCGGCTGGAAGCTGCAGGTCGCCCAGGAGCCGAACAAGGTCTGGCTGTTCGACCTGGCCAACGATCCGACCGAACGGCGCGACCTGGCCAAGGCCCGCCCCGACAAGGTCCGCGAGTTGACGGCGATCCTGGCTCAGCTGGACAGTCAGATGGTCAAGCCCGCCTGGCCTTCTCTGCTGTCGGGTGCGATCTATATCGACCATCCCGGCGGCCAGCCGTCCAAAGCCAGTGACGAGTACATCTATTGGGACAACTGAGGTTTCTGTTCCTGTCGGCGGCGGCGCTTTGCCTCGCGGCCTGCGGACAAAAGACGCCCAAGGCCTGTCTGGCCGACTTGCCCATTCCGGATCCGGCCCACCGCACGGCGGGCATGGTCAGGCTCTCCGGCGGCGATTTCCTGATGGGCGGCGCGCCGGTCCGGCCGGAGGAGGGGCCTCCGGAGAACGTCCGCGTCGCGCCGTTCTGGATTGATCGCACCGAGGTCACCAACGCCGCCTTCGCGCGGTTCGTCGCGGCCACGGGCTATCGCACCGTGGCCGAACGGCCGCTGGACCCCGCGCGCTACGCCCACCTGTCGGCGGCGCAGCGGCGTCCGGCCTCGCTCGTTTTCGTGGGGGAAAAGGGGGCGAGGTCGGACGATCCCTCGCAATGGTGGCGGGTGATCCCCGGCGCCGACTGGCGCCATCCCGAGGGGCCGGGCTCCAGCATCCGGGGCAAGGACGCCTGGCCGGTCGTCCACATCGCCTGGGAGGACGCCATGGCCTACGCCCGCTGGCTGGGGCGCGACCTGCCGACCGAGGCCGAGTGGGAGTACGCCGCGCGCGGCGGCCTCGTCGCCAAGAAGTACGCCTGGGGCGACCAGCCTCAGGACCCGAAGCATCCGCGGGCCAACACCTGGCAGGGCGTCTTTCCCGCCCAGGACCTGGGCGATGACGGCTTCAAGGCGCGCGCCGCGCCGGCCGGCTGCTTTCCGCCCAACGGCTACGGCCTGGTCGACATGGCCGGCAATGTCTGGGAATGGACCAAGGACTGGTTCCGGCCCGGCCTGGCGCCGGCCAGCGTGATCGAGACGGGCGGTCCGCCCGAGATCCGCGCCCTCGACCCCGACGAGCCGAACGTCGCCAAGCACGTGATCAAGGGCGGCTCGTTCCTGTGCGCGGACGACTACTGCTTCCGCTATCGGCCGGCCGCCCGCACGCCAGGACCGCCCGATAGCGGCGCCTCGCACATCGGCTTCCGCACCGTTTTCCGAGAGCGTTAGAAGCCCGGACCTGGCCGCGTGCGGATATTCAACTGCCCGGCCAGGCCCGCCTTGCGATGGTGCTCGATGGCGTGCATCTCGGGCGACGTCGCCATGGCCTGGAAGGCGGCCAGGGACGGGTACTCGGCCAGGGCGACCGCGTCCCACAGCTCCTCGACCTCGCCCAGCAGCAGGCCGGTGACCGCGCCATTGTAGCGGATGCGGCCGCCCAGGCCCTCGACCAGCTTGCGGACCGCCTCGCCATAGCGGGCATAGGCCTCCTTGCCTGAAAGATGGCTGTCCGATCCGTCCGGGTACTGAGCCTTCTCGTGGAACTTCAGCAGGTTGACCATGACGAACGGTCCGTCCTCGGGCGCGCCGAAGAACTCGACCATTTGTGTGGGCTCGGGGAAGACGGCGTTGACGACCTTCACGCGACCACCTCCGGCTGGGGCAGGGACGCGACCAGCTCGTCGAGCAGGGCGGCGATCTCGGCCGGGGCGTCCTCCTGGATGAAGTGTCCGCCCTTCAGCGTCACGTGTTTGGATTTTCCGGTCGCCGGCACACGGGCCTTGAAGATGGCGTCGCCGCCGCGCGTGATCGGGTCGGCGTCCGAGAAGGCGGTCAGGAACGGTTTGTCGAAGCGCTCGAGCACCTTCCAGGCGGCCTCGTTCTCGGCGATCGAGGCGTGTTCCGGTGTGATCGGAACCAGAGCCGGGAACTGCCGCGCGCCTTCCTTGTACGTCTCATCAGGGAAGGGCGCGTCATAGGCGGCGCGCTCGGCGTCGGAGAGATCGCGGGCCGTTCCGCCGTTCAGGATGAAGCCGATCGGCAGCTCGGGGACGTTCTGGCTGAAGTTCAGCCAGGCCTCGAAGCCCTCGGTCTTGCCCTGGCCGATCGGCAGGCCGGTGTTGGAGACCACCACGGCCGCGAACCGCTCGGGAAAGGCCGCGACCAGCCGCAGGCCGATCAGGCCGCCCCAATCCTGGCAGAACAGGACGATGTCCTTGAGATCGTTGCGGACGAGCCAGTCGCTCATCCAGGCCACGTGCCGCTCGTAGGTGTAGTCGCCGCGCTTGGCCGGCTTGTCCGAGCGGCCGAAGCCGATCAGGTCGGGCGCCACGGCGCGGCGGCCCCTGGCGACCAAGTCGGCGATGACCTTGCGGTAGAGATAGGCCCAGGACGGCTCGCCGTGCATCAGCAGGATGGGGCGCTGGCCTCGCGGGCCCTCGTCGACGTGATGGACGCGCAGGCGTGTTCCATCGGCGTCGGCGATCTCGGTGTAGCGAGGGGCGTAGGGCCAATCGGCCAAATTCTGGAACCGCTCGTCCGGCGTCCGCAACACGTCCATGGTCGATCCCCTCCGCGCTGTCCGTTGTATTGACATAATGAGTGTCATTATATCGGCGGCTGTCAAGAACGACCTCGACGTTTGGCGGGTAGCGGTCGCGCCGCACGGACGCTAAGCAGGACGAAGGAGGACCTCGGACTTGGATCGCGCGCGCTATCTTCTGCCTCAGCCGAACGACGATGCGCCGTCCGCCGATGGCCGGCGTCGCCGAGGGCAGGACAGCCGCGCCCGCATCGTGCAGGCGATGCTCGACCTGGTCCAAGAGGGTTACGTTTCCCCTTCGGCTGAACAGGTGGCGGGGCGTGCGGAAGTCGGCCTGCGCACCGTCTTCCGGCACTTCAAGGACCTGGAAAGCCTGTACCGCGAGATGTCGGCGGTGATCGAGGCCGAGCTGATGTCCTTGGCGGACACGCCCTTCAAGGCCGCTGATTGGCGCGGTAGGGTGCTCGAGCTGGTCGAACGCCGGGGCTGGGCCTATGAGCGGGTCGCGCCCTTCAAGCGCGCGTCCGAGGTTCACCGCCATCAATCGACCGCGCTGGACCTCCACAACGCCAAGCTGGTCGCGGCGTCGCGGGAGATCCTGCGGCGCGAACTCCCGGCCGCTCTGGCCGCCGATCGGGATCTCTTCGAGGCGATCGACCTGCTGCTGAGTTTCGACGCCTGGCGGCGCCTGCGCCAGGACCAGGCTCTTGAACCCACCGCGACGACAGAGGTCCTTCAGGCGATGATTTCGGCGCTGCTGGATCGCGCGGCGGCCGCCTAAGGCGTTAGCCCTCGGGAAGAGGGGCCGGCCGGAGCTGCTCAATTCCCCGGCCGGCGGGACACGACCGTAAGGGGCGGTCGAGGTCCTTGCCAAGAAAGGACGTCGCCACGGGGACATGTCCTCCATGGACCCCGGAATATCTTCTGTTCGTCCAAGCCTTGCCGCGAGTGTCCTGACACGCTGTGTCAGCAGGCGAACCTGCGTCGCTTGCCAGCGGAGGTTGGAACGCCGAAGTTTCGCGGACGTTGTCGTCGCCTGGGCCGGCAAGCGCCACCACGTCCCGAGGAGCCCTCATGACCCCCGACGATCTGCCCATCCGCGATTTGGCTCCTCTGAGTGTGGCGGAGGCGGAGGCTGGCGATGCGGTTGAGCGCTACCGGCGGGTCCGTCGGCGCACCGAGGCCCTGGCCGCGCCGCTGTCGCCCGAGGATCAGGCCGCCCAGTCCATGCCGGACGCCAGCCCCACCAAGTGGCACCGCGCGCATACGACCTGGTTCTTCGAGACCTTTCTGCTCTCGCCGTTCCTGCCGGACTACAAGGTCTACGATCCGGCTTTTGGCTACCTGTTCAATTCCTATTACGAGGCGGTCGGGCCCCGGCAGCCCAGGCCTCAGCGCGGCCTGCTGACCCGGCCCTCGGTCAACGTCGTCAGCGCCTATCGCGCTCACGTGGATGCGGCCATGGAGCGCCTGCTGGACGGTCCGCTGACCTCCGAAATCCGTGAGCGCCTCGACCTTGGCCTCGCCCACGAGGAGCAGCATCAGGAGTTGATCCTGATGGATATCCTGCACCTCTTCGCCCAATCCCCGCTCAGTCCCGCCTACCAGGCCAGCGCGCCGTCCAGCCGTCCGGATCCCGGTCCGCAACGCTTCCACCGGTTCGCGGGCGGTCTGGTCGATATCGGCGCCGATCAAGGCGGCTTCGCCTTCGACAATGAGCGGCCCCGGCATCGTGTCTATGTCGCCCCGTTTCGCCTCTCCGACCGTCTGGTGACCAACGCCGAGTGGATCGCCTTCATCGACGCCGGCGGCTACCAGCGCGTCGATTTGTGGCTTTCCGAAGGGTGGGCTGCCGCGCAGCAGGAGGGATGGACCGCGCCGGGCTATTGGCGGCTCGAGGCCAACGGCGTCTGGACCACCATGACCCTGCGCGGTCGCCATCCGGTGGATCCGAACGCGCCGGTGGTTCACGTCAGCTATTACGAGGCCGCCGCCTACGCCGCCTGGGCGGGACGTCGGCTGCCGACCGAGGCTGAATGGGAAGCCGCGGCCACCGCTTCGGGCAAGAGCGCGCTGCGTCAGCTGTTCGGATCAGCCTGGCAGTGGACCTCCAGCGCCTACGCCGCCTATCCGGGCTTCAAGCCGGGGGCGGGCGCGCTCGGCGAGTACAACGGCAAGTTCATGATCAATCAAATGGTGCTGCGCGGCGGCTGCGAGGCGACGCCGCCGGGCCATTCGCGCGCGACCTATCGCAACTTCTTCCATCCCGACCGGCGCTGGATGTTCGCCGGCGTGAGGCTGGCCGACGATGATCGCCTGGCCGAGGTCACGCCGGGAAATCCGTTCCTCGAGGAGGTGATCGCGGGTCTCTCGGCCACGCCGAAGACCCTTCCGGCCAAGTACTTCTATGACGCCGAGGGCTCGCGCCTGTTCGAGCAGATCTGCGGCTTGCCGGAATACTACCTGACCCGGACCGAGACCGCCTTGCTGCGCGAGATCGCGCCCGAGATCGCCGCGCGCATTCCCGACGGCGCGGCCCTCGTCGAGTTCGGCAGCGGCGCCAGCACCAAGACCCGCATCGTGTTGGACGCGGCGCCGCAAGTGGCGGTCTATGCGCCGATCGACATCAGCCCCTCCGCGCTTGAAGAGGCGGCCGCCAGTCTCCGCGCCGACTATCCCAACCTGGTTGTCGCGCCCCTGGTCGAAGACTTCACCAAGGCGCTCACCCCGCCCGAGGGCGCGCGCGGTCGACCCCTGGTGGGCTTCTTTCCGGGCTCGACGATTGGCAATTTCGCACCGGACGAGGCCGAGGCGCTGCTTCGCGGGGCGCGCGAGCTGCTCGGGGAGGGATCGCTGTTCGTGGTCGGGGCGGACGTCGCCAAGGACCCGGCGGTGCTGATCCCGGCCTATGACGACGCCCAGGGCGTCACGGCGGCGTTCAATCGCAATGTGCTGGCCCACATCAACCGCGAACTGGGGGGGACGTTCGATCCCGCCGCCTTCAGCCACCGCGCCATATGGAACGCCGAGGAGAGCCGGATCGAGATGCATCTGGAGAGCGTCCGCGACCAGATCGTGATGGTCGGCGATCATGGCTTCGCCTTCGCCGCCGGCGAGACCATCCACACCGAGAACTCCTACAAGTACCGTCCTGAGGCGTTCGATGCGATCGCGCGGCGCGCGGGCTGGGCCGTAGCCCAGCGTTGGATCAGCTCGGACCCCGCTTTTGGCGTGTACGTCCTGACGGCTTGAGGGGGCGAGGCCGACGACAGGCGCGAAAAAGCGCCGGTTCCGAGGCTATCGGAACCGGCGCATTCGAACCGCGGTTCGATCGCTTAGATGCCGCGTTCGCCGGGGCGGCCGCCGCGCGAGGACGAGCCGCCCTTACGACCGGCGTTGGCCGCCAGGTCTCGATCCTTGGCGAAACTGCGCTTCTCGCTGGGCACGCTCGCTCCGCCCTTCCTGGCGATCTCGCGCCGGCGTTCCGGGTCCATGGCGGCGAAACCGCGACGACCGCGGGGACGTTCGCTATCGGTGTCCATCTGGGGCTCCTAGTCGGGACTGGTCACAGGCGGTACGAGCGAGGGCGCGACGCCATAGGGACGGTCGTCCCCGGGATCGACCGGCGGCGAGGTGGGGGGCTCCTCGACGGGGATGACGCCAGGCTCGTACTCGGGCGGCTTGGGCTCGGTAGGAGGCGGGGCGTCGGGGTCGGTCATCGGTATCGTTTCCTGCGCGTTCCGGTGAAGTAACCAGCGAGGACGCTTTCGGTTCACCGCGAAGCCGCACTAATTACGCCGGACCGGGATTGTCCCGGTTTCAAGGAGTCGCCTGAGAATGCCGCGCAACACCAAGCAAACGCCGTCCCGCGCCATGTCGCATTGGCGTCTGGCGGCGGCTTTCGCGGTCGGGATAGTCGTTTGGATGACGGCCAATTATTTTGGCGCGCCGCGCGGAGCGCGCCTGTTGTTGGCCTGGGATAGCGCGGCCTTGGCGTATCTGACGCTGATGTGGACGTTGTTCATCCGGTCAAGCGAGACAGAGTTGCGCTCGCGGGCGGCGAGCTATGACGAAGGCGTGCCGGTGCTGATGTTGATCGTCCTGGCCGCCATCGCCGTCAGTCTAGGGGCGGTGGTCGACGCGATGATCGTGGCCAAGGATGCGATGAGCAGCGCGCGGGCGTTGATCATCGGCTGCGCGGGGGCGACGCTGGTGCTGTCGTGGCTGGTGCTGCAGACGGTGTTCGTCCTGCACTACGCGCACCGCTATTTCGGCGCGGGCAAGGACAAGGGCGGCATTGAGTTCCCGGGCGAGCAGCCGACCAGCTATCTCGACTTCGCCTATCTGGCCTTCAGCGTCGGGGCGACCTTCCAGGTGTCGGACAACAACATCCTGACCTCCAAGCTGCGCCGCCTGGTCACCGCCCACGCGGCCGCCGCCTATTTTTACAACACCGCGGTCCTGGCGCTGGGCATCAACATCATCGCCAGCCTTGTCGGCAGCTAGCGGCGGCGCGGACGGCCGCGTGGCTTGTCGCGGTCTTTGCCGCCCTCGGCCCTGAGCTGGGCGGGGGTCTTGGGCAGCTCTTCCAGTTTCAGCACGCCGTCCTTGTCGCGATCGAGCAGGGCGAAGCGGGTCTTGGCGGCCTTGGCGGCCTCGTCCTTGGTGATGCGACGGTTGAAGTCCGCGTCCGCGCCCATCACGGGCTCCGGCTCGGCGATCAGGCTGTAGAGCGCGGCGCCCTGCAGGACGTTGGCGCCCATGCCGCCGCCGCGTCGGTCGCCGGGACCTTCGCCTCCGCCAGGGCCGCGTCCGCCGCCGGGCGGACCGCCGCCGCCAGGTCCCTGGCCCATCGGGCCGCGCCGCATCGAGGGGGCCGCGCCGCCGATGATCTCCGGCGCGATGCGCGCCTCGTAGGCCGAGACCTCGAACCCGTCGATCACGCCACTATGGTCAGCGTCGACCACGGCGAAGAACCTTAGGGCGTCGGCGATGAACTCGTCCCGACTCACTGCGCCGTCGTGATTGGCGTCCGCGCCGGAGAACCAGGCGGCGACGGGATAGGGCTGCCCGGGCGCCGCGCGGAACGGCTCTCCCGCCGGGCTGATGAACAGCTGCTGGGCTCCCACTGGGCCAGAACCGCCGCGACCAGGCGGTCCGAAATCACCATCCTCGGGTCCCGGACCGCCTTTGGGCGGACCGCCAGCACAGGCGGAAAGAGCGGCCAGGATCGTGGTCAGGACGAGGGCGCGGAGCGGCATGGCGGATGTCTTCATGCTCAGCTTTGAAGACCACTCCGATTGCGGGGCAATGTCAGCCGAGCCGACGGAGCTTGCGGCGGCGCAATAAACCGAAGGCTTTCGTCACCTTAGGCGGGCAGGCGGACGCTGGCGCGCAGGCCGCCGTCCTGGCGGTTGGCCAGGGTGACGTCTCCACCGTGGGCGCGCGCCAGGGAACGGACGACCGCGAGGCCCAGGCCAATGCCGCCGGTTTGGCGATTGCGCGAAGGCTCGCCGCGATAGAAGGGCTCGAACACCCGCTCCAGCTCGGCCGGCGGCACGCCCGGGCCGTCGTCGTCGATCTCGATGATCGCCATGCCATCATCGGCATAGACTCGCCCCCGGGCGGCGCCGCCATACTTCAGGGCGTTCTCGACCAGGTTCTGGACCAAGCGCTTCAGCGCCACGGGATCGCCCTCGATCACGGTCTTCTCGGCCTGCTCGACCGTGGCGTCGCCGCCGGTCTCGGCCGCCTCGTCCATCACGCTTTCCAGCAGGGAGGAAAGCTCCAGCTTGGTGCGTTCGGCCGGTCGGTTGGTGTCGCGTACGAAGCCCAGTGTCGCGGCGATCATCGCCTCCATCTGATCGATGTCGGCGGCCAGCTTCGGACGGATATCGTCGGGCGCGGCCTCGATGCGGAACTTCAGGCGGGTGAGGGGCGTGCGCAGGTCGTGGGCGATCGCGCCCACCATGGCCGTGCGGTCCTCGACGTAGCGACGCAGGCGTTCCTGCATCATGTTGAAGGCCGAGGCGGCGGCGACCACCTCGGTCGAGCCGGACAGGTTCAAGGGCGGCGTGCGCGGGTCCTTGCCCAGCCGCTCTGCGGCGTCGGCGAAGGCGGTGATCGGCTGCGACAGACGCCGCGCGAACAGCCAGGCCAGCGGCGTCACGGCGATCACTGACAGCAGCAGGATCAGCAGGATGCGTTGCTGCCAGCTGTCCATGCGGAAGGTGGGCTTGGGTTCGACCACCAGCCAGCGACCATCGCTTTGGCGCACGCCGAACTTGAAGTCGCCGAAGATCAGCGGCTCGTCCCGCGGCTGGTCGCGGGCGCCGGGCGGACCGCCGGAGCCAGGCTCGCGGGCGAACGGCTCGCGAGCTTGACGGCCGTTGGGCGGGGGACGAGCGTCAGCGGTGCTCGGCGGATTGACCGGCGTGCGACGGACGAAGAAGCGCGGGCCGTTGTCGGTCTGCAGTTCGACGCGATTGGCCGGAACGCCGATCGCGCGGGCGATGCCAGCCTTGAAGTCGGCGCGGCGGATGCTGTCGGGGCCATTGGAGCGCATCGAGCCGTGCTCCTTGACCACCAACAGGCGGCCGTCGCGAGGCTGGACGGGCTGGCCCGTTTTGAGCGCGCGGACGATCTCGGCCGAACGATAGAACTCGGGCGGCGGCGGGGGCAGGTTGAAGATGACCGCGATGGCGATCAGCTGGGCCGCCACCAAGGTGACGATCACCAGCCCCAGAGCCTGCACGAACAGCGGCGCGCCGCGCCGAAACATCGTCATGGGGTGCGCACGACCTTGGCGGTGAACATGTAGCCTTCGCTGCGGATCGTGCGGATCAGCTCGCCGCCGCCGCCGTCGTCCAGCTTGCGCCGCAGGCGGCTGATCTGCACGTCGATCGCGCGGTCATAGGCGTCGCTGTCGCGGCCGCGCGCCAGGTCCAGCAGCTGGTCGCGGGTCAGCACGCGCTGCGGCCGCTCGACGAAGGCGCGCAGCAGCGAGAATTCCCCGCTGGAGAGGTTGACGACCACAGACTGCGGCGAGCGCAGTTCGCGGCGGACCAGATCCAGCCGCCAGCCCGCGAACTCGCAGGCCGCGCCCATGGCGTCGTCGGCCACGCGCGGCTCTTGGCGCCGGCGCAGCACGGCCCTGACGCGGGCCAGCAGCTCGCGCGGATTGCACGGCTTGGGCAGATAGTCGTCGGCGCCGAGCTCCAGACCAACGATCCGGTCGGTCTCCTCGCCCATGGCCGAGAGCATAATGATGGAGGGGCCATCGGCGGCGGAGGACAGCCGGCGGCAGATCGCCAGGCCGTCCTCGCCGGGCAGCATGACGTCCAGGACGATCAGGTCGATCGGCCCGCGCGCCAGGACCTGCTCCATGGTGCGGGCGTCCTGCGCCGTCTCCACCGCGTAGCCGTGGCGGCTGAGGAAGTCCGACACCACGTCGCGGATGCCGGGGTCGTCATCAACGATCAGGATGCGCGACGCCGCGCCCCGCGAAGCGTCTGGGTCGCCTTGAACGGTATTTTGGGCGTTTTCCATATGCGCTTTCCTGTCACGGCCCCGTCACGCTCAGATTTCATCTCTGAAACAGCGGCGCAACCCTCCCGTGGCATCGAAATCCGGTCGGTGGGCCGTCCCCCCCATCATGCGGTCCTCCGGCGCTCGGGCCCGGTCTGCTTCCCCCCTTAGCGGACCGGGTCCGGTTGACCTCAGCCCGGCGAATGGTTCTCGGGCGCGTGATAGGCCGCGCCCTGCGCATTCATCGCGGCCACCGCGCGATCGCTAACGAACGGATTGCTGCAGCGCTCGGCCCCGAAGCTGGACATCGGCCCGTGGCCGGGCACGAAGCGTACGTCCTCGCCCAGCGGCCAAAGCTTGTGGGTGATGGCGTTGATCAGATCCTGGTGATTGCCCATCGGGAAGTCCGTGCGGCCGATCGAGCCCTGGAACAGCACGTCGCCGACCTGAGCGAACTTGGCCTGCCGGTGGAAGAACACCACGTGGCCGGGCGTGTGGCCGGGGCAGTGGAGGACCTCGAACTCGGTCTCGCCCAGCGTGACCTTGTCGCCATCCTGCAGCCAGCGGTCGGGAACGAAGATCCGAGCCTCGGGCATGCCGTACATCTCACCGCTCTGCTGGATGCGGTCGATCCAGAACTGGTCGGCCTCGTGCGGGCCTTCGATCGGGACCCCGGTGCGGGCCTTCAGTTCGGCCGCGCCGCCGGCGTGGTCCATATGGCCGTGGGTGATCCAGATCTTCTCCAGCGTCAGGCCCTTGTCGGCCAGGGCCTTGAGCAGGCGATCGACCTCGCCGCCCGGATCGATGATCGCGGCCTTCATCGTCTTGGCGCACCAGACGATCGTGCAGTTCTGCTGCAGCGGCGTGACCGGCGCGATCATGGCGGCGATGGGCATGGCGTCACTCATCGGACGACCTCCAAAAGAAAAGGGCGGGAGCCGAAGCGCCCGCCCTTCTGACCTAAAGCCTCTCAGCTAGAGATCAAGCCAACCTTGTTAGTCGCGTTCTTCCTTCGAACCCGGCGCCGGGGCGCCCGGCATCGGCGGAACGGGACCAGCCGGCGCGTCGGCGGCCAGTTCCGGAACCTCGGTGAGGCCGCGGCCGACGTGGCTCTTGCGGTAGCCGTAGGCGAAGTAGATCACCAGGCCGATGGCGCCCCAGACGGGCAGCACGGCCATCGCCTCGAGCGGCAGGTTGAAATACAGCACCGCGCAGCCGACCAGCGAGATCGGGGCGATCACCCAGATCAGCGGCGTCTTGAACGGACGCGGACGGTTCGGATCCTTCACGCGCAGCACCATCACGGCGATCGACACCATGAAGAAGGCGAACAGCGTGCCCGAGTTCGAGATGTCGGCCAGCTGACCGACCGGGAAGAACGCGCCGGCGAGGGCGACGAACAGGCCGGTGACGATGGTCACGATGTGCGGCGTCTTGAACTTGGGGTGGATGGTGGCCAGCTTCTCGGGCAGCAGGCCGTCGCGCGCCATCACGAAGAAGATGCGGGTCTGGCCGTAGATCATCATCAGGATGACCGAGGGCAGGGCCAGGTTGGCCGCCAGGCCCAGCAGGTTGCCGAGCAGCGGGAAGTTGATCTGGCGCAGCACGTGGGCCAGGGCCTCGTTCGAGCAGACCAAGGCGTCCTTATTGGCGGCCAGGTTACAGGCGGCGGTGAAGGCCGCCGAGCCCGGCTGGACGGCCGAACCGTCCGCGCCAAGCACCGGCTGGGCGCCGACCGCGCCGATCGCGCCGGCCGCGACTAGCAGGTAGAAGATGGTGCAGAGCGCCAGCGAGCCGATCAGGCCGATCGGCACGTTGCGCTGCGGGTTCTTAGTCTCTTCGGCGGCGGTGGAGACCGCGTCGAAGCCGACATAGGCGAAGAAGATCGAGGCGGCCGCGCCGACGACGCCCATGCCGGTCGTGCCCGCGGGGCCGAACCAGCCATTCGGGGTGAACGGCGAGAAGTTGCCGGTCTTCAGGACCGGCAGGGCCATCGCGATGAACACGGTCAGGGCCGTGACCTTGATGGCGACCAGAGCGGCGTTGACGGTGGCGCTTTCGGTGGTGCCGATGACCAGCAGGGCGGTCACGGCCAGGGCCACGATGATGGCGGGAACATTGACGATGCCGGCGCTGAAGTCGGCGACCGGCATCCAGCCGTTCATCGACCAGGCGGGACCGTGCCGGATGGCGTCAGGCCAATGGAAGCCGAACGCGTGCTCGATCAGGCCCAGGAAGTAGCCGGACCAGCCGACCGAGACGGCGCTGGCGGCGACCGCATATTCGAGGATCAGCGCCCAGCCGACCATCCAGGCCAGCAGTTCGCCCATGACGGCGTAGGAATAGGTGTAGGCCGAGCCCGAGACGGGCACCATGGAAGCCAGTTCAGAGTAGCAGAGCGCGGCGAAGGCGCAGACGGCGCCGGCGATCACGAAGCTCCACATCATGCCGGGGCCGGCCTTCTGCGCCGCCGCGGCGGTCAGAACGAAGATGCCGGTGCCGATGATCGCGCCCACACCCAGCAGCGTCAGCTGCACGGGACCCAGCGAGCGGTGCAACGATTTCTTCTCGGCCGTCGCTAGGATCGCATCAAGCGATTTTACGCGCCACATAGTTCCTCCTGAATAGGCAAGACTCCCCCTGGGGTCGCCTTTGGAAAATTTTGCGGACCGTGACCCTTTTATGAGCATGGGGTCAAGGTCGAGCGGTTAAAGCGCGTAAATGTTCTCCGCGCCCGTGACTAGTCCAGAGATGCTTGGCGTGAAGCGGCGCGGCCAGTAAAGCGGGCGCGATGTTGCCCATTTTCGAGGCCCTTCCGGCGCTGAAAGGCGCCCTTGGCGCGCGGGAGACCGCCGTTCTCGTCGCCCCCCCGGGCGCGGGCAAGACCACGGCCGTTCCCTTGGCGCTCCTGGAAGAGCCGTGGGTTCAGGGCCGCAAGCTGATCGTGCTGGAGCCTCGGCGCCTGGCCGCGCGTGCGGCCGCGGCGCGCATGGCCGCCAATCTCGGCGAGTCCGTCGGCGAAACGGTCGGCTTCCGGGTGCGTCTGCAGTCCAAGGTCTCGGCTCGGACGCGGATCGAGGTGGTCACCGAGGGCGTCTTCACGCGGATGATTCTCGACGACCCGGGCCTGGACGGCGTCGCGGCCGTGCTTTTCGACGAGTTTCACGAGCGCAGCCTGGACGCCGACCTGGGTCTGGCCTTCGCCCGCGACGTCCAGAGCGTGCTGCGCGACGACCTGCGCCTGCTGGTGATGTCGGCCACGCTGGACGGCGCGCGGATCTCGGCGCTGCTCAACGACGCGCCGGTCGTCGAGAGCCAGGGGCGGATGTTCCCGGTCGACACCCGCTACCTTGGCCGCGACGAACGCCAGCGGCTGGAGGAGCGCGTCGGTCGCGCCGTCGAGCGGGCGCTGGCGGAGGAGACCGGCTCGATCCTGGTGTTCTTGCCGGGACAGGGCGAGATCCGGCGCGTCGAAAGCTGGCTGAACGAGCGGCTGCGCCGTCCTGACGTCGACGTCGCGCCGCTCTATGGCGCGCTGGAACCGGCGGCGCAGGACCGCGCCATCTCGCCCGCGCCGGCCGGCCGCCGCAAGGTCGTGCTGGCCACCTCCATCGCCGAGACCAGCCTGACCATCGAGGGTGTGCGCGTCGTGATCGACGCAGGTCTCGCCCGGGTGCCGCGCTACGACCCGGCCTCGGGCATCACGCGGCTGGAGACGGTCCGCGTCAGCCGCGCCGCCGCCGACCAGCGCCGGGGCCGCGCCGGCCGGACCGAGCCCGGCGTCTGCTACCGCCTGTGGGACGAGCCCGAAACACGGTCGCTGCCCGCTTTCGCCCGACCGGAGATTCTGGAGGCCGACCTCTCGCGCCTGGCGCTGGACCTGGCTCGATGGGGCGCCAAGGACGCGAGCGGCCTGACCTTCCTCGACCCGCCGCCGGCCGCCGCCTTCGCCGAGGCCCGGAGCTTGCTCACGCGCATCCAGGCGCTGGACGCTCACGGCGACCTGACAGCCCATGGCAAGGCCTTGGCCGACATGCCGCTGCCGCCGCGCCTGGCGCACATGGTCGTGCGCGGCGCGGCCTCCGGCCAGGCGCGCGAGGCGGCCGAGGTCGCCGCGGTGCTGACCGAGCAGGGGCTGGGCGGCAAGGATGTCGATCTGCGTCGGCGGCTGGAGAACCTGCACCGCGACCGCTCGCCGAGAGCGCGCGACGCCATGGCCCTCGTCGAGCGCTGGGCGCGGGCGGCCGGCAAGGCCTCTGGCGCGCAAGAGTTGGAAGTCGGGCTGATGCTGGCCGAGGCCTATCCCGAGCGCGTCGCCAAGGCGCGCGGCAAGGCCGGCGAATTCCAGCTGGCCGGCGGCCGCGGCGTCTATCTGGAGCCGACCGATCCCCTGGCGCGCGAGCCGTGGCTTGCGGTCGGCGAGTTGGGCGGCGGCGACAGTCGCGACCGCATCCTGCTGGCCGCCGCCGTCGAGGAGACGGAGCTGCGCGAGGCCTTCGCCGATCGCCTGGTCGCGGAGGACCGCCTGGAGACCGCTGGCGGCAAGGTCCGCGCCAAGCGGCTGCTGCGCCTGGGCAAGCTGGTGCTGGAGGAGCGGCTGGTCGAGAACCCCGACCCGGCGATGATCGCCGGCGCGCTGCTGGACCAGGTCCGCGCCGAGGGGCTGTCGGCCCTGCGCCTGGGCGAGCGGGGCAGGGCGCTGCTGGACCGCGTGGCCTTCCTGCGCGAGGTCGATGGCGATCAATGGCCCGATCTCTCCGAGCCCGCCCTGATCGAACGCCTCGACGAATGGCTGGAGCCGCTGCTGGCCGGTCGTTCCTCGCTGTCCAGCCTGGACGAGGGGACGCTGCACGACGCGCTGAAGACGCTCGTGCCCTGGGACCTGCAGCGCAAGATGGACGCTCTGTTGCCGGCGCGCTTCGAGGCGCCGACCGGCAACACTTTCGCCATCGACTATTCCGCCGAGGGAGGACCGCGCGTCGAGGTGCGGGTCGGGGAGCTCTACGGCCTCGCCGAACACCCCAGCGTGGCCGGCGGCAAGGTCCCGCTGACGCTGGCCTTGCTGTCGCCCGCCCACCGTCCGATCCAGATCACCAAGGACCTGCCGGGTTTCTGGAAGGGCTCCTGGCGCGAGGTGAAGGTCGAGATGAAGGGCCGCTATCCCCGGCACGTCTGGCCGGACGATCCGGCCAGCGCCGCGCCGGTGACGCGGGCGAAGCCTCGGGGGACTTGAGGGGCCTAGATCCTCCCCCGCGATGCGGGGGAGGTGACCCAGAGGGCCGGAGGGGGCGAGCTCGACTTTCAAGGCGCTTGCCCCCTCAGTCGCTCCGCGACAGCTCCCCCGCATCGCGGGGGAGCAACTTTGATGGCCTTACCCCGTCACCGTGTAGATCATGATCCCCGTAGCGACCGACAGGTTCAGGCTGTCCGCCCGGCCGCGCATGGGGATCTTCACGTTCACGTCGCACGCTTCCGCCAGCTCGGGCGGCAGGCCCTGTTGCTCGTTGCCCATCAGGATCAGCGACGGCTTCACATAGTCGGCGGACTTGTGGTCGACGGTGGCGGTCAGCAGGGTGCCGACCACGCTGCCGGGCCAGGTGGCGCGCCAGGCGAGGAACTCAGGGATCGTGGCCTTGGCGATCTTGACCGCGAAGATCGAGCCCATGGTCGCCCGCACGCCCTCGACTGAATAGGGATCGACGCAGTCGCCGACCAGGATCACCCCGCCGCAGCCCGCCGCGTCGGCGGTGCGGATCACGGTGCCGAGATTGCCGGGGTCGCGGACGGCCTGCATGGCCACCCAGCACGGGGCGCTTTCGGGGACGATTGACGAGAGCGGCGTGAAAACCTGCTTGAACACCGCGACCACGGCCTGAGGGTTGTCGCGGCGCGAGACCTTCTCGAGGATTTCGCGATTGACCTCAATGACTTCGCCGCCGGCCTTCAGGCAGGCCTGGGCGGCCTTCTTCAGCATCGGATGGTCGGCCGCGTCGGGGCCGTACATGACGATTTTCGGCGCGTGGCCGCAGTCGATCGCCTCGATGACGATCTTCAGCCCCTCGGCCAGGAAGAGGCCGCTCTCCTCGCGCTCCTTGCGCATGTGCAGGGCGCGGACGGCCTTGACGGTATTGTTGGTCAGGGAGGTGACGGTCTTGGCGCCCATGGGCCTTATCCTTCCGAAGACCAGCGGGCGAAGAACGACAGTCCGATCTGCCGGTCGCCCTTGTCCTCGACCAGCGAGAGCTCGCCCCAGTCGATGACGCCGCCGCGGCCGTCCAGCTCCTGGGCCAGCAGGCCCGACAGCGCCGCGCCCGAGACGCGGGCGGCGTAGGCATTCATCAGCAGGAACGAAGCGTCCTCGCTGAGCAGGGCGGCGACGTCCCGGGTCAGGGCCGCCAGGTCCTCGAACAGGCGCCAGACCTCGCCGTCGGCGCCGCGGCCGAACTTGGGCGGGTCCAGGATGATCCCGTCATAGACATTGCCGCGCCGGACCTCGCGGGCCACGAACTTGCGGGCGTCCTCGACGATCCAGCGGATGGGCTTGTCGGCGAGGCCGGCGAAGGCGGCGTTTTCGCGGGCGAAGCCGACCGACTTCTTGGAGGCGTCGACATGCGTGACCGCCGCGCCGGCGGCCGCGCAGACTAGCGAGGCCACGCCGGTATAGCCAAACAGATTCAGAACCTTGGGCTGGCGGCCTGAAGCCTTGGAAAAGGCCCGAACGCGCTCGTCCTGCCAGGCCCAGTTGGCCGCCTGCTCGGGGAAGAAGGCCAGGTGGCGGAAGGGCGTGAACTGGCCGTGGAATTTGGCGCCGCCCCAGGCCAGCGGGAACTTCTCGATCGGCTTGCCCTTGAACCGCCAGCGGCCGGCCTCGTCCTCATCGGTCGGGTCGAAGACGGCGTCGGCGTTGTCCCAGACCTTCTGGTCCAGGCGCGGCGCCCAGAAGCACTGCGGCTCGGGACGCACGACCGTGTAGCGGCCATAGCGCTCCAG
>NZ_CALCDX010000246.1 GCF_937900395.1 uncultured Caulobacter sp.
GCTTCAGGCGCATCCGGTCGCCCCAGCGCTGCGCTTCGTTGGCGTGCGAGAGCCACAGCTGTTCCTTGGCGCGGGTGATGCCGACGTACATCAGCCGGCGTTCCTCGTCGAGGCGGCCTTCCTCGATGCTGGCCTCGTGCGGCAGGTTGCCGTCCTCGACGCCGACGATGTTGGCGGTCGCCCCGCCCGGCTCGAAGCCGTCGGCGAATTCCGAGCCCTTGCCGTTCACGGGAAATGTGCCGACCCGCTTCACGGCACCGCGCAGGCCATGGCCGTCGATGCCGAGCTCAGGATGACCATCGGCGAAACGCCGCGCGCTTATGGCTTTCGGCAGCATCGCGCCTTTCTCCTGCGTCGGGAGATCGGCGCATGACCCGGCTTACCTACGCCATCGTCACTACGGCGGCCGTCTCGCTTATCGGCGTGGCTTCGATCGCTTCGTTCGCGCCGCGCCTGATCTGGAACGCGTCCGCCAGCACGCCGGTCGGCTTCTACACAATCGGCGACGTGGGCGCGCTCGACGTGACCGATCTGGTCGCCGTCGACGCACCCGAGCCGCTCGCAACCTTCCTGTCCGATGGCGGCTACCTGCCACGCGGCGTGCCGCTCCTGAAGCGCGTCGCCGCGGTCCCGGGACAACGGGTTTGCCGGACCGGGCTCGCCATCACGGTCGACGGCGTGCCGATGGGCGACGCGCTCGATCGCGATCGTCGCGGGCGCCCGCTGCCCGTCTGGCAGGGCTGCCGGTTGGTCGCGAACGGCGAGCTGTTCCTGATGAACTGGCAGGTCCGCGACAGCCTCGACGGTCGCTACTTCGGGCCGCTCCCGGCCTCCGCCGTGATCGGCCGGGCAACCCCTCTCTATACCGACGAGGACGGCGATAGCCGCTTCGTTTGGCGCGCGCCGACGCGGTGACGGCGCGCCCATGACCCTATCCACCGCAATATGAAGGAGACGACCCATGCCCGTGATCGGTCAATTCATTCGCGAAAATGATGGCTTCATCGGCCACCTGACGACGCTGTCCTTGCATCAGGACATCATCATCGTCGCGGCCGAGCCGTCCGATGCCGAGAACGCGCCAGACTTCCGCGTCCATGTTCTCGACAGCATGAACAACGAAACCGGCGCGGAGATCGGCGCCGGGCCGAAGGGTCCCCAAGCCGAGTCGGTGCGGCCGGCCTGAGTGCCCTCCCCCTACCATGACGGGATGGGCGGGGGTCGGGCTGTCGGTCGGCGGCTGGTCGCGGCCGGCCTTGGGCCACATGTAGCTGACGAAGCCCTGGCCCTTGGCCTTGGCCTCGATGCGATGCGGCTTGAGCGGCAACGCGATCTGCACCGTCTCGCGCACCGGCAGCGGCCCCTCGAGCACCACCTCGTGGCGCCCCGGCCCCAGCTGCAGCCAGCGCTGGGCGCCCAGCGAGATGTCGCCGACCAGATCCACCGCCACCAGCAGGACCAGGCCCACGGCGTAGACCGGATAGGCGATCGCGAACCACCAGCGCAGGTCGCACATGGCCAGGATGATCATGACGATGAAGTAGACGCCGAAACGCAGTAGATGCTTGTCGGCCCAGGGCTCCCAAGACGCGCCGGCGATCGAGAACAGCATCAGGCTGCCGACGCCGGCGATCAGCGCCAGCACCAGGCAGAAGGTCCAGTCGACCTCCATGAACTTGATGATCGGCCGGTCGCGTTCGCCGGGCCGGGTCAGGCCGCCGCTGAGGGTCATCGGGGCGCTCCCTGCGGAGAAGTGGACGGTGGGGGCGCGGCGGGCGCATCCGTCGCGGGCGGCGGCGGCGTCTCGACGGGATCGTCGGGGGCGGCGCCCTCCATCACGTCGTCGGGCGCGGCCTCGGGCAGAGGCGCCGGGCGTTCGATACGGGCCCGGATCTCGGGATCCTTCAGCAGCGCCACCCGCATGACCTCGCGCGCGCGGGGGGCGCCGGCCGTGGCGCCGCCCATGCCGCCGTGCTCGACGATGACGGCGACCGCGTAGCGCGGATCATCGTAGGGCGCGAAGGCCACGAACAGGTTGTGGTCCTTCAGCCGCCAGATCGTGCCCGTCCCCTTGCGGTTGGCGACGCCGTCATAGCTACGCACCTGCGCCGTGCCGGTCTTGCCGGCCATCTGCACGTCGCCAAGCCCCAGCTGGCTTTGCCTGTAGGCGGTGCCGCGCACATCGTTGGCCACGGCGGCCATGCCACCCCGGACATAGGCCAGGTGCTCGGCCGAGAATGGCAGGTCCGGCACCTCCGCCCCGCTGGGCTGCTCGACGCCGCCGACCGACTTGATCAGGCGCGGCACCAGGGCCTTCTTGGCGTTGGCCAGGCGCGAGGTCATCACCGCCAGCTGCAGGGCGTTGACGGTCAGGGCCCCCTGCCCGATCCCGTAGCTGGGCGTCTCGCCCGGAAACCAGATCTGGTTGGCCGGATTCTTCTTGAAGGCCCGCTTCTTCCACGCCCGGTCGGGCACGTTGCCCTTCTTCTGGCCGGGGATGCCGATGTCGAACAGCTGGCCAAAGCCCATCGCCCGCGCGGCGTTGGCGATGGCGTCGGGGCCGATCTTGAGCGACGTCTGATAGAAATAGATATCGCACGAGTTCTTGATGGCGTCGTGCAGGTTCTGGGGGCCGTGGCCGCCCGGCTCCCAGCACCGCCAGGTGCGGCCGCCGTAGTACCAGCGGCCGGGGCAGTTGATCCGGATCTCGGGATCGATCCCGGCCGTCAGCGCGGCCAGGCCCACGGTCGGCTTGAAGGTCGAGCCGGGTGGGAACAGGCCGGTCATCGACTTGTCCAGCAAGGGCTTGCGCTCGTACTCGGCCAGGGCCTTGTACTCGGCGCCGGACAGGCCCTTCACGAAGCGGTTGGCGTCGAAGCTGGGCGCCGAGACCATGGCGAGCAGATCGCCGTTGCGGACGTCCATCACGACGATCGCGCCGCTTTCGTCGCCCATCACCTCAAGCGCGCGGTTCTGGATGTCGGCGTCGAGCGTGAGCCGGATTTCCTTGCCCGGCGTCGGGGGAATGTCGCCCGCTGGGTCCAGCCGGACGACGCGACCTTGCGCGTCGACCTCGGTCTTGGTGGCGCCGGCGCGGCCGCGCAGTTGCCTGTCGAACGCCTTCTCGACCCCCTGCTTGCCGATCCGGAAGCCCGGGTGGTGCAGCAGCTCCTGGTCCTGGGTCGCGTCGCCCTCGGCGGCCTTGAGGTCGCGATCCGAGACCTTGGCGACATAGCCGATCACGTGGGCGAACGCGCCGCCGAACGGATAGACCCGCACCTCGCCCATGTCGGCGGTGACGTTGGGCAGTTCGGGCGCGCGGATGTTCACGCGGGAGAATTCCTCCCACGACAGGTCTTCCATGACCACGACCGGCGCCCGGCGCGGGGCGCGATCCAGCTCCTTGAGCACGCGGGCGCGGCGCGACCCGTCGATCGGCACCAGCTTGGACAGGTCGTCCAGGACCCCTTCGGCGTCGAGATCCTTGTCCTTGTTGATCATCAGCCGGAAGTTCGGCCGGTTGGACGCCAGCGAGACGCCGTTGCGGTCCAGGATCAGGCCGCGCGGCGGCGGCACCAGGCGGTAGTTGAACTGGTTGCCCGCCGAAAGCTTCTGGTAGCGCTGAGCCTCGACCAGCTGCAGCTGCGCCAGCCGGCCGCCCAGAGCCAGCAGGCCCGCGCCGGTCAGGCCGCCCAGCAGGAAGGCCCGCCGGTGGAAGACGCCCTGGCGCTCGTTGACCTCGGAGAAGAAGATTGAGGGCTCGCTCATGACCTCACCGGAACCGCACGTCGGCGTCCTCGAAGCGATCGATCAGGCGATAGGCGAAGGGGAACAGCACCGTCGTGGCCAGAAATTGCCAGAACACGGCCAGAAGGCTGGGCATGGCCAGGCTATCGAGCATGGTGAAGAGGTAGCCGGCCGCCATGCTGAGCGCGGTGATGGCCGCGAACCAGCCCCACAGGATCGGCTGGCTCTGCCCCGTCATCATGTTGCGGAACAGCAGCACGACCGCATAGCCCAGCAGCAGGGACAGGCCCCACAGACCTGTCGGCCCGCCCCAGAAGACGTCCAGGAACAGGCCCAGAAGCAGGATCGCGAACGGCGCCAGGATAGAGGGCCGGATCAGGGCCCAGGCGAAGGCTGGGACCATGGCGAAGACCGGCTCGGGCAGTTGCAGGCCCCAAACGCGCAGCGGCGCCGAAAGCAGCACCGTCGCGCCGATGCAGGCGGCCATCGGCAGGCCCAGCCAGACCGTTGGGTTCAGAGGCCGCGCGCCGCTCATCGCGGCGGTTCCGTGGGCGTGACGGGCTTGACCGCCACGGGCTTCGCGGGAGTGGTCTGAGCCGGCGCAGGCTTCGCAGACGATGCGGGCGCGGTGGTCGTGGGCGCTTGCGGCGGCGCCTGAGGCGGCGGGGTCGGGTTCGACAGGATCGAGGCTTGCGGATCCTCGGTCGTCACCGGCGGCAGGCTGTGGGTCTCCAGCTGCTTCTGGTCGGCCAGCTGGGCGAAGTCCTTGAACAGCAGGATGCGGACGTAGTCGATCGACGACTGGTCGGCGAACAGCACCACGCGCCAGCGACCGTCCAGACCCTTCACCGCCGCGCCGACCGGCAGGCCGCGCGGCACGACGCCGCCGTCGCCCGAGGTCACCACCCGGTCGCCCTGCTGGATCGGATCGACGCCGCGCAGATACTCGAGCTTGGGATTGGGGCCGCCGTCGCCCGTCAGGATGGCGCGGGCGTTGGTGCGGTCGATCATCACCGGCGTGCGCGAGGCGATGTCGGTGAGCAGCAGCACCCGGCTGGCGCCCTTGGCGACGCCGACGACGCGGCCGACCAGGCCCCGCTCGTTCAGCACCGGATTGCCGACCTCGACGCCGCGCTCGGAGCCGGCGTCGGCCAGGCGGGTGTTGGCGAAGGGGCCCCGGCTGTCGCTGACGACGCGCGCGGCGGTCATCGGGATCGGCGGATCGGTGCGCAGGCCGAGCAGCGAGCGGAAGCGGTCGTTCTGGTCCTGCAGCGCCAGAGCGCGGTCCCGCCACTGCCGCATCTCGGCCATCTCGGCCTTCAGGCGACGGTTCTCCGACGCCGTGAAGAAGTAGCTGCGGACATAGTCGACGCCGAGGCCCGTCCAGCGGCCCGGCGCGGCGATAGCCCCGCTGACCGGCTTGGCCACGGTGTCCATCGTCTGTCGGGTGACGCCGTACGCCTGTTCCTGGAGGGTCTCGCGACGGTCAGCCAGCAGGAAGGCCACGGCGATGACGGCCGCCACCACCAGGGCCACGGCGGCCGTCCAGGTAAGCGGCACTTTCAGGTCGCCGAGGGGACCTTCGCGAAAGGGCACGTACTGTTCTCCTGGCGCCCCCCGGCGCCTCTAGAGGAGCTTTTAAGACTAGGCCAGGGTGGATTCCAGGACGCCCTTCATCCACTTCGGATGCTCCAGCACCTTGCCGCAGCCCAGGGCCACGCACGACAGCGGGTCGTCGGCCACGGTGACCGGCAGGCCGGTGTGGTCGCGGATCTCGGCGTCCAGGCCGCGCAGCAGCGCGCCGCCGCCCGTCAGCATGATGCCCTTGTCGGCGATGTCCGAGGCCAGCTCCGGCGGGGTGGCTTCCAAGGCGACCTTCACGGCCTCGACGATCTGACCGACCGGCTCGGCCAGGGCGTCGGCGGCCTGCTTCTCGCTGATGCGGACTTCGCGCGGCACGCCCTGCATCAGGTCGCGGCCCTTGACGTCGATCGACAGCCCCTCGCCGTCGGCCGGCGCGCGGGCGGTGCCGATTTCCTTCTTGATGCGCTCGGCGGTCGTCTCGCCGATCAGCAGGTTATGGTGGCGACGCATGTAGCTGATGATCGCCTCGTCCATCTTGTCGCCGCCGACGCGGACCGAGCGCGAATAGACGATGCCCGACAGCGACAGCACGGCCACTTCGGTGGTGCCGCCGCCGATGTCGACGACCATCGAGCCGGTCGGCTCGTGGATCGGCAGGCCCGCGCCGATCGCGGCGGCCATCGGCTCGTCGATCAGACCGACGCGACGGGCCGAGGCGTTCAGGCAGCTGTCGTTGATGGCGCGGCGTTCCACGGCGGTGGCGCCCGACGGCACGCACACGATCACCTTCGGGTTCACGAAGCCCTTGCGGTTGTGAACCTTGCGGATGAAGTACTTGATCATCTCCTCGGCGACTTCGAAGTCGGCGATCACGCCGTCGCGCATCGGGCGGATGGCTTCCATGTGGCCCGGGGTGCGGCCCAGCATCTGCTTGGCCTCGATGCCCACGGCGTGGACGATCTTGCGGCCGCCGACGTTGCGCAGCGCCACCACCGACGGCTCGTTCAGAACGATCCCCTTGCCCTTCATGTAAATGAGGGTGTTGGCCGTTCCGAGGTCGATGGCGATGTCGTTCGAGATCACGCCGAAGAGGGAAGAGAACATTGAAAGCCCTGACTGAGGGGTAGGAGGGGCGTTGGCGACTGTCAGATCGAGGTAGCGGGCAGAGGCAGATCGAAGAAGTGGAACCCGTTCCGTCCGGACATCCGGCAGAAGAGGCGACGAAGGAAAACGGCTCCTACTTCAAATCCATGCGAGGACAACATGATTCCCGCAACTTGGGGACTTCGACCCGGTCGGCGCGCCCTGAACACCGGGCGGAAGCGCCGCCGCCTGGCCGCGCCATCGTCCTGATCGCCAAAACGCATCGGCGACAGCCCGTTTGCCCTGCGAAAGCGTTGATTTCAAGGTCTATTCGGCGCGTGTTTGACGGGTTTTCCGGTCAAGTCGTCCAAGCACCCGATCGTGGCGAAATCTAGCCCACGGCCGCCATCACGACCCCGACCGCCGTCACCGCGCCGGCCAGCAGTTGCAGCGGGGTCAGACGTTCCTTGAACAGACGACGTCCGGCGATGGCGGCGATCGGCATCTCGACCACTCCGACCGCCCTCACCGGCCCCACCGGCGACAGCGCCATGGCCGTGAACCACAGGCCCGAGGCCGCCGCGCCGCAGAAACCGGCGCCCAGCGACTGGCGCCAGGCGGCGATGACCGCTTTTAGCGACGCCGGA
>NZ_CALCDX010000247.1 GCF_937900395.1 uncultured Caulobacter sp.
ACCAGGTGATCATGATCCGGCTGACCGCTGATCGTCAGGGGAGTATTTCATTTACAGCGAATCTCCGGGGTGAACGTAACCAGGCCCATTCCAATTATGCCACCGATTATTTCCGGATGGATCCGTATGGAACCGATGGCTTGATCCTTACCGGTAAGTCGGCCGACTATATGGGTGTGGAAGGAAAGCTCCGCTACGAAGCGAGGCTCAAAGCCGTTGCCGAAGGCGGTACGGTAATTACAAACGATGTTGACCTGCTCGTGGAGAATGCCGACGCGGTTACCCTCTACATAGCCGCTGCCACCAACTTCGTCAACTATAAAGATGTAAGCGCCGATCCGCACCAGCGGGTGAATGATTATCTGAAGAAGATCGAAAACAAATCCTTCGCTTCGATCCGGGATGCCGCCGTGGCCGATCACAAAAATTATTTCAGCCGGGTAGATATAAAATTACCGGTGACCGCTAATTCTTATTTACCTGTCACGGAACGGGTGAAGAAGATTCAAACAGAACCCGATCCTTCGTTATCGGCCCTCAGCTACCAGTTCGGCCGCTACCTGATGATCGGCTCATCGAGGCCCGGCACACAGCCCGCCAACCTGCAGGGCATCTGGAACGACCTGATGGATCCGCCGTGGGAGAGCAAGTACACGGTCAACATCAATACCGAGATGAACTACTGGCCGGCCGAGCCGACCAATCTTCCGGAGATGGTCGAACCGCTGGTCGCCCTGGTGCGGGATCTCTCGGAAACCGGCGCGCGGACCGCCAAGGCGATGTACGGCGCGCGAGGCTGGGTCGCGCACCACAATACCGACCTTTGGCGGGCGACCGCGCCGGTCGACGGCGCGCCGTGGGGCGTCTGGCCAACGGGCGGCGCGTGGCTCTGCAAGCACCTTTGGGACCACTACGACTATGGTCGCGACCGCGCCTATCTGGCGCGGGTCTATCCCCTGATGAAGGGCTCGGCGCGGTTCTTCCTCGACACCCTGGTGGTCGATCCGAAGTTCGGCGTGCTGGTCACCAATCCCTCGCTCTCGCCCGAGAACGACCACGGCCACGGCGCCTCGATCGTCGCCGGTCCGACCATGGACCAGGCGATCATTCGCGACCTCTTCGACAACTGCCTGAAGGCCGAGGCGGTGCTGGGCGCCGACCCGGCCTTCGTCGCTGAGCTCAAGACGGCGCGCGACAAGCTGGCGCCCTACAAGATCGGCAAGGACGGCCAGCTGCAGGAGTGGCAGGAGGATTGGGACGCCGACGCGCCCGACATCCATCACCGGCATGTCTCGCACCTCTACGGCCTGTTCCCCTCGGACCAGATCGCGATCGACACGACGCCGAAGCTGGCCGCCGCCGCCAAGCAGACGCTGGTGACGCGCGGCGATCTCTCAACCGGCTGGGCGATCGCCTGGCGGCTGAACCTTTGGGCGCGGCTGGGCGAGGGCGACCACGCCCACGGCATCCTACGCCTGCTGCTGGGACCCGAGCGCACCTATCCGAACATGTTCGACGCCCATCCGCCGTTCCAGATCGACGGCAATTTCGGCGGGGTGTCGGGCATGACCGAGATGATCCTGCAGAGCCGCAACGATCGCATCTACCTGCTGCCCGCTCTGCCGTCAGCCTGGCCCACCGGCCACCTCAAGGGACTGAGGGCGCGAGGCGCGGTCGGCGTCGATGTCAGCTGGAGCGGCGGTAAGCTGGCCGAGGCGGTGCTGACGGCCAAGGCAGACGGGCGTCATGCGGTCGTGCTCGGCGCCTCGAGCCTGAACGTAGACCTCCGCAAGGGCCAGTCGGCGCGTCTGGTCCTTCGCGACGGCGTTCTGACGCGGGTCGCTTAACCTTCGCACGGATGGCGCGATGGCCGACTTTTGGCTAAGACCCGCGCCATGCTGCGTATTTCGGAACTGAAGCTGCCGCTGGGTCATCCGCCGGAGACCATGGCGCCCGCCATCGTCGACCGCCTGGGAATCTCGGCCGACGATCTGGTGAGCTTCGAGGTCGCCCGCCGCGCCAACGACGCGCGCCGGAAGTCGGCGATCCTGATGGTCTATTCGGTCGACGTCGTGCTGCGCGACGAAGCGGCCGTCCTGCGCCGCTTCGAAGGCGACCACCATGTCCGGGTTACGCCGGACACCAGCTACAAGTTCGTGGCCAAGGCGCCCGAGGGCTTCGAGGGGCCGCGTCCCGTGGTCATCGGCGCCGGACCCTGCGGCCTGTTCGCCGGTCTGATCCTGGCCCAGATGGGGCTGAAGCCGATCATCGTCGACCGCGGCAAGGTCGTGCGCGAGCGGACCAAGGACACCTGGGGCCTGTGGCGGCGCAGCGAGCTGAACCCGGAGTCCAACGTCCAGTTCGGCGAGGGCGGGGCGGGGACCTTCTCGGACGGCAAGCTCTACAGCCAGATCAAGGATCCGCGCTTCCTGGGGCGCAAGGTGCTGACGGAATTCGTGAAGGCCGGCGCGCCCGAGGAGATCCTGACCGAGGCGCATCCGCATATCGGCACGTTCCGCCTGGTGCACATGGTCGAGAACATGCGCGCCCTGATCGAGAGCCTGGGTGGCGAGTACCGCTGGCAACACCGGGTCGAGGACTTCGACATCGAGGTCGGCGAAGACGGCGCGCGGCGGATCAAGGGGCTGCACATCGCCGGTCACGGCTACCTGCCGGCGCGCCACGTGGTCATGGCCCTGGGCCACAGCTCGCGCGACACCTTCCAGGTGCTGTACGACCGCGGCGTCCACATCGAGGCCAAGCCGTTCTCGATCGGCGTCCGGATCGAGCACCCGCAGTCGTGGATCGACCGCGCGCGCTTTGGCGACTGCGCCGGCCATAAAGACCTCGGCGCGGCGGCCTACGCCATCTCGCACCACGCCAAGAACGGGCGGACGGTCTACAGCTTCTGCATGTGTCCGGGCGGCACGGTCGTGGCGGCGACGTCCGAGCCTGGGCGCGTCGTGACCAATGGCATGAGCCAATATTCCCGCAACGAGCGGAACGCCAATTCCGGCTTCGTCGTCGATATCAATCCCGAGCAGGACTATCCGGGCCACCCGCTGGCCGGGGTCGAGTTCCAACGCAAGTGGGAGAGCCTGGCGTTCGAGGCCGGCGGCGGGACCTACAAGGCGCCGGGACAATTGGTTGGCGACTTCCTTGCCGGCCGTCCCTCGACCGAACTCGGCGCGGTGATCCCGTCTTACAAGCCGGGCGTCCACCTGACGGATCTGGCCCAGTGCCTGCCGCCGTTCGCCATCGAGGCCATGCGGGAGGCGCTGCCAGTCTTCGGTCGTCAGATCCCCGGCTACGACCATCCGGACGTGGTGCTGACCGGCGTCGAGACCCGGACGTCCTCGCCCGTGCGGATCACGCGGGGCAAGGACTTCCAAAGCCTGAACACCGCCGGCCTCTATCCCGCCGGCGAGGGCGCGGGCTATGCCGGCGGCATCCTGTCGGCGGCGGTCGACGGCATCAAGGTCGCCGAAGCCGTGGCGGCGCAGTATGTGGCCGAGGGCTTGATCCAGGCGTCTTAGAGACCTGTCGCAAAACCCTTGTCATCCCGGCCGCAGCGCGGAGCGCGGAGAGCCGGGACCCAGGGTCGGTGCGCACAGCGCTCTTGCAACTCCTGGGTCCCGGATAGCCTCTGCGAGGCTTCCGGGATGACGAGAGTTTTATGCTTGGAAGGTTTAAGCCGGCTCGCCGACCTGAGCCAGCGTCGGATAGTCGGTATAGCCGCGCGGCCCGTTCTCGAAGCCGTAGAAGGTGGTCGGATCCGGCGTGTTCAGCGGCGCGCCGGTCTTGAGACGCTCCACCAGGTCCGGATTGGCGATATAGGCCTTGCCGAAGGCGATGGCGTCGGCCTTGCCAGCTTCGATCGCGGCGTTGGCGCTGGCCAGATCGAACTTTTCGTTGGCGATATAGACCCCGCCAAAGGCCTTCTTCAGGTCCGGACCCAGGCTGTCTGCGGCTTCGTACTCGCGGGCCGAGACGAAGCCGATCTTGCGCTCACCCAGGACCTTAGCGACATAGCCGAAGGTCGCGGCGAGGTTGCTGTCGCCCATCGAGTGGCTGTCGGCGCGCGGCGCCAGGTGCACGCCCACGCGGTCCGCGCCCCATACCGAGATCGCCGCGTCGGTGGCTTCCAGCAGCAGGCGTGCGCGGTTCTCAATCGAGCCGCCGTATTGGTCGGTGCGCTGGTTGCTACCGTCCTGCAGGAATTGGTCGAGCAGGTAGCCGTTGGCGCCGTGCAGCTGCACGCCATCGAAGCCGGCCGCCTGGGCGTTCTCGGCGCCTTGGCGGAAGGCCTCGACCACGCCGGCGACTTCCTCGGTCGAGAGGGCGCGCGGGGTGGGGTAGTCGCGTTGCGGGCGCAGCAGGCTGACATGGCCCTTGGCGGCGATGGCGCTGGGCGCGACCGGCAGCTCGCCGTTCAGGAGCTCGGGATCGGAGATGCGGCCGACGTGCCAGATTTGCATGAAGATGCGGCCGCCCTTGTCGTGCACGGCCTTGGCGACCTGCTTCCAGCCTTCGGTCTGCTCTTTCGACCAGATGCCCGGGACGCCGGCGTAGCCGACGCCTTGGGGCGACACGGGGACGCCTTCGCTGATCAGCAGGCCGGCCGAGGCGCGCTGGGCGTAGTATTCGGCCATCAGGGCGTTGGGGATGTGGGTCGGACCGGCGCGCAGCCGGGTCAGCGGCGCCATGACGACGCGATTGGGCAGGTTGAGGTCGCCGACGCGCAGCGGATCGAACAGATTGGGCATGCGAGACTGTCCCTTGGGGTAGGGGCGCCGACCCTCCGTCGGCGTCTGCGTGCTATCTGGCCCCGCTTGGGCGGATCGCAACCGCAACAGGTTCAGATTTATCTGAAAGCGGAGGCGTCAAAATCTGAAAATCTAAACCGGCTTCAGCTCGCCCAGCATCGTCGGGATCAGTTCCGAGACCGTAGGATGGATGTGCACCGCCCGTGAGATCACCGTGTAGGGCGCCTTGGCGTACATCAGGTCGATCATGCCGTGGATCGCCTCATCCCCGTTCACACCCAGGATCGCCGCGCCCAGGATCTGCTTGGTCTCGGCGTCGACCACCACCTTCATGAAGCCTAGGGTCTCGCCTTTCTCGACGGCGCGGCCCACGCGCGTCATTGGGCGCTGGCCGACCAGCAGCGGACGGCCGGTGGCGCGAGCCTCGGCCTCGGTCATACCGACTCGGCCCAGCGGCGGATCGACGAATAGGCCGTAGCAGGCGATGCGGTCGCTGACCTTGCGCGGGTCATCGTCCAGCAGGTTGGCGGCGACGATCTCGAAGTCGTTGTAGGCCGTGTGGGTGAAGGCGCCCTTGCCGTTGCAGTCGCCCATCGCCCAGATGCCTGGGACATTGGTCCGCAACTGATCGTCGACGACGACATAGCCGCGCTTGTCGGTCTCGACTCCGGCCTTGTCGAGGGCGAGATCGTCGGTGTTCGGTCGCCGGCCGACCGCGAGCAGAACGTGCGATCCGGTGACCTGAGGCTCGCCCGCCTTGCAGGTCACGTGGACGCAGACGCCTTGGTCTTGTGGCGAGAAGCGGATGCACTCGGCGTTCAGGCGTATGGTGATCCCTTCGGCCTCCAGGATTTCGCGGATCGCGTCAGAAATCTCGGGGTCTTCTCGTCCAATCAGGCGGGGACCCATCTCGACGATCGTCACCTGGCTGCCGAACCGGCGGAACATCTGGGCGAATTCCAACCCGATATAGCTGCCGCCCACGATCACGAGATGCTCTGGCAGCTTGTCGACCTGCATCATGCCGACATTGGTGAGGTACGGCACGTCGTCGACGCCCGGCATGTCCGGCACGTTGGCGCGGCCGCCGACGTTGAGGAAGATCTTCGGCGCTGTCAGTAGTTGGTCGCCGACCCGGATCGTGTCGGGGCCTTCGAAGCGGGCGTGGCCCTGGATGACCGTGCAGCCCTTCATGCCGCGCAGCCAGTTCTCGACCCCGCCGCGCGCGTTCTTCACGACGGTCTGCTGTCGCGCCCAGACCCGTTTCATGTCGACGCCGATAGGGCCTTCCAGCACAACGCCATAGTCGGCCGCGCGGCGCGCCAGATGCGCCGCATAGGCGCTGGCGACCAGGGTCTTGGTCGGCATGCAGCCGGTGTTCACGCAGGTCCCGCCGAAGTCCTTGCGCTCGATCATGGCGACGGATTGGCCAGCGGCGGTGAGGCGTCCGGCCAGAGACGGTCCAGCCTGGCCGGCGCCGATGATGATGGCGTCGAAGCGCTGCGCCGCGCTCATCGGGCCAGCGCCACGATCGCTAGCGCGCCGCCGATGGCGATCGCGTCTTCGATCAACGCCGCCGGCCGGTCCTGACCGAACCGGGCGGCCAGGCGACCGCGAACCTCGGCGCCGCCCAGCGTGCCGATCACCGCGCCGACCGCGCCGATGGCCGCGCCGCGTAACCAGTGGCCGCTCGGCATCATCAGAGCGGCGCCGCTGAAAGCGCCCGTGGCGACGCGGGTCGCGAACTGCAGGGGAACCTTGCGGCTCGGCGTTTGGGGCAGCTGATCGCCGACCAGTTCCAGCGCCGCCAAGGCGGTGAGTACAAGGACGGGGACGAGACCGCCCAGCCACGCCAGCGGCCAGCCTGCAAGGGGCAGCCAGCCCAGCCGAGCGGCCCAGGCGACCGCGGCCGGCGCCGTCATCGCCCGCAGGCCGGCTACAACCCCGATCAGCAGGGCGAAGAGATAGAGCGCCATGGACAGTCCCCCAATTTCGCGCGCGACACTCGCGCTACGACATCACAGGCGAGACAGCGATTATTGCAAGTTCTGATCGTGGCGGCTGTTTCGCGGCGACGTTAGGCGTTCAAGGCCCCGAATGCCTGGGCCAGGTCGGCCTTCAGGTCTTCGACGCTCTCCAAACCCACATGGAAGCGCAACAGCGGCCCTTCCAGGTTTACCGGAATGGAGCGGAACGTCAGCTGCGGGTCGCAGTGCAGGGCGAGACTTTCGTAGCCGCCCCACGAGAAGCCCAGGCCGAACAGCTTCAGGCTGTCGAGGAAGACCTTGGCCGTGCTTTGAGCGCAAGGCTTCAGCACCACGCCGAACAGGCCGCAGGCGCCGGTGAAGTCGCGCTTCCAGATCGCATGGCCGGGATCGTCGGGCAGGGCCGGGTGCAGGACCCGCGACACCTCGGGCCGCGACTGCAGCCAGCGCGCGATGGCGAGGCCGTTCTCCTGATGGCGCGGCAGGCGCGTGGCCAGGGTCCGCAGGCCGCGCAGCATGGTGTAGGCGTCGTCTGGCGACACGGACCAGCCGATGTCCCACATGGCCTCGCCCAGCAGCGCCGCGACCGCTTTGTCCGAGGTCGCCACCGAACCCATGAAGCAGTCGGAGTGCCCGCCGACATATTTGGTCAGGGCCTGGACGCTGAGGGTCACGCCATGGGCCAGCGGTTTGAAGTAGAAGCCCGCCGCCCAGGTGTTGTCGATCAGGGTCATGATCCCGCGCGCGTTCGCCGCCTGGGCGATGGCGGGGATGTCCTGCATTTCGAAGGTCAGGGAGCCTGGAGCCTCCAGCACAATCAGGCGCGTGCGGGGCGTGGTCAGGGCCATCAGGGCGTCGGCGCCCAGGGCCGGGTCGTAGTAGGTCGTGGTCACGCCGAAGCGGGCCAGCAGGCGGTCGCAGAAGCGGCGGGTCGGCTTGTAGGCGCTGTCGACGACCAGGACCTCGTCGCCGGCCTTCAGCACGGCCAGCAGGGCGCCGGTGATGGCGGCCAGGCCGGACGGGTAGAGCGTGACATCCTCCGCGCCTTCCAGGTCTGCGAGGGCGGCCTGCAGAGCGCTGGGGGTCGCCAGGCCCGTGATGCCGTAGGTCAGCTGGGCGTCGTCGTATAGCGAGGCCGCGTCGCGCAGCAGCACGGTCGACCCCCGCTGGATCGGCGGATTGACCGTCTTGGCCAGGGTATGATTGGCCAGGCCCGTGCGGATCAGGCGGGTTTCTTCGTCCATCGGGATACTCTTGAGGCTAGGCGGCCGGACCCGTGGCGACGGGCGTGTCGGCGAGGCCGCCCCATTCCGTCCAGGAGCCGTCGTAGACCGCCGACCGCGGCTTGCCCATCCGGGCCAGGGCCAGGGCGACGACCGAGGCGGTGATGCCTGAGCCGCAGGTGGAGACGATCGGCTTGTTGATGTCGACGCCGGCCGCCTCGAACACGGTCTTCAGCTTATCGGCCGACAGCATCGTGCCGTCGGGCGCGATCATCGCCGCCAGCGGGATGTTGCGCGCGCCCGGCATGTGGCCGCCTCGCAGGCCCGCGCGGGGTTCGGGATCGCGGCCCTCGAAACGGCCGGCGGCGCGGGCGTCGATGATCTGCTCGCGGCCGCTGGCGACGATCTCGCGCATCTGCTCCAGCGAGCGGTAGATGTCGGCCTGATAGCGCGGCGTGAAGTGGCGCTCTTGTGGCGCGGCGGGACCGTCCTCGATCGGGCGGCCTTCGGAAATCCATTTGGGCAAGCCGCCGTCCAGCACCACGACATCCTCGTGGCCCATGGCGCGGAAGTGCCACCAGGCGCGGGCGGCGGGCAGTATGCCGGTGGTGTCGTAGACGACGATCCGCGAGCCGTCGCCAAGGCCCAGCTTCTTGACCCGCGAGGCGAACTTCACCGGCGATGGGATCATGTGCGGCAGGTCGCTGGTCTCGTCGGCGATGTCGTCGATGTCGAAGAACACCGCGCCGGGGATGTGGGCGGCCAGGAATTCCTTGTACGGCTCACGCTGGGCGGCCGGCATGTGCCACGAGGCGTCCACGACCCGCACGTCCGGCGCGTCGAGGTGCTCGGCCAGCCAGGCGGTGGAGACCAGCGGATCGGACGGAGTGCTCATGTCGACGCCTTTCTGGGGGATGACTCGCCCCGTTTCGAGACGCCGGCAACATCGCCGCGCAAGCGCCTCGTCGCAAGCTACATCCAGGGCGGGGTGGGCAAGCCCTTTTCCTTAAGGAAGGCGGGATTGAACAGCTTGGACTGGTAGCGCGAGCCGTGGTCGCACAGCACGGTCACGATGGTGTGGCCAGGGCCCAGTTCCTTCGCCAGCTTCACGGCCCCCGCGATATTGATGCCCGCCGAGCCGCCCAGGCACAGGCCTTCGTGCATGACGAGGTCGTAGAGCACCTCGAGCATTTCCTCGTCCGAGACGCGGAAAGGGTGGTCGATGGTCAGACCCTCGAGGTTGCCGGTGACGCGGCCCTGACCGATGCCCTCGCTGATCGAGTTGCCCTCGGATTTCAGCTCGCCGTCCTTGTACCAGCTGTAGAGCGCCGCGCCGTGCGGGTCGGCCAGCCCAATCTTCACCTCGGGTTTGCGCTCGTGCAGAGCCGCTGCGACGCCCGCCAGGGTGCCGCCCGAGCCGACGGCGCAGATGAAACCGTCGACCTTACCCTCTGTTTGCTCGAAGATTTCCGGACCCGTGGTCAGGTAGTGCGCGTCACGGTTGGCGGTGTTGTCGAACTGGTTGGCCCAGATCACGCCGTTGGGCTCCGTGGCCGCAAGTTCCTCGGCCAAGCGTCCGGAATAACGGACATAGTTGCCAGGGTTCGAGTAGGGGACGGCGTCGACCTCGACCAGCTCGGCGCCGAGCAGGCGGATGGCGTCCTTCTTTTCCTGGCTCTGGGTGCGCGGGATGACGATGGTGGTCTTGTAGCCCAGGGCCGAGGCGACCATGGCAAGGCCAATGCCGGTGTTGCCGGCGGTGCCTTCGACGATGCGGCCGCCAGGCTTCAGCAAACCCTTGGCCTCGGCGTCGCGGATGATGCCCAGGGCGGCGCGATCCTTGACCGACTGGCCGGGGTTCATGAACTCGGCCTTGCCTAGGATCTCGCAGCCCGTCGCCTCGCTGGCGCGGCGCAGTCGGATCAAGGGCGTGTTCCCGATGGCGTCGAGAACGCTGGGGAGGATGGTCATGATTTCACCTGCGTGGCCGGACTGGCATGGTAGATCGTGCGCGGGCCGCGCGACGCAAGCCCAGTTTTCCTGAAGGCGAGAGGTTCGGGGTGAGCAATTCGCGAGGGGCTTTGCGACTGGTGCTGGGCGACCAGCTGTCGGAAGGCCTGTCGGCGCTGCACGGCGTCGATCCCGCCTGCGACGTCGTGCTGATGGTCGAGAGCGTCGCCGAGGCCACCGCCTGGAAGCATCACAAGCAAAAGCTCGTCCTGGTCTGGTCGGCCATGCGCCAGTTCGCCGAGCGACTGCGCGCCAAAGGGCTTCGGGTCCGGTACGTCACGCTCGACGATCCGGACAACACTCGCACCATCGCCGGCGAGGTGGCGCGGGCGCTGGGCGAGGGCGCCTTCGACCGCGTCGTGCGCACCGCTTGCGGCAAGTGGGGCCTGGAGCAGGCGCTGCTCAACTTGGGTGTGGGCGTTCCGATCGAGACGCGGGAAGACGATCGCTTCCTGTGTTCGCGCGCGGAATTCGCCAGCTGGGCGGAGGGGCGGCGCGAGCTGCGAATGGAGTTCTTCTACCGCGAGATGCGTCGCCGCACCGGCCTGCTGATGGACGGCGACAAGCCAGCCGGCGGCCGCTGGAATTTCGATCCCGAGAACCGCAAGAAGCTGCAGAAGGGCGTGCGGCCGCCAAAGCGTTTGCGAACCGCGCAAAACGCGACGACCCAGGCCGTGATCGAGAGGGTCTCAGCCGGCTTTGACGACCACTTCGGAACGCTCGACGCCTTTGGCTGGCCGACCAATCCGGACGAGGCCGAGGCGGCGCTGGAGCACTTCCTGGCCCACATGCTGCCCGAGTTCGGCGACTGGCAGGACGCTATGGCCTGGGAGCAACCGTTCCTGTGGCACGGCCTGATCTCGCCGGCCCTGAACATCGGCCTGCTCGACCCGCTGGACGTCTGTCGCCGCGCCGAGGCGGTCTGGCGCGACGGCCGCGCGCCGCTGAACGCGGTGGAGGGCTTCATCCGCCAGATCATCGGTTGGCGGGAGTTCGTGCGCGGCGTCTACTGGCTGAAGATGCCCGAGTACGGCCAACGAAACGCCCTGGAGGCGGAGGGCAAGCTGCCGTGGTTCTACTGGTCGGGCGAGACCGACATGGCTTGCGTCGCCGATGCGGTTCGCTCGGCTCGCGACCACGCCTACGCCCACCACATCCAGCGGCTGATGGTGACCGGCAACCTCGCCATGCTGCTGGGCGTGCACCCCGATGCGGTCGACAACTGGTACATGGTGGTGTTCGCCGACGCCTATGAGTGGGTCGAGATGCCCAATACGCGCGGTATGGCCACCTTCGCCGACGGCGGCATCGTCGGCTCCAAGCCCTACGCCGCCAGCGGCGCCTATATCGATCGGATGAGCGACTACTGCAAAAGCTGTCGCTACGACGTCAAGCAGCGGCTGGGCGACGACGCCTGTCCGTTCAACGCCCTCTACTGGGACTTCATCGACCGCCACGCTCAGCGGCTGGCCGGCAACGGCCGCATGCTGATGCCGCTGAAGACGCTGAGCGGGATGGACGAGGCCGAGCGGCGGGCCTTCCGGGAGAAGGCCGCGCAACTCAGGGAGCAGATGGGCGTCTAGCCGCGGCTGAGGCCCAGCTGGATGACGTTGGTCCGTTCCGTGCGGAATCCCGCCTCGCAATAGCTGAGATAGAACCGCCACAAACGCCGGAAGCGCTCGTCGAAACCATCCTTTCGGATGTCGTGCCAAGCGGCCTCGAACCGGCGTCCCCATTCGGCGAGGGTGTCGGCATAATTCTGGCCGAAGCGCTTGAGATCGCTCCACTCCAGGCCGGCGCGCTCGGTCTCTTCCTTAAGGCGCGCCTCGCTGGGCAGCATGCCGCCCGGGAAGATGTAGCGCTGGATGAAGTCGGTGCGGCTGCGATAGTCGCTGAACAGCTCGTCGCGGATGGTGATGATCTGCAGGCCCGCACGGCCGCCGGGAACCAGCACCTCGCGGATCTTGCCGAAATAGGCGGGCCAGTATTCCTCGCCCACGGCCTCGAACATCTCGATCGAGGCCACCGCGTCGAAGCGGCCCTCGACGTCGCGATAGTCGACCAGGCGGATGTCGGCTTTTTCGGAAAGACCCTGTTCGAACAAGCGCTTCTTGGCGAAATCGTACTGCGCCTGGGAGATGGTGATGCCGGTGACCTTGGCCCCGACCTCCTTGGCGGCGAATTCGGCGAAGCCGCCCCAGCCGCAGCCGATCTCCAGCACGTGCTTGCCGGGGGCCAGTCCAATGGTCTTTGCCAGGGCCGCGTACTTGGCGCGCTGGGCGTCCGGCAAAGGCTGGTTGGGATGCTCGTAGAGCGCCGACGAATAGGTCATCGTCGGGTCCAGCCAGCGGGAATAGAAATTGTTGCCCAGGTCGTAGTGGGCGTGGATGTTCCGCTTCGAGCCCGAGCGGCTGTTGCGGTTGAACAGGTGATAGATCGCGTTCAGGGCCCGCATGACCGGATTGCCCGAGGCCAGGCCCGCCAAGCGGTCGAAGTTCAGCGAGAACGCCTCCAGCACGACCGAGAGATCGGGCGTGTCCCATTCTCCGGCCATGAAGCCCTCGGCGAAGCCGATGTCGCCCGACAACAGCGCTCGACGCACGAAATTGTAGTCGCGGATGCGGATGACCGCGTCAGGGCCGTCCTGTCGCCCCTTGACCGTTAGGCTCTTGCCGGTGGGGAGGACGAAGGTCAGCGACCCGGCCTCCCAGTTCTCGGCCGCGATGCGGACGGCGGAACGGAAGGCGGCCGGAGCGGCCTTCAGGTCGGGATCATTCCAGAGCGCGTTTTCCAAGGCAGGGCCTCGCTTCCGGTGACGCGTTTATTAACGCCGTTAACCACCGTCTCGTAAAGCCCTCACTCGTCTAGAGGCTGTGATAGGCCTCCAGGGCGCGCTCGCGCGCCTTGGCGTGGTCGACGATCGGTTTAGCGTAGATACGCCGCGCCGCCGGAGACAGATGGAGCGGGCGCTCCCATGGCTTGTGGATAAAATCGTCGGGAACGCCCGCGAGTTCCGGAACCCAGCGCCGCACATAGGCGCCTTGCGGGTCGAACTTCTCGCCCTGGCTGATCGGATTGAAGATCCGGAAGTAGGGGGCGGCGTCGGCGCCGCTGCCGGCGGTCCACTGCCAGTTGCCGACATTGTTGGCCAGATCGGCGTCGACCAGCGTGTCCCAGAACCAGGCCTCGCCCTCGCGCCAGTCGATCATCAGGTGCTTGATCAGGAACGAGGCGACGATCATCCGCACGCGATTGTGCATGAAGCCGGTGACCCACAGCTCGCGCATGCCGGCGTCGACGATGGGGTAGCCGGTCTCGCCCTTGGTCCAGGCTTCGAAGGCGGCGTGGTCCTTGGCCCACGGGAAGCCGTCGAACTCGGGCTTGAAGTTGCGGCTCGGCAGTTCGGGCCAGTGGAACAGGATCGAATGGTTGAACTCGCGCCAGACGATCTCGGACAGGAACTTGTCGGCTTCCGCGGTAGGGATGTCGCCGGCCTCGGCGGCGTTGCGGGCGGCGATCCAGACCTGGCGCGGGCCGATCTCGCCAAAGTGAAGATGAGGCGACAGGCGGGAGGTGGCCGGCGCGGAGGGGATGTCCCGTTTCTCGCCATAGCCGATGATCGGGCCGGACAGGAAGGCGCTGAGCCGCGCCTTCGCGCCCGCTTCGCCAGGCGTCCAGATGTCGAAGCCTTTGGACCAATCGGGCTTGGTGGGATGGAGACCCCAGTCCGACAGCCGGTCGCCAGGCGTCGCCTTGTCCAGGCATCTCAAGACCTTCGGCGCGGCCTCTACGATGATGACGTCGTTCAGATGCTCGCGCGCGGCGCGCCAGTAGGGCGTGAAGACCTTGTAGGGCTGTCCCGACCCGTTCTGGACCGTCCAGGGCTCGTTCAGCAGGCCGGCGTTGAAGCTCTGGCAGTCGACGCCAGCGTCCTTGAGGCGCGCCTTGATCGTGGCGTCGCGGTCGATGCTGGCCTTATCGTAGAGACGGTTCCACAGGACGCAGGTCGCGCCGGTCTCGGCGATCAGGGCGTCCAGGACCTCGGCGGCTACGCCCATGCGCAGCACCAGCCTATTGCCAAGCTTCTCAAGCTCTTGGGCGAGGCTCTTGAGCGATTTGTCCAACCACCACAGCGAAGCCGCGCCCATCGGGCGGACGCCGTGCGTCTCGTCGAGGATGTAGAGGCAGACCACAGGTCGGCCGCTGTTGGCGGCATGGCGCAGCGCGGGATTGTCGGCTATGCGCAGGTCCTTGCGGAACCAAACGATGACGGCGCCGGGGCTCGCCTCGCTGTCGCCAGAGTCTTTCCGCACTTGCACCGTCCCGCCCGAAGGGTCACCTCTTGGGCGCCCAAAGCCTCTAATACGTCGGAAGTATCGCCTTGGATCAGCCGCAAGCCGTCGCCCCCAACGCCGTTGTCGAGATCAAGACCTCGACCGGCGCGTCCGTTCGTATCGGCAATGGCGAGCGGCTGTCGATCATCGCCGGGCCGTGCCAGATGGAGAGCCGCCAGCACGCCCTGGAAACCGCCCATGCGCTCAAGGAGATGGCGCAACGTCTTGGCGTCGGGATGATCTACAAGACCTCCTACGACAAGGCCAACCGCACCTCGGCCAACGCCCAGCGCGGCATCGGACTGAAGGACAGTCTGCCGATCTTCCAGGAGATCCGCGAGGCGACCGGCCTGCCGACCCTGACCGACGTGCACGAGACCAGCCACTGCCCGATCGTGGCCGAGGCGGTCGACGTGATCCAGATTCCGGCCTTCCTGTGCCGCCAGACCGACCTCTTGCTGGCCGCCGCCGCCACCGGCCGGGCGATCAACATCAAGAAGGGCCAGTTCCTGGCGCCCTGGGACATGAAGAACGTCATCGCCAAGGTGACCGGCGCGGGCAATCCCAACGTCATGGCTTGCGAGCGCGGCGTCTCGTTCGGCTACAACACCCTGGTCAGCGACATGCGCGCCCTGCCGATCATGAAGGAGATCGGCTGCCCGGTGGTGTTCGACGCCACCCACAGCGTCCAGCAGCCGGGCGGGCAGGGAACCTCGTCGGGCGGCCAGCGCGAGTTCGTGCCGGTGCTGGCCCGCGCGGCCGTCGCCGTGGGCGTGGCCTGCGTGTTCATGGAAACCCACCCCGATCCGGACAAGGCGCCGTCCGACGGTCCCAACATGGTGCCGATGAGCCAGTTCGAGGCGCTGGTCGCCAACTTGCTCGAATACGACGCCCTGACCAAGCGCGCGGCCTAAGCGATGAGCCGTCGTATCGTCCTGGTCACCGGCGGGGCCGGCTTCATCGGCTCCAACATCGTCGCCAAGCTCTGCGAGGATCCGGCGCTGGACGTCGTGGTCTGCGATCGCCTGCGCGACGCGGCCAGCGGCAAGTGGCGCAACATCGCCAAGCACGCGATCGCCGACTTCGTCGCGCCCGAGCAGCTGTTCGACTGGCTGGCCCGGCGCGGCTCGGAGGTCGAGCTGATCGTCCACATGGGCGCGGTGTCCTCCACCACCGAGACCGACGCCGACAAGATCGTGCAGTCCAACTTCGTACTGTCGCGCGACCTTTGGGACTGGTGCGCCCTGCACGGCAAACGCCTGATCTACGCCTCGTCGGCGGCGACCTATGGCGACGGCGCGCTGGGCTTCGACGGCAAGGATGACTTGGCGTCGCTGAAGGCCCTGCGTCCGCTGAACGCCTATGGCTGGTCCAAGGCCCTGTTCGACATCCACGCGGCGCGCGAAGCCGCCCGCGGTCGCGCCCCGACCCAGTGGGTGGGGCTGAAGTTCTTCAACGTCTATGGTCCCAACGAGGACCACAAGGGCGGCATGAAGTCGGTCGTCGCCCAGATCTGGCCGCGCATCGCCGCGGGCGAGGGGGTGAAGCTCTTCAAGTCGCATAACCCGGACTATGAGGACGGCGGCCAGCTGCGCGACTTCGTCTATGTCCGCGACGTGGTCGACGTGGTCGCCTGGCTGGCCAAGAGCCCGGCCGTGAATGGCGTCTTCAACCTGGGTTCGGGACAGGCGCGCTCGTTCCGCGATCTGGCCGTGGCGACGTTTGAGGCGGTCGGCCGCCAGCCGGACATCACCTATATCGACATGCCCGAGGTGCTGCGCGGCAAGTACCAGTATTACACCCAGGCCGACATGAGCCGTCTGCGCGCGGCCGGCTACAACGCGCCGATGACCGCGCTGGAGGACGGCGTCGCCGACTACGTGGCGGGCTATCTGAACACCGACGATCCCTATCGCTGAGACGTGTCGCCGGTGACCCCGGGGAACACTTGTCCCTGCCTGACGCGGGCGTAAGCTGAACGTCGATAAGTCGAGATCAACTCGACCGGCAGGGAGTGAGAAATGGTCGGCATCGCCGCCTGGGGCGCCTATGCGCCGCGTCTTCGTCTGAGCCGCAAGGCGGTGACCGAGGCCAACGCCTGGGTCGCGCCGAACCTCAAGGCCAAGGGCAAGGGCGAACGCGCCATGGCCAATTGGGACGAGGACGCCCTGACCATGGCGGTCGAGGCGGCGCGCGACGCGCTCGGCCCCGACGACGATCGCTCTCATATCGACGCCCTCTATTTCGCCTCGACCACGGCGCCGTTCGCCGACCGGCTGAACGCTGGGGTCGTCTCGGCGGCCCTGACGCTGGAGAAGTCGATCGCCGCGACCGACGTGACCGGCTCGCAGCGCTGCGGTCTGACGGCGCTGGGCCAGGCGCTGTCCGCCGTGGCCGGCGGCGGCGCCAAGGCGGCCCTGGTCGCGGCGGGCGAGCACCGCAAGGCGCGCGCGGCGTCGGCCCAAGAGCTCGACTTCGGCGACGGCGCGGCGGCCTTCGTGGTCACCGACAGCCCGGGCGCGGCGGAACTGCTGGGCCGCGGCAGCGTCACGGACGACTTCGTCGACCACTTCCGCGGCGACGACGGCGGCTTCGACTACTACTGGGAGGAGCGCTGGATCCGCGACGAGGGGATCATCAAGTTGGTCCCGCCTGCAATCCGCAGGGCGCTTGAGGTTTCTGGCTTAAGCGCTTCTGAAGTCGACCATTTCTGTTTTCCGTCCACATTCTCCGGTATGGCCGCGAGCGTGGCCAAGGCCGTGGGGATCAAGCCGGAGGCCGTTCGCGACAACCTCGCCGCCGTGATGGGCGAGGCGGGCTGTGCGCACGGTCCGATCATGCTGGCGCACGCGCTTGAAAACGCTCGTGAAAATGAGGTGATCCTCGTGGCGCAGTTCGGCCAGGGCGCCGAGGCCCTGGTGTTCCGCGCCACAGGTCAGGGACAGCGTCCCGCGCGCGGCGTCACGGGCTCGCTGGCCGATCGAAAAGAAGAGACCAACTACCTGAAATTCCTGACCTTCAATGGTCTTGTCGAGTGGGACAAGGGCATGCGGGCCGAGAAGGACAACAAGACCGCCCTGACGACCCTCTATCGCAACGAGGACATGATCCTGGGCCTAGTCGGCGGCCGCTGCCGCGAGACCGGCGTCGTCCAGTTCCCGCGCACCCGCATCTCGGTGGCGCCGAACAACCCGGCCGTCGACACCCAGGAACCGTACAAATTCGCCGAGCGGCGCGCGAGCATTCTCAGCTATTCCGCTGATTACCTGACCTTTTCCATGTCGCCGCCGAACCACTACGGCATGGTCGTCTTCGAGGGCGGTGGGCGGATCATGATGGACATCACCGACGTCGCGCCGGGCGACGTCGAGACCGGCCTGCCGGTGCGGATGGTCTTTCGCATCAAGGAGGTCGACGAGAAGCGCGGCTTCGTCCGCTACTTCTGGAAGGCGACGCCCGACCGCGCCGCCGTTGCCGCTCAATCTTCGCATTCCAACGAAATTCGGGCCGCCGAATAGGGAGACCGCACATGCCACAGGGTATCCGCGACAAGGTCGCCATCCTCGGGATGGGCTGCAGCAAGTTCGGCGAGCGCTGGGACGCCGGCCCCGACGATCTGATGGTCGAGGCCTATCTGGAAGCCATGCAGGACGCCGGGATCGAACCGACCCAGCTGGACGCGGCGTGGTTCTCGACCCACATCGACGAGATCGGCTCGGGCAAGGGCGGCACGCCGCTGTCGATCGCCCTGCGCCTGCCCAACATCGCCGTGACGCGGGTCGAGAACTTCTGCGCCTCGGGATCGGAAGCCTTCCGGGGCGCGGTCTACGCCGTGGCGGCGGGCGCGGCCGACATTGCCCTGGCGGTCGGCGTCGAGAAGCTGAAGGACACCGGCTATGGCGGCCTTCCGGTCGCCAATCCCGGCACGCTGAGCCCGCAGGTCATGCCGAACGGTTCGGCCCCCGGCAACTTCGCCCAACTGGCGAGCGCCTATCGCGCCAAGCACGGCGTCTCCAAGGAGGACCTGAAGCGGGCCATCGCCCACGTCTCGGTCAAGAGCCACGCCAACGGCGCCAAGAACCCCAAGGCCCACCTGCGCAAGCCGATCACCGAGGAGCAGGCCCTGAACGCGCCGCTGATCGCCGAGCCTCTGGGCCTGTTCGACTGCTGCGGCGTCTCGGACGGCGCGGCGGCGGCGATCGTCACCACGCCCGAGATCGCCCGCGCCCTGGGTAAGCACGACCTCGTTACGGTCAAGGCGCTGCAGCTGTCCGTCTCGAACGGCTACGAGAGCCAGTATAACGGCTGGGACGGCAGTCACTTCCACACCGCCCGCATCGCCGCCGGCAAGGCCTACAAGGAAGCCGGCATCGAGCGGCCGCGCGAGCAGATCTCGATGATGGAGGTGCATGACTGCTTCTCGGTCACCGAGCTGGTGACGATGGAGGACCTCTTCATTTCGCCGGAAGGCCAGGGCTGGCGCGACGTGCTGGACGGCTTCTACGACGCCGACGGCGGCGTGCCGTGCCAGATCGATGGCGGCCTCAAGTGCTTCGGCCACCCGATCGGCGCCTCGGGCCTGCGCATGCTTTACGAGATGTACCTGCAGCTGCAGGGACGGGCGGGCGAGCGGCAGCTGGCCAACCCCGTCTTCGGCATGACCCACAACCTGGGCGGCGCGCCGGCCAGCAATGTCTGCTCGGTCGCGATCATCGGCCAAGAGGGGGCTTAATTCCTTCCGGCGCTTGATGTACCGAGGAGCCCATGGCTCTCAAAGGCTTCAAGCGCTGGATCTTCGCGGGCGTCGTCCTGTTCCTGGCGCTGATCCTGTCGGCGGCCTTCATCTGGCGCTACGACATTCTCAGCAACGCGCTGGACCCCAAGGTCCCGTTCCTGACCTATCACCCGCCGCCCGCGCCGGATTACGGCAAGCGGGCGTCCTGGGCGCTGCTGCCGCGCAACCCCGAGGCCGTTCCGCCCGCCGATCGTCCCGTCGACATCTTCTTCGTCCATCCGACGACCTTCGACGGCGGGCGCGACTGGAACGGCGGCATCGACCAGCCCAAGGCCGCGCGGTTCCTGTCGCGGGTGGTGCTGCCCAACTATGCCGGCCCGTTCGACCGCGTCGGGCGGCTCTTCGCGCCGCGCTATCGCCAGGCCAGCCTCTACACCTATCTAACCCTGCGCGACGACGCCCGCGAGGCGCGGCGCTTTGCCTATGGCGACGTGCTGCAGGCCTTCCGCGCCTATCGCGTCCGCTATGGCCAGGACCGGCCGTTCATCATCGTCGGGGTGGAGCAGGGCGGCTCGCTGGCCGCGCGCCTGCTGAGCGAGGAGATCGCCGCCAAGCCCGAGCTCAAGAGCCGCCTCGTCGCCGCCTACCTGATCGAGACCCCGGTTCCGGCCGACGAATATACGCCCGCCGCGCCGCTGCCGGCCTGCGAGCGTAAAGCCCAGGCCGGGTGCGTCGCCGCCTGGATCTCGGCGCCGGAAGGCGATTTCCAGCGGGTGCAGGAGGTGATCGGCCGCTCGCTGATCTGGGATCCGTCGGACCAGCTGGTGAACCTCGAAGGCCGCACGCCGCTGTGCTTCAACCCGTTGCTGGGCGGGACCTCGCTGGAGCGGGCGCCGGCCCGGCTGAACCTGGGCGCCGCCAACGCCACCGGGCTCGACTGGGGCGCCCGGCCGCCATTCCTCCAGCGCCAGGTGTCGGCGCGTTGCGAAAGCGGGATCCTGCGCACCAGCAAGCCGAAATCGAGTTCGCTGCGCGACAGCGGCTCATGGGCCGACCGGCGTAAGGTCGACGCCTTCAACCTGTTCTACGCCGACCTGGAAGCCGACGCCCTGGAGCGTGCGAAGGCCGCGGTCTCAGCCGGACGCTAGGAGCGCCTCCAGCCCGCCATAGGTCGGTTGGTCGATCCGGATCTGCCCGATCGCCGTCGCGCGGAGGTGGGCCAGCAGCGCCGGGTCGCGCGGCGCGATCCGGCCTTCGCGGAGGGCGTCGCAAAGCGCGCCGTTCAAGGTCGAGAAATCGCCGTCCCAGCGCAGCAGCGCTTGCAGACGCTCGACCGCCTCGATCTCCAGCATCGCGCCAAGTTCAGCCTCGCGCGCCACCGTGGCCCGGGCGTTGTCGGCCACGCGGGCCAGGAAGGCCTGGCGGGCGTCGCCTGGCGTGGCGGGCTGGGCGTCGAAGGCGGCGATCGCCTCGGACAGTTCGGCGGCGGTCGGATGGCTGATCATGCGGCCTCCATCAGGGCGACGAGGTCGATCTCGGTCTCGCTGGTCCGGCGGCCGATCATGGCGCGCTCGATCGAGCGGTCCGCGCCGGCGGCGAAGCTCTGGTACATCATCAGGCACATGACGCCCCATTTGAGCGACCCCAGCGCCTGCCAGAACTTGACGCGCTCCAAGGAGACGTCGCCGCCGTGGCCGGCCAGCAGGTCGGCATAGTCGCCAAAGCCACCGACGGGCTTGCGCCATTCGCCGAACCGCCAGGAATTGACGCACATCCAGCCCAGGTCCTCGGTCGGGTCTCCCAGATGGGCCAGCTCCCAGTCGAGCACGCCAACCAAGCCTTGTTCGGGATGGATCATCAGATTGCCGTTCCGGAAATCGCCGTGAACCAGCACCGGCTTTTCAGGCGGGGGCGGCGCGATGGCCTCCAGCCAGCGGAAGGCGGCCTCCAGGATCGGGCGCGGCGCTTTCATCTGGCGATAAAGGTCCTCGTAGCGCGCCAGCTCGCCTCGGGCGTCCGACTGGGCCAGCGGCGGCAGGCCTTCGGTCGGGATGGCGTGGATGCGGGCCAGAACCTCGCCGCAGCGGCGCGCCAGGCCGGGGCGGACGCTGGCGAAGGCCTCGTCGCGGACGATCCGTCGTCCCAAGGTCTCCCCCTCCAGGCGACGCATGACATAGGCCTCGCCAAGCGCGTCCTCCGGTTGGCAGACGCGGATGACGCTGGGGGCGGGGGCGCCGGCCGCGTCGGCGGCGCGGATCAGGGCGGCTTCGCTGGCGAGGGGCAGGGCGGTGTCGCGCGGCAGCGCGCCGTCCGGCCGCCGACGCAGGATCAGCGGCGTCCCATCGTCCAGGTCGAAGGCCCAGGTTTCGAGGCTGGCGCCGCCCGACAGTCGGCGGGCGTTGCGAGCGCCGGTCGCGGCGGGCGACAGGCGCGGGGCGAGGCGATCCAGGGCGGCGACGACATCCATGGAAGGGAAGCTTCCAGCCTTGACCCGGCGTCAGGCAAGACCTCGTCATCTTTACGGCGAGCCCGGCTGGCCTTAGGCACGGACTCACCATTCGCTGTTCAGGATTTCCGATGCCCTCCGGTCTCGCCGCGCTGCTCGATGACGTCGCCGGCATCACCAAGCTGGCCGCCGCTTCCCTCGATGACGTGACCGGCGCGGCCGGCAAGGCGGGGTCCAAGGCTGTGGGCGTGGTGGTCGACGACACCGCCGTGACGCCGGGCTACGCCATGGGCTTCACGCCCGATAGGGAACTGCCGATCGTCTGGAAGATCGCGCTCGGCTCGCTGCGCAACAAGCTGCTGTTCCTGTTGCCGGGCGCCATGCTGCTGTCGGCCTTCGCGCCGTGGGCGGTGACGCCGATCCTGATGTGCGGCGGCGCCTATCTGGCGTTCGAGGCGACCGAGAAGATTCTGGAAGCCTTCACGCCCGAGCATGAAGGCGAGGCGGTCGAAGAGCTGGCGCTTAGCGGGCCCGAACTCGAGAAGCAGAAGGTGACCGGCGCCATCCGCACCGACTTCATCCTGTCGGCGGAGATCATGGCGATCGCCCTGGCCGACGTTTCCGACAAACCGCTCGCCATCCAGGCTGGCGCCCTGGCCGTCGTCGGCGTTCTGCTGACCATCGGCGTCTATGGCGCGGTCGCCTTGATCGTGAAAATGGACGACATCGGCTTGCACCTGTCGCGGGGCAAGGTTCAGAGCCTGCGCGGCTTCGGCCGCGGACTGGTCAAGGCCATGCCCTGGACCATGGAGGCCCTGACCGTGATCGGCACCGCGGCCATGCTGTGGGTCGGCGGCGGCATCATCGTGCACGGACTTGAGAAGTTCCACCTGACCCCCGTGCCGCACTGGGTCGAGGGCTTCTCACACTGGGCGGGCCAAGCGCCGGGCGTCGGCGCGCTGGCCGGCTGGCTGGCGTTCGCGCTGGGCTCGGCCGTGGTTGGTCTCGTGATCGGCGGCGTCCTGGCCGGCGTCATGCACCTCTGGCATCACCGCAAGGGCGCGGCGGCGCACTAGAGCATTTTCCGATAAGTGTGCAGCGGTTATCGGATCGAAAAATGCTCTAAACTTTTGAAATAGAGCCCTTTTTATCCGATCTGATTGGTTCAATCAGATCGGAAAGGGCTCTAGCCGGCTTCGTTCAGCGACGAGGCCGGCTTCCAGTCGAACAGCTCCTGCAGCGTCCGCACCGCCTGGCCGCGCGGCGAGGTGAGCTCGGGATCGCGCGCCAGGATCAGCCGGGCGTCGTCGGCCGCCACGGCGATCAGGTCGCGGTGCGCCACGGGGTCGGCCAGGCGATAGGCCGGGAAGCCGCTCTGGTTGAGGCCCAGCGGGTCGCCGCCGCCGCGCAGCTCCAGGTCCTTCTCGGCGATCTCGAAGCCGTCGTCGCTGCGGCGCAGGATGTCGAGGCGCTTCTGGGCCACTTCCGACAGCGGCGGATCGTAGAGCAGCACGCAGGAGCTCTCCCGCGTCCCCCGGCCGACACGGCCGCGCAGCTGGTGGAGTTGGGCGAGGCCAAAGCGGTCGGCGTGCTCAATGACCATGATGCTGGCGTTGGGCACATTGACCCCGACCTCGACCACGGTGGTCGCGACCAGCACGCTGACCTCGCCGTTGACGAAGCGCTGCATGACCGCGTCCTTCTCGGCGGGCGGCATCTGGCCGTGCACCAGGCCGACGCCCGGCAGGTGACGGGCCAGGTCGGCGGCGCGATCCTCGGCGGCGCGTAGGTCGACCTTCTCCGACTCCGAGACCAGCGGACAGATCCAGAAGGCCTGGGCGCCGCTGGCGATCGCCGCCCGCAGGCGCTCGACGATCTCGGGCACGCGCGGCGTCGGCGCGGCGCGGGTGGCGACGGGCGTGCGGCCGGGGGGCTTCTCGTCGATCCGCGAGACGTCGAGGTCGCCGAAGACGGTCAGCTCCAAGGTGCGCGGGATCGGCGTCGCCGACATGGCGAGCAGGTGGACGCCCCAGTCGACGCCGGGCGGGCCCTTGTCCTGCAGGCGCCTGCGCTCGTTGACGCCGAAGCGGTGCTGCTCGTCGATGATGGTCAGGGCCAGGGCCTTGAAGACGACGTCGTCCTGGAAGAGGGCGTGGGTGCCGACCGCGATGTGGTGGGTTCCATCCGCGAGACCGGCGAGCTTGGCCGCGCGGGCCGCGCCCTTGTCGCGACCGGTCAACAGGATCACCGACAGGCCCAGCGCCTCCAGCGGACCGGCGATGGTCTCGAAGTGCTGGCGGGCCAGGATTTCCGTCGGGGCCATCAGCGCCGACTGCAGGCCGGCGCTGGCCGCGTCGGCCATGGCCAGCATGGCGACCACCGTCTTGCCCGAGCCGACGTCGCCCTGCAGCAGCCGGCTCATCCGCTCGCCGGAGGCCAGGTCGCCGCGGATCTCGGACAGGGCCCGGATCTGGGCGCCGGTCAGCCTGAAGGGCAGGGCCTTCTCGGCCGCCTCGGACAATGGCCCGGCCGGGATGCGCGGGCCGGGATGCGCGCGGCGCGCGGCCTTGCGCTGGGCCAAGGCCAGCTGGTGAGCCAGCAGTTCGTCATAGGCTAGGCGTCGACGCGGGCGGGCCAACGGGGACAGATCGGCTTCGCTGGCGGGCGCGTGCAGCGCCGCCAACGCGTCGCGCCAGGCCGGCAGGCGCTCGCGCTCCCGCCAGGCCGCGTCTTGCCATTCGGCGAGGTCAGGAGCCCGTTCCAAGGCCTCCAGCGCGAACTTGCGGAAGGTGCGGGAGGGCAGGCCGGAGGTGGCCGGATAGACGGTCTCGACCTCGGGTATGTCGCCGGCGCGTTCCTCGGCGACGATGTAGTCGGGGTGGGCGATCTGGAGTTCCGAGGCGAAGCCTTCCGGGCGCTCGACCTTGCCGCTCACCGCGCGCCGCGCGCCCTTGGGGTGCTGCCGCTCAAGATGCGGACCGTGGCCCTTGAACCAGATGAGCGTGAGGAAGCCTGTGCCATCCCAGGCGCGAACCTTCCAGGGCTGGCCCAGGCGATGCGGCGGCTGGTGGGCGTCGATGGTGACGACGAAGGTCTGGACCTGCCCCTCGACCGCCTGGTCCACCGTGGTGACGCCGCGGCGAATCAGGCCGGTGGGCGCGGTGAACAGCACGTCGCGCACGATCGGCCCGGCCAGCTTCTCGACCAGCGGCGCGACGCGCGGGCCCACGCCCTTGAGCGTGGACACCGAGGTGAACAGGGGAAAGAGAATCTCCGGGCGCATCTGCCGCGACCTTAGCCGCGTCCGCGCCCGTCCGCAGCCTTCGCCTCAGGGGGCCTTGTTCATCACCGGCTGCAGGGCGATGACGATGTCGGAATATTCGTCCGCGCGCGACGCGCCCGAGACGTTGAGGCGGGTGTAGAGCCAGGTGGCGCCATGACGGGCGTAGGCTTCGGACCAGCGGTTCTTGGCGTCGACGAGGTTGTTCGCCTCACCCGCGAAGACCACGGTTCCCTTGGAGTCCAGATAGACGTAGTTGCCGGCGATCGTCGTCGCCGGGTCGCCGTTTTCGGCGAGCTTGTAGCGGTAGACGGCGCCCGAGGCGCCCTTGAGTTCGATGTAAGGCTTCACGCTGTCCTCGCCCTGGAAACACTCGGCGTAGACGCACAGGTCGTGAAGGGTCCCGTGGGCCAAATTAAGGCTACCCAGGAACTACTGCAGCACGCCCGATCTTGCCAGGAAACGCCTCGTCCGCTCCTCGCGCGGCGAGGCGAGAAGCGAGCGTGAAGGTCCTTGCTCCACGATGACGCCGCCGTCCATGAAAATCGTGCGGTCCGCGACATCGCGCGCGAAATCCATCTGGTGCGTGACGATGACCATCGTCCGCCGTTCGGCCGCCAGATCGCGGATCACCGCCAGCACTTCGCCGACCAACTCAGGGTCCAGGGCCGAGGTCGGCTCGTCGAACAGGATGACCTCGGGATCCATGGCCAGGGCGCGGGCGATGGCGCAGCGCTGCTGCTGACCGCCCGACAGCGCGGCCGGGTAGGCGTTCACGCGGTCGCCGAGCCCAACCTTCTCCAGCAGCGCCAAGCCCTTGGCGCGGGCCTCGGCCGGCGGTGACTTGCGGACCACCACGGGACCCTCGATCACGTTCTCCACCGCCGTCCGGTGCGGGAAGAGGTTGAAGCCCTGGAAGACGAAACCGACGCGGCCATTCAGGGTCTTGGCCAGCGGCGCCTTGCCGCCAGCGGTCACACCCGCGATCGTCAGGTCGCCGCCGTTCAGCGGCTCGAGGCCGGCCAGACAGCGGAGCAGGGTGCTCTTGCCCGAGCCGCTGGGACCGATGATCGCCACGACCTCGCCCGGCGAAACGGTCAGGTCGACGCCCGCCAGCACGGGCGTGTCGCCGAAGCTCTTCCGGAGGTCCTTGGCGTCGATCGCGCTCATCGGCGGCCCTCCGCAGCGCGGCGCTCGAGGCGGTGTTGGCCTGCGGCCAAGACCGTCGAGACGATCCAGTAGATGGCCGCCGCGGCCAGATACATCGTGAAGATCTCGTAGGTCCGCGCGGTGATCAGCTGGGTCTGGCGGAACAGCTCCGGCACCTGGATCGTCGCGGCCAGCGAGGTGTCCTTGACCAGGCTGATGAAGCTGTTGGACAGCGGCGCGACCGCGGTGCGGGCGGCCTGGGGCAGGATCACCCGGCGCAGGGTCTGGCCCCGGCTCATGCCCAGGACCGTCGCGGCCTCCCACTGGCCCTTGTCGACGGCCGCGATCGCGCTGCGCAGGATCTCGCAGGCATAGGCCGCGACGTTCAGCGAGAAGCCGATGCCGGCGGCGGCCAGGGCCGGCATTTCGATCCCGAACTGCGGCAGGCCGTAATAGATCAGGAACAGCTGCACCAGCAGCGGCGTGCCCCGGAAGGCCGAGACATAGACGCTGGCCGGCCAGCGCAGCAGCGGCGAGCGCGACAGGCGCATCAACGCCAGGCCAAAGCCCAGCACGACGCCCACGCCCATGCCGATCACGCTCAGCACGACCGTGTAGCCGGCGCCCTTGAGCAGCAGCGGCGCCGACTGGCGCAGGAGATCGAGACCGGTCTCCATGCCTATTGGGTGACGTCCATGCCGAACCACTGTTGCGACAGGGCCGAGAGCTTGCCGCTGGACCGAAGCGCGTTGATCGCCTGGTCGATGATGACCTTCAGCGCGGCGTCCTTCTTCATGGCGACGCCCGCGCCCTGCGCCGCGAAGGGCGGTCCGGAGGCGACGAACTCGGGCGAGGTCTTGATGAAGTCGGCGGCGACCAGGCGGTCGTTCAGCACGGCGTCGATGCGGCCGGCCTTCAGGTCCTGGTACTTGGTCGGGTCGTCGTCATAGGTGCGCACGTCGGCGGTCGGCACGTTGGCGCGCAGCCATTGTTCGTAGTTGGTGCCCAGGCCCACGCCGACCTTCTTGCCGGCCAGCTCGTCCGGCTTGGTGGGGCCGGGCCTGTCCTTCAGCGTGATGATCTGGATGCCCGAGATCGTGTAGGGCTCGGAGAAGTCGTACTTGACCTTGCGGTCCGGCGTGATGGTGATCTGGTTGATCACGACATCCACGCGGCCGGACTCCAGGGCGCCCAGCAGGCCGGCGAACGGCGCGGGGCGGAATTCCGGCTTCAGGCCCAGCTGCGCGGCCAGCGCCTTGGCGAAGTCCACCTCGAAGCCGGTCAGTTGTCCGTCCGCCCCCTGGAAGTTGAACGGCGGATAGGTGCCTTCCAGGCCCACACGCAGGGTTCCTGACGCCTTGATCCGATCCCAGCTGCTGGCGCCAGCCTCCGGCTTCTTGGCGCAGGCGGCGAGCAGGGCGAGGCCGAGACCGGAAACGACGGCGCGGCGGGCGGGGAATCGCATCGAACAGACCCTTGGGCGAAATACTCTGGTGCAGTTCTATACGGGCGCGCGCGGTTCGCCAGTCCGAACGCGCGCCGCGCCCCTCGCGAGACGTCGGACGTCTAACGCTTGCGCAAAAACACCGTGCCGGCGGAGTAACCGGCGCCGAAGCTGCAGATCAGCCCCGTTTCGCCCGGCTTGAAATCGTCATTGGCCGTGTGGAAGGCGATGATCGAGCCGGCCGAGCTGGTGTTGGCGTATTCGTCGAGGATGATGACGTTCTCGCCCGGCGCGGGATCGCGGCCCAGCACCTTGCGGCCGATCATCTCGTTCATGTTGATATTGGCCTGGTGCAGCCAGAGGCGCTTCAGCGTCGACGGATCCAGGCCCAGGTCCTTGGCGTGTTCGATGATCATTTCGCTGACCATCGGCACCACCTCGCGGAACACCTTGCGGCCTTCCTGCACGAACAGCTTGTCCTTGGCGCCGATGCCTTCCGGCGCGGCGTTGTTCAGGAAGCCGAAGTTGTTGCGGATGTTGTTCGAGAACTGGGTCTTCAGGCGCGTGCCCAGAATCTCCCAGCCGTCCTTGGCCTGGTCGGCGTCCTCGACGATCACGGCGGTCGCCACGTCGCCGAAGATGAAGTGGCTGTCGCGATCCTTGAAGTTCAGGTGGCCCGAGCAGATCTCGGGATTGACCATAAGCACCGCCTTGGCGCTGCCCGTGGTGACGAAGTCGGCGGCGGTCTTGATGCCGAAGGTCGCCGACGAACAGGCGACGTTCATGTCGAAGGCGAAGCCCTCGATGCCCAGGGCCTGCTGGATCTCGATCGCCATGGCCGGGTAGGGGCGCTGCATGTTCGAGGCGGCGCAGATCACCGCGCCGATCTCGCTGACCGGCTTGCCCCAACGCGCGATCGCTTGCTTGGCGGCCTCGACCGCCATCTCGGCTAGGATCGAGATCTGGTCGTTCGGACGCTCGGGGATGATCGGGCGCATGATCTCGGGATCGATGATCCCGGCCTTGTTCATCACGAAGCGCGACTTGATGCCCGAAGCCTTCTCGATGAATTCGGGCGAGGAGGGGGCGAGAGCGACCACTTCACCCGCCGCGATGGCGTCGGCGTTGGCCGCGTTGAAGCGCTCGACATAGGTGTTGAAGGCTTCGACCAGCTCGGCGTTGGAGATGCTGTGGGGCGGGGTGAACAGCCCCGTGGCGGCGATGACGGCTTGCGGCAAGACGACGGTCCCGATGATACGCGCGGGCCTCGTCCTGTCTTCGGGCGGGCTCGCGTTCTGACGCTTGTTTGACGCCGTAGATAGCACGGAAGCCGGCCGCGTCATCCAGCGCCTTTTCCAACCGGACACGCAATCGCCCCAAACGGGACCGTGAACCGCCGCATGCTCGCCGCGTTATCCGCTTAGCCCTAGGCTGGCTGAGGGAGCAAAGAGTACGCGTAGCATAGGAGTATAAAAATGAAGACTCTCATCGCCACTACCCTGGTCGCTGGTTCGGTTCTCGCGGCCCCCATGTTTGCTCAAGCTCAGAATTCGACGGACGTATATGGTTCTGTCAACTATGGCCAAACTCGGACGCGTGGGGCCGACACCGGCGCTATTCAAGGACGGATCGGCGCCAAGTTTACGCCTAATTTTGGCGTTGAGGGCGAAATCGCAGGCGGCGTTGATGGCGACACCGTCTACGCGCCTGGCGCCGCCAAGGTGAAGATGGAACACCAGGCGGCCGCGTACGCGGTCGGCTACTTGCCTGTGACCCCCAATCTCGACCTCCTGGCCCGTGTCGGTTACGGCACGACCAAGTTCGACACCAAGAATCCGGCCGCCACGGACTTCGACGGCAGCCGCGAGAGTTGGAACTACGGCGTCGGCGCCGAATACAAGATGGATGGCAAGAACGGCATCCGCGCCGACTGGACCAAGTCGGAATACACCAAGAGCGATCTGAGCTCGAACACGGTGTCGGTCGGCTACGTCCGCCACTTCTAACCGCTGATCCAAGAGCGCCTCATTTCGAGGTCGCAAGAGAGCGGCGCGTCCTGCGGGGCGCGCCGTTTTCTTTGTTTCGAGGGTCTCTGTGCTTGACGACCGGGAGCGACGCCCTTCAATCTGAACAGCAATAAGATAAAGGGGAGGCGCGTCGGTCTTGGACAAGGCGCTGTTGATTCAGTTGGGCGGATCCGTCGTCGCCGTCGCCCTGCTGGTGGCCGTGGCGGCCTGGCTAGGCGCGGCGCGGCCCACGCCGCCGCTCGACGTCGAGGCGGCCCGGTCTCTGCTGGCCGTCGAATTCCCCGATCACAAGCCGACCGCCCTGTGGATCGCCGCCGACGGGGCGGGCCTCATCGCGCGCGAAAACGACCAAGCCCTGGTGATCTGGCGGCGTGGCGACGGCTATGTCGCGCGCGAGGCGCCGTGGCGGGATGTTTCCGATCTCCGTCCAAGCCATGGACGTCTTGCCATGCGGATGGGCGATGGCCGTCCCGTCTTCGCGGTCGCCGACGACCGCTGGCCGCCCGAGGAGCTCGCCTGATGCTGACGCCCAGTTTTGACCCCGTTCAGCTGGCGATCCCGTTTTTCGTCCTAGCGATCGTGCTGGAAATCCTGCTTGGCCGCTTCGGCAAGGCCAAGGCGAACTACGAGACGCGCGACACGGCCGTGTCCCTGAGCATGGGCCTGGGCAGCACAGTGGCGGGGATCCTGTTCGGCGGGGTGGTCTTCGCCGCGACGGTCTGGGTCTGGAACCACCGGATCTTCACCATCCCCATGACGGCGGTCTGGGCCTGGGTCGCGGTCTTTCTGCTGGAGGACCTGACCTACTACTGGTTCCACCGCATCGCCCATGAGCGCCGGTTCTGGTGGGCCAGCCACGTCAATCACCACACCTCGACCCACTACAACCTGTCGACCGCTCTGCGGCAGACCTGGACCGGCGGCGTCGCGGGAACCTGGCTGCTCTGGCTGCCGCTGTCGTTCGTCGGCTTTCCGCCGGCGATGGTGGCGATCCAGAAGGGCGTCAGCCTCGTCTACCAGTTCTGGATCCATACCGAGGCGATCAAGCGCATGCCGCGCTGGTTCGAGGCGGTGTTCAACACGCCGTCGCATCACCGGGTGCACCACGCCCGCAACGCTCGCTATCTGGACGCCAACTACGCCGGCATCCTGATCATCTGGGACCGACTGTTCGGCACCTTCATCCCGGAGACCGACGAAGAGCCCTGCCGCTATGGCACAGTGAAGAACCTCGGCAACTTCAACCTGCTGCACAACGTCTTCCACGAGTGGGTGGGGATCGGTCGCGACGTCGCCGGGTCCAAGTCTCCGCGCGAGGTTCTCGGCTACGTCTTCGGGCCGCCCGGCTGGAGCCCCGACGGCTCGCGTGAGACCTCGCACACGCTGAAGGCCAAGTGGCGGGCGCGGGAAGAGGCGGCTAATCGCGCAGCAGAGGCAGCGAAAGCCCCGTCGCCTGGCGCGTCGCCAGCATCTCGCGGCGGAACCTGAACAGCTCGGCGGGCCGGCCGCCGGTCTCGGCGTCGAGCCGGCCCAGGCCCTCGACCAGTTCCTCGCGCTCGACCACCCGGCGGAAGTTCTGCTTGTGCAGGGGCACCCCGGCGATAGCCTCGACCGTGCGCTGCAGGGTCGAAAGGGTGAACTCCTCGGGGGTCAGCTCGAACACCACCGGCCGGTACTTGATCTTGCCGCGCAGGCGCGAGAGGCCCGTGGCCAGGATGCGCCGGTGGTCCGAGATCATCGGCTCGCCCAGCGCCGCCGACAGGGCCTCGGGTTCGGCCGGATCGTGGCCGTCGGCGCGGGCGCGGTCGCGGGCGGCCTCGGGCGCCAAGCCGGCCTCGTACAGCAGCTCGTAGCGTTCAAGCACCCGCTCCTCGTTCCACGGCGCGCCGTCCAGGGCGAAGGCCAGCCGCGCGCGCGACCACTTGCCGGCGTCGTCGCCGGCCCAGCGGCGCAAGGCCGGGGCGATGGCCTCGTCGAGTAGTGCGGGGCGGCCGGCGCGCCAGTCCTCCCAAGGGAAGAACCGGCTCCACGGGGCCCAGGCGGTGTCGGGAGCGTCGGTGTCGACCGCCTTGGGCGTCAGGCCGAGATAGCCGACCGAGACGACGCGAGCGGCGCCGGCCCCGACCTCGGCGCGCGGGGCGTCTCGGCCCTTGTCGCCAAAGGTGTAGAGCTGCTCGACATAGCCCAGCTGGAATCGGGTCTGGGCCGTCACGAAGGCGCGCAGGCCCAGCTCGAAGGTGCGATGCGCCTCGGGGTCGAACGGGCCGAAGGGCAGGCCGGACAGCGGTGAGGCGACGTCGGTGACGGCGTCGTGCGGCCGCACGGTCAGGACGACGGCCTCGCCGTCGCGGATCGCGACGACCACCGCCGACAGGCCGATGACGACCGAGATGCTCATCGCGCGCTCATCACTCCGTCTCGAACGCCGCGCCGGGCGCGGATTCATAGCCCGCGGCGCGCGACAGCACATGGAAGCGCTGGACGTAGCGGGCCTGGGCCTCGAACGGGGGCAGGGGCGTGATGTGGAGGTCGTACCCGACGGGAGGCGCGCCGAAGATCGACAGCGACTCCTCGTGATTGAAGCCCGCCAGCTGGGTGGCCTCGAAGAAGGCGCAGGCGCGGTCGGCCTGCTTGATCAGCTTCTTGATCGGCGCCGGCGTCTTGGCCGGCAGGCCGAAGCGGATGTGGATCGCGTCCTCGAGCCGGGCCTCGAAATCCTTGTAGCTGACGCCCAGCGCCGCCTTGAACGGGCTGATCATGTCGCCGATCACGTATTCGCTGGCGTCGTGCAGCAAGGCGGCCAGCCGCCAGCGGGGTTCGAGGTCGGGCTTGATATGGGCGGCGATCTCCTCGACCACGAGGCTGTGCTGGGCGACCGAGAAGCCGTGGTCGCCGATCGTCTGCCCGTTCCAGCGCGCCACGCGCGCCAAGCCGTGGGCGATATCCTCGATTTCGATGTCCATCGGCGACGGATCGAGCAGGTCGAGCCGACGTCCGGAGAGCATTCTCTGCC
>NZ_CALCDX010000248.1 GCF_937900395.1 uncultured Caulobacter sp.
CCGACCTCCCCGGCGAATGCCGGGGCCCAGATTCATCCGGAGCGGCTGGGGATGACGCGCCAGCACCCGTCGCCAGCCGGATCGTCACTCGTGCGTTCGATCTGGATCCCGGCATTCGCCGGGAAGATCGGAGGGAGGAGCGCTGGAGAAACCGAAGCCGCCTACCGCCAGGCGTAGTTGAAGCTGACACTGATCCGCTGCTCGTCGGCCTGGTTCGGCGTCACCTCGTGGCGCAGCCAGCTTTCCCACATCAGGATCGTCCCCGGCGCCGGCTGGACGTAGACGAAAGGCTGCAGGCTCTCGGGCGCGTCGGCCAGGCGGTTGGGCGCGGCCATCATCATCGGCAGGCGCGGATCCTCGAACTTCAGGGCCGAGGCGCCCGGCGGGATGGTCACATAGATCGTGCCGGAGATGACGCTGTGCGGGTGGATGTGGCCGGTGTGCTGGCCGCCCGGCTCCAGGATGTTGATCCAGAAGCTGTCCATGACCAGCTTGCCGGCGCCCAGGTCGAAGCAGAGCTCCTTGGCGAAGGCCGCCGCGTGCTTGTCGAGCTTCTTCTTCAGGTCCGCGAACAGGCTGTCGCGCTGCGGCAGGTCGTTCAGCGACGCGTAGGAGGTGTAGCCCAGATAGCCCTTGTTATAGGCCCAGGCCTGGCCGGCCTCGTCCTCCTCGGCGATGGCGACGCAGGCGTCGTGCAGGTCGTCGATGAAGGCCTCGAAGCCCTTCTCGCCGGCGAGACTGGCTTGATAGATCGGGGTGGCGAAGAGGCTGCGCGTGGTCATGGAGGCGGCGTAGGCCACATGACCCAGGGTGTCAAAAACACTTGATGGTTGTTTCTTTTAAAAGTTAGTGCAACAGTGGAATATCGGTGTTCTTCCAAAGGGGGCGAAGAATGCGTATCACCACGATGCGAGCCATGGCCTTGCTGATGGCCGCCGGCCTGGGCGGTTGCGCCGGTGGCTTCAAGGGTTCGCCTGACACGACGATCGACGCGGCCGCGGTTTCGGCCTGTCCGGTGACCGCCAAGGGCGCCGCGCCGACGCGCGCCAACTACGACAAGGAAACCGCCGACCCCAAGCGCGCCGCCGCGCGAAACGCCTTCATCGACAGCTGCGTGGCGGCGATCGACACCAGCTATGGCGTATTCGCCCAGGGCCTTTCCACCGACCAGAAGACCTTCGCCGTCGGCTCCGACATCGCGACCTCCGGCCTCGCGGCGGCGGCGACCCTGGCCAAGAGCGCGCGAACCAAGACGCACCTGACCACCTATGCCAGCGTGGTCCTGGGGCTGCGCGGCAGCGTCGACAGGGAGCTCTTCCTCAGCAAGACCCTGCCGGTGCTGGTCACCCAGATGGACGCTTCCCGCACCGTGGTCATGGCCCGCATCGTCGAGGGCAAGACGCGCGCGGACGCCGACTATTCCCTGGACGCGGCGCTGTCGGACCTGAAGGCCTACTATGCCGCCGGCACCTTGAACGGCGCCCTGGCCCAGGTCGCCAACGACGCCGGCGTCAAGAACGACGTCGCCCAAAAGCAGATCGCGAGCGTCAAGATGGTGCGCTACGCCACCGACGCCTCGCACAAGGCCCTTTTCAACTATCTGCTGCCGGACAAGCTGCACATCGACCCCAAGCACCGCGACATTCTGCTTGAGTGCGCCAAGGGGGTCATCGGCCCAGCCCCGACATTGAACGACCTCTACGGCGCCGTGATGGACGGTGAGAATAAGCTCAGCGGCGACCAGCGGACGGCGCTGGTCGGCTGCGCCAAAAGCAAAGATCCCAACTTCGACAAGGTGACCCAATGACCGACCCAGTCCCCGGTGGCCTGAACGGCTATACAAATGTGCCCAAAGACGAGGTGCCAGGCGTTGTGGCGATGCTGCTGGACCTCAAGGCCAAGCACATTGACATCGCTATCGACGGCGACGAGACCTACTCTGTAACGCCCAGCGCCTGACGCGATCGAAGGTTCATCGCCCGGTGGTTACCCTTTGCCAGCGCGATTGACGCGGTTCCGGCTCGGGCGGGCCATACGCATGGCGAAGACGAACTGGCCGTCGCCCCCGTTGCGCGACGACGCGCCCGCGGCTGGAGCCACGAGCGCGACGCTACGACATCGCTAGAAGTGTAATCTAGCGCCGGTCTTCCCACCCCCGTCGGGCCGCCTCGGCATGGCCTTCGCTGTCGCCGAACCAGCCGCCCTGGCCTCGGCCGCGACCACCACCGCCGCCGCTGCTCCGGCCGCGACCGCCGCGATCGTCATCGTCGTCACGCCCGCCGCGCGAGCGATAGCCGCTGTCGCGGTCTTCCCAGCCCTTGCGGGCCGCATCGGAATGGCCCCGGCTGTCGCCGAACCAGCCGCCCTGCCCGCGGTCGCCACGGTCATCGTCGTCACGGCCGCCGCGCGAGCGGTAGCCGCCGTCGCGGTCTTCCCACCCCCTGCGAGCGGCTTCGGAATGGCCCCGGCTGTCGCCGAACCAGCCGCCTTGTCCGCGACCGCCGCGGTCATCGTCGTCGCGACCGCCGCGCGAGCGGTAGCCGCCGCGATCGTCGTCGCTGGTGAAGCGGCCGTATTCGTCGCGGTCATTGCCGCGCGAGCGGTAGCCGCCGCCGCGGTCGTCCTCGTCCCAGCCGCGACGGGCGGCGCGAGAATGGCCCTCGCTGTCGCCGAACCAGCCGCCCTGGCCGCGGCCACCGCCGCCACTGCCGCTCCGACCACCGCGTCCGCCGCGATCGTCGTCCTCGCTCATGAAGCGACCGTTGTCGTCGCGCTCTCGATCATTGCCGCCGCGCGAGCGGTAGCCGCGATCGTCATCGTCGTCGCGGAAGCTGCGGGACTCGCCGCCGCCACGCGATTCCCAGCCCCGGCGCGAGGCTTCGGAGTGGCCCTGGGAATCGCCGTACCAGCCGCGACCATCATTGTCGTCGCGTCCGCCGCGCGAGCGGTAGCCGCCCCGATCATCGTCCTGGCCGCCGCGCGACCGTCCCCGGTCGTCGCTGGTGAAGCGGCCTTGTTCGTCGCGGTCTCGACCGCCTTGCTGTCTGGCCATGTATTCCTCCTGTGGTTGGCCTTCGGAGAGTTCGGAAAGGTCAAGCGACACCAGGGCGGTGGGCCACGGGGCCCCTTGGCGCTGGGTCAGCTCGTCCTTGCGCCGGCGCAGCTCGCGCCCCAACGCCTGGGTGTCGACGCCCGCCGCCTTGGCCTTGGCGAAGATGCCCGAACCGGCCTTCTCCTCCTCGGCCACGTGATGCCGGACCTGTTCGGCCAGCACCTTCAGCTTGGCGTCGCGATAGGGATCGCTGTCGTCGCTGTCCAAGAGGTCGGCGATCAGCACCTTGGCGCCGTCGTGCTCGACCTGGGCCTCGTTCAGCGGCTCCTCGTCGGAGGCGGCCTCGCGGCAGGCGGGATAGAAGATCTCCTCCTCCAGCCGCGTGTGCAGGATCAGCTCGCCGCAGATCTCCTCGATCAACGCGCTCTTGCGATCCGACGAGGCGGACTCGTATTCCTTGAACAGGGCGTCGACCTTGCGGTGATCGGCCTTCAGCAGCTCGATCCCGTCGGTGGCGTTCTGGCCTGTCGCATTCTGGCCGGTCGAGGCTTGAGCGCTCTGCCCGCCGCTCTGTTGGCTCTCGCCAGCCTTGCTCGCGTTTGAAGCGCCGGATTGGGAGCCGCCCGACGATGACCCGCTCGCCTGGGTTCCGGCGATGTCGGCGGTCTTCTTGTCCTCGGTTTTCTTGCCGTTGTCGGCGGCTGCGGCGGCGGTCGTCGCCGAGGCCGATTGGGTCTCTTCCTGCTTGGCCATGGGGCCTCCCCGGTCTTGATGAAACCCGGGATCGCTCTCTGGTCGGCCAGCGCGCCGGGTCACGGCAAGAACGGGAGGCCGGCGCGCGCCGCTCCTTGTCTTATCAAATGTAATATATTGAAAACGCTACAATAAATCGCGCCTCAGCTTGCCGCGAAAGCGTCGCTGGTAGCGCTGCTGACACCGGATGTCAGGCCCGGAGATCGCCCGAACGCGCGGACTCGCCTATATGTCGGGGCGTGACTGACACGACGACCGACACCCCCTCTTCCCCCCGCCTGACCGGCGCCGCCCTGATCAAGGACGAGGTCACGCGCCTGCCCGACGCGCCCGGCGTCTACCGCATGATCGGCGAGGCCGACGAGGTCCTGTACGTCGGCAAGGCCAAGAGCCTGAAGAAGCGGGTGATCCAGTACGCGCAAGGGCGCTTCCACACCAACCGCATCGCCCACATGGTCGACGCGACGCGGGCCATGGAGTTCGTCACCACCCGCACCGAAGCCGACGCCCTGCTGCTCGAGATCAACCTGATCAAGTCGCTGAAGCCGCGCTTCAACGTGCTGCTGCGCGACGACAAGAGCTTCCCCGAGATCGTCATCCGCCGCGACCACGACGCGCCGCAACTCCGGAAACATCGCGGGGCCCACACGATCAAGGGCGACTATTTCGGCCCGTTCGCCAGCGCCTGGGCGGTGAACCGCACGCTGAACACCCTGCAGAAGGCCTTCCTGCTCCGCTCGTGCAGCGACAGCGTCTACGAGACGCGCGACCGACCCTGCATGCTGCACCAGATCAAGCGCTGCGCGGCCCCCTGCACCGGCCTGATCGGCAAGGACGACTACCAGGCGCTGGTCGACCAGGCCGAGGCTTTCTTGAGAGGCAAGTCCCGCGCGGTGATCGCCTCGATGGCCAAGCAGATGGAAGAGGCCGCCGAGGACCTGGAGTTCGAACGCGCCGCGCGCCTGCGCGATCGGATCCGCGCCCTCTCCAGCGTCGCCCAGGAGACCCAGATCAACCCCGAGACCGTCGAGGAGGCCGATGTCGTGGCCCTGCACGTCGAGGGCGGCCAAGCCTGCGTGCAGGTGTTCTTCTTCCGCGCCGGGCAGAACTGGGGCAACCGCGCCTACTTCCCCCGCATCACCGGCGCGGCGGACGAGTCCGAGGAAGAGGGCGTCACCGAGGAGCAGCGGATCATCACCGCCTTCCTGGGCCAGTTCTACGACGACAAGCCGATCCCGCGCCTGATCCTGACCAATGTCCAGCCGGCTGAGGCCGACCTGCTGTCCGAGGCCTTCGCGCTTAAGAGCGGCCGCAAGGTCGAGATCAGCGTCCCCAAGCGCGGCGAGAAGACCGATCTCGTTTCCCACGCCCTGACCAACGCCAAGGAGGCCCTGGGCCGCAAGATGGCGGAGGGCTCGGCCCAGACCAAGCTGCTGGCCGGCGTCTGCGAGGCCTTCAAGCTGGAGGCCCCGCCCGAGCGGATCGAGGTCTACGACAACAGCCACATCCAGGGCACCAACGCCGTCGGCGGCATGATCGTGGCCGGCCCGGAAGGCTTCATGAAGGGCCAGTATCGCAAGTTCAACATCCGCTCGACCGAGCTCACCCCCGGCGACGACTACGGCATGATGAAGGAGGTGCTACGCCGCCGCTTCGCTCGCCTGGTCAAGGAGGAGGAGGAAGGCGACAGCGACAATCGCCCCGACCTGGTCCTCGTGGACGGCGGCAAGGGCCAGCTGGACGCGGCGCTGGAGATCATGGCCGACCTCGGCGTCGACGACATCGCCGTCGTCGGCGTCGCCAAGGGTCCGGACCGCGACGCGGGCCTCGAGCGCTTCTTCCTGCCCGGCCAGCCGCCCTTCATGCTCGAGCCCAAGTCGCCGGTGCTCTACTACCTGCAGCGCCTGCGCGACGAAGCCCACCGCTTCGCCATCGGCGCCCACCGCACCCGCCGCAGCATGGACCTGAAGAAGAACCCGCTGGACGAGATCGAAGGCGTCGGTCCGGGCCGCAAGAAGGCCCTGCTCCACGCGTTCGGCTCCGCGAAGGGTGTCAGCCGGGCGAGCGTCGAGGACCTGGTCAAGGTCGAGGGCGTGAGCCAGGCCCTGGCGGAGCGGATCTTTGGGTTCTTCCGCAAGGGGTGAAGGACAAACCCAGCCTCCAAAACCCATCGTCATTCCCGCCCTTGTGGCGGGAACCCCTGGTTCAACTGACACGTGAAGCGAAAGCGGACTGCTAAGCAGTCCGCCCCTATCGCACCTGCGGCGGACCGAGAGGTTCCCGCCACAAGGGCGGGAATGACGGTGGTAAGGGGCGCTACAGATACTTCATCCACCACCGCCCGCTGCGGCGCTTCAGGTCGCCGAACCAGTGGCTCGCCAAGCCGCACGGAACCGCCACCACCGCCGCCAATAGCCAGATCGACGCCACGTTGGGGACGCTGAAGGCCTCGCCGTGGTTGGGGCCGAGGACGGCTAGCGCGCCGAGGTTCAGCAGGTTCAGGCTGTAGATGTGGACGAGATAGAAGAACAGCGGCGCGCCGCCGAAGGCGACGAGCACGGCGGTCAGCCGCTCGGGCGCGCGCTCCAGGGCCGCCAGCAGGATCGCGCCGACGCTCAGGGTCAGTAGCAGGAAATCGGCCGAGGGCGGGTACTTGGTGAGGTTCAGCACGCTCATGACCGTCAGCAGCGGCGTGGCGCCCGGGCTCCAGGGCGTAGGGTCGCCGTAGAGGTTGATCGCGCGCAGGACCGCCAGCAGCGCCAGCGCCCCTGCCGCCAGGACCCGCAGCCGCCGCCGACGCGCCTCGGCCTCCAGCTTGAACCACGGCCCGATCGCATAGCCGAGCGCCGCGACGCCGATCCATGGGAGGATCGGGTATGAGGTCCGCGCCTGGCCGCCCCACGGCAGGTCGATCAAACCCCGGTCGTGCAGGATCGCCCAGAGCACGTGCCCCGGCGCGCCCTTGGGAATGGTGATCGGGTCCAGCAGGTTGTGGCCCAGCAAGATCACGAGGCCGACGGCGATCAGGGCGGGGCGCGGTAGGCGGACCAGGGCCGCCAGCGCGATCATCGACAGGCCGATGGCCCAGATCACCTGCAGATAGACGAGTTTAGGCGTCAGCGAGAACGTCCAGCCGAAGTTCACCAGGGTGACTTCCAGCGCCACCAGGAACAGGCCCCGCTTGAACAGGAAGCCGGCCGCCGCCCCGGCCCCGCCCGCCTTCTGGCCGTATAGCCAGGCCGACACGCCGGTCAGGGCCACGAACACCGGCGCGCACAGGTGCGCCGATAGCCGCGTGAAGAACAGCGACGGCGACGTCGTCGACAGGTCCATCGGGTCGGAGACCTGGGCGTGGATGAAGAAGGCCTCGCGTGTGTGGTCCACCAGCATCAGCAGCATGACGAAGCCTCTGAGGGCGTCGATCGAGGCGATGCGGCGGGTGGCGGCGATGGGGGAAGCGAGAGGCGTTGACAGCATGGCCCCGCTCGCTTAGCCGATACTTTATAACATTACAACGGAGCCTTGAGTTGCCTCTGCTTTCCAGCTGCGCCGCCGCCTGCCTGCTCGCGACCGCGGGCGCCGACGCCGCCGCCCCGCCTCCCGAGAGCGCCGTCGACGAGATCGTCATCCTGGGCCGCCGCGCCGATCCGGCCGACCTGACCCTGGGCGCGGGTGCGGTGACCCAGCGCATGTCGCCGTCCAGCCGCTCGGTCGAGCACGACCTGATCGAGGCCGTCGGCGCCACGCGCCTGGCCGACGTGCTGGAGCTGGTCAGCGGCGTCAGCCAGCAGAACAACCGCGGCGGGGTGATGGACAACTTCGCCATCCGCGGCTTCCTGGGCACGCCCGACGGCGGGGCCGAGTACTATGTCGACGGCTTCCTGGCCAACCGAGGCCTGGCCCCGCCCCGCGATCCGGCCGTGGCCGAGCGCGTCGAGCTGCTGAAGGGTCCGGCCGGCGCCCTGTTCGGCGACATCGACCCGGCGGGCCGCGTCAACATCGTCTCCAAGACCCCGACCTTCACCCGCAAGCTCGAGGCGGCCGCGACGGTCGGCTCGTTCGGCCTGCGTCGGGGCGAGCTCGACATCGGCGGGCCTCTGGGTCAGACGCTCGCCGCCCGCCTGGTCGTGGCGCGCGAGCATTCGGACGGCTGGCGCGACTATGTGAAGATGGACCGCGCGACGGTCGCCCCGTCGCTGACCTGGCGCCCCAGCGACCGGACGCGCCTGACCTATGTCGGCGAATGGACCCGCTTCGACACGCCGTTCGACCGGGGCCAGCCGGCGGTGAACGGGAACGCGACCGCCCTGCCCGCCTCGCGCTTCTTCGGCGAGCCCGGCGACGGCGTGACCCGCTTCAGCAACCTGCGCCACCAGCTGACCGGCGAGACCCAGCTCAGCGGCGACTGGCGGCTGAACGGGGGCCTGGCCTGGCGCGAGGGCTCGCTGAAGGGCTTCTCCAGCGACCAGTCGCGGCTGGTCGGCGACACCCTGTGGCGCCAGCGTCGGCAGCGCGACTACTCGGTCACCGACATCTCGGCGCGGATGGAGCTGTCCGGAAGGATCGACAGCCCGCTGGGCGTTCACCGGCCGACGATCGGCCTGAAGGCCTACAGCCTCGACTATCACGAGGGCCTGATGCGGCGAAATCCCACCGCCACGGCCAACTACGGGATCAACATCAATAACCCCGTCTACGGCGGCCAGGCGCTGGCCCTGCTGCCGTTCACCGACAACCGCGAGACCCGCAGCGTCACGACGCTCTATGTCGAGGACCTGTGGGAGGTCACCGACCGGCTCAGCCTGACCGGCGGCCTGCGCTATGACGACTATGTCCAGAAGATCCGCAACCGCCGCACCGGGATCGCCGGCAAGGCGACGGGCCAGCCGCTCGACTACCGTCTCGCGGGCCGCTACCGCCTGACCGACGCCTGGGCGCTGCACGGCAGCTATGGCCAGTCGTTCGTGCTGAACTCGGGCCTGGGCCGCACCGGCGCCGGCTTCGCGCCCGAGCGCGGCAAGGGCGGTGAGCTGGGCGTCTCGGGCCACTGGAAGGGCGTTGACCTCGGGATCACCGCCTTCGACATCACCAAGCGGAACATCCTGGCCAACGACCCGGTGGACTCCAACTACCTGGCGCCCGTCGGTCGGCTGAAGAGCAAGGGCGTCGAGGGCGACCTGTCGGCCAGCCTGGGCGAGGCCTGGCGGGTGGTCGTCAACTACGCCTACACCCACGCCCGCGCCGACGACACGGCCTTCCCCACCGACGCGGTGCTGGACGTGCCCAAACACTCGGGCGGTGCCTATCTGATCGGGCGCTTCCCGACGGGACGCGGAACGGAGTGGTCGGTGACCGCCGGCGCGGCCTATGTCGGCGACCGGGCCGGCGCGATCGACGCCAGCGGCCTGCGGCTGCCCGCCTACTGGAAGGCCAAGGCGGCGGTCGACTATGGCCTGACCCCGAACGTGACCCTGCGGGCCGAGGTCGACAACCTGTTCGACGAGCGCTACGCGGCCAGCTCCTACAGCCCGGTCTGGGTCTATCCGGGCGCGCCGCGGGCCTTCAAGGCGTCGTTGCGGGTGGCGATGTAGAGCAAGGGCGCGCGAGGCTTCCGCCATCGCGCGCCCCTCCATCCCTACACCAGGTCCCAAGCTGGCGCCGCCGCTGACGCGCTGGCGCCGGCGGTGATGGCGCCGACGACGTAGTCCTCGAGCGCGGCGTAGTACTTGCCGACGTGGAAGCTGGTCCCGACGCTGAGGACGTAGCCGGCCATGGCCGCCTTGGCGCCCAGATCGTCGCCGCCGAGGGCGCGGAAGTAGGCCTCCTGGCTCTGGATGTAGCGCAGGGCGGCGGCGACATCGACGCCGGCGCCTTGGGCTTCGCTGGCGCCGATGATCTCGCCATAGGCCTTGGTCACCGCGTCGGCGAAGGTCAGGCCGCCGTACTTGGTCTCGAAGCCGGCGCGGCCTTCGCCGACCTTGCCCAGGTTGACCGCGAAGTTGATGTAGCGGTTCTCGACCGTGAACCGGGCGTAGTAGCCGTCGGTCAGGTCGTTGGGATTGTCGGCGGAGTCGATCAGCCAGGTCATGCCGGCGCGCGACGGCGTCACCCCGGCGAAGAACTTGTAGGCGTCGTGAGCGACGCCCGTGGTCGGGGCCACGGCCAGGGTCAGGCGCTGCTCGAACACGGCCTGAGAAATCGCCCCCGCCTTGAAGGCGGCGAGCGCGGCGTCGATGTCGGACTGGACCTTGGCCGCGGTGCTCGGGGCCGCGGAGCCGTCCGGGAGGGTGATCGTGGCGCTGGCGGTCTTGGACGAGCCGGGCGTGATCGTCAGGCCGCCCAACGCCAGGGCCACGAAGGCGCTGGCGGGCCGGGCGGTAAGATCGACCAGGGTGGGGGCCGGCGTCGGCTCGGGCTCGGGCTCGGGCTCGGGCTCGGGCGTCAGGGCGTCGGCGGCGATTGTCACGGTCCGCGCACCCGCCGCGCTGACATTGCCGAGGGCGTCCGAAGCGGTGACCGAGATGGTCTTGGCGCCCGCGCCCAGGGCGTCGATGTCGGCCTGGGTGACCGCGTAGGTCCAGGTGGTTCCGCTGACGCTGGCGGTCTTGGCGACGCCGCCGATCGTCAGGGCCACGGTCGCGCCGGCCTCGATCGCGCCAGAGAGGGTCAGGCCCGAAACCTCGCCGCCGCTGATCGTGTCGTCGCCGGCCACGACCGCGATGGTCGGAGCGGCCGGCGCGGTGTTGTCGATCGTGACGCTCTGGCCCGCGGCGAAGCCCCCCGAGATCGCGTTGCCGGCCTGATCGGCGATGCCCGTGCCCGCCCCCTTGAGATCCAGACGCACGGTCCCGTCGCCGCTGACCGAACCTAGGGTGACCGTGTAGGTCGTCCCCGAACCGCTGACGCCCGTGACCGCGCCGGCGGCGGTCCCCGTGGCGGTCACGACGAAGTCGCTGACGTCGACGCCGGTCACCGCCTCGCCGAAGGTCACGGTGAACGATTGGCTGGTCGCCTTGCTGACGCCGGCCCCGACGCGGTCGATCGACTGGACCGCGGGCGCGACGCCGTCGACCTTGACGTTGGCCAGGCCCGGGACGCTGACGCCGGTCAGCGCGGCGTCGTTGCCGCCGGCGTCCTTCAGCGTCCCGCCGTTCAGGACGATCGACGAGGCCAAGGTCACGCCGTCCGTGTCGGCGTTTCCGGCTTGGACGGTGTAGCGGAAGACCAGCACGCTGGTCCCCGATCCGCTGACATAGGTCGCGTCCAAGGTCCCGCCGGTGTCGAGGGTCAGGGCCAGCTTGGGCGCTCCGGAGACCGTCACCGCCTCGCTGAAATTGACCGTGAAGTCCAGGGCGTCGCCGACCTTGTAGGTGGCCGCTGACGGGCCCGAGGTCGAGCTGACGGTCGGCCCCGCGGTGTCGACCCGCACGTTGGCGGTCGAGCCGACGCTGTTTAGCGTAAGGTTGGCGTCGTTGCCGGCCCGATCCTTCAGCGTCCCGCCGTTCAGCCCCAGGGCGCCGACCGTGATCCCGTCCGCATCCGCGTCGCCGCTCTGAACGGTGTAGCGGAACACCAGGGTCGAGCTTCCCGAGCTGCTGACATAGTCGGCCTGGCGGATGGTCGAACCCACGGTCAGGGCCAGCTGCGGCGTCCCGGTGACGGTGACCGCCTCGTCCAGCGCGACGGCGAACTCCAGCGTATCCCCGACCTTGTAGGCGCCGGCCGCCGGGACCGAGACCGAGGTGACGACGGGCGGCGCCATGTCGACCCGCGCGCTGGACGCGCCGGTGGCGGTCAGCGAGGCGGCGTTGCCGGCCTGGTCCGTCAGCGTCCCGCCGTTCAGCGTCAGGCCGCTGGCGCCGACGCCGCTGGGGGCGTGGTCGCCGGCCTGGATCGTGTAGCGGAAGGTCAGCGTGGTCCCGCCCGAGCCGGAGACATAATCCGCCTGGCGCGTGGTCGAGCCGACCGTCAGCGCCAGCTGAGGCGTTCCCGTGACGGTGACCCGCTCCGAGAAGTCGAGGCTGAACGTCAGCGTCTCGCCGGTCCTGTAGTATCCCGCGTCGGGAACATAGACCGAGTTGGCGAAGGGTCTCACGGCGTCGACCAGCACCGACGAGGTCGCGCCGACGCTGTTCAGGGTCAGGCTGGCGTTATTGCCCGCCGCGTCCTTCACCGTCCCACTGTTCAGGCCCAAGGCGCCGATGGTGATCCCGTCGGCGTCCGTCTCGCCGCTCTGGAGGGTGTAGCGGAAGACCAGGGCCGAGGTCCCCGAGCCGCTGACATAGTCGGCCTGGCGCGTGGTCGAGCCGACGGTCAGGGCCAGCTGCGGCGTTCCGGTGACGTTGACCGCCTCATCGAAATTGACCGTGAAGGTCAGCGCATCGCCGGCCTTGTAGGTGGCGTTGGTCGGGACCGAGACCGAACTGACGACGGGCGCGACGCCGTCGACCATCACGCCGCCGCCCGGGCTGACATAGTTCAGCGTCAAGTCGGCGGCGTTGCCGGCCACGTCCTTCAGCGTGGCGTTATCCTCCCACAGCATGCCGACGGTGACGCTACTGGCGCTGTCGCCGCTCTGGACGGTGTAGCGGAAGACGAGCGCCGTGCTTCCCGAGCCGCTGACATAGTCGACCTGCCGAACCATCGAGCCGATCGCCACGGAAAGCTTCGGCGTCCCGGTGACGATGACCGCCTCGTTGAAACTGACCGTGAAGTCCAGCGTGTCGCCGGGCTTGTAGGTCGTGGGATACGGCGTCGAGACCGAGGTGACGACCGGCCCCGCCCCATCAACCCACACCCTCGCCATCGAGGCCACGTTGTTGAGGGTCAGGCTGGCGTCGTGGCCGCCGGCGTCCTGCAGCGTCCCGCCGTTCAGGCTCAGCGCGTTGACCGACAGCCCGTCGGTGTCGAGATCGTCGCTCTGGACGACATAGGTGAAATCGAGCGAGCTGCTTCCCGATCCGCTGGCGTAGTTGGCGTAGCGGGTGGTCGAACCGATGGTCAGCGCCAGCTGCGGCGCGCCTGTGACGGTGACCGCCTCATGGAAGGTGACGCTGAAGTGGAGGACAGCGCCAGCCGCGTTCCAGCCGGCGGCCGATGTCACCGACATCACCTGCGGACCGGCGGAGTCGGGGATGTAGCGGATCGTCTGCCCGCTGACCACGAACTCGGAGAGGAGGAAGGCGTCTTCGAAGTAGATGCTCAAGTCCGCGCCGGGCGTCGCGTCCAGCCCGACGTACAGCATGGTGACAATGCCGTTGGTCCAATGAGAGACCTGGCCGGTGGTCAGGCCGCTATTGCTCTGAGCGATGACCCCGCCCGCCACGACATCGCGCAGCTTGATCACGTCGCCTTGTTGGAGATCATAGATGTCCTTGCTGCCGCCGGCCCCGTCGGAAAAGTCGAAGGTGTCGTTTCCAGCCCCGCCGATCAGGAAGTCGTTCCCCGCGCCGGGCTTCAAGACGTCGTCGCCGCCGCCGCCGCGCAGTTGGTTGGCGGACGCGTTGCCGATGATGGTGTCATTGCCCGACCCGCCATAGGCGTTCTCGATCACTGTGCCGCTGAGGGGCATGACGATATTGCCCGGCGGCTTGACCGACGGATTGCCGTTTTCCAGCACGGCGTACTGGCGACCCAGGTCCGTCCAGCCGCCCGGACGCAGGTCGATAGTCAGGTTGGTCGAATAGGACCCAAAATCGAAGGTGTCACTGCCGCTGACGTCGACCAGCGGCCGGAGGACGACATCGGAAGACGGATTGAAGAAATAGGTCGTATCGGCGCTCGAGCCGCCATTCTGGCCATAGAGATACTGGATCGCGGCGATGTCGTTCGCCATCGGCTGCTGCGGATAGCTGCCCCAGGCGACCGTGCCGAGACCCGCGCCCGCGTGGCTGAACTGGCTCATCACCGAGTCGTAGACATACACCGCGTCCGAGGACGGGAAGCCGCTGGCGCTGGCGCTGGGCGCCTTCAGTCCCAGGGCCTCTCCGATCACCTGAAGCGCCGCGAAATAGCCGAAGGTCCCCGGAGACGAGAGATCGCCGCCGCTCACGCCAGCGCCCAGCTGGATGTCGCCGGCCCGCTCCGAATTATCGAGAGGCTCGGCGATCTGGGCGGTGGGGTTGCTCGCCGCGCGATACCAATAGATCGAGATGTCCGCCGTCTTCGGGTCGGACACTTCGCTGAAGGTCAGCCCGCTGACCTCCGCCCATCGCGACAGCACGGCCTTGAACGCCGTCTTTTCGCTCGCCGATAGCCCCGCGAAATCCGTGGCGCTCACCGCGTAGCCGAGGTCCGAAGAGGCGGCCGGGAACGCGATCGTCAGATTGGCGCTGGCCCACTTCTGCCCGGAGAGCAGTTGATCGATCGCGCTCGTCCCGCTCTGTGAAACCGTGGTCGTGCTCATGGGGACTCCGCTCGTCGAGGCGCTCTACTTTTGAGAGACCTCGTCGGAACCGGGTCGCGCGGAGTCAAGCGCCCGTCCCCGGCGCCAGGCGACTCTGAGACGCCGGGTTATTTTTCTGAGACGCGTTGTCTATCCAGAGGTTTGCGCCCTCGGGCGGACGCTTGACCGCCATCACCCGGCTTGACGAGCTCATCACAACCTTAGGTATAGAAGCATTCATGCGCGGTATGCCGTTCGCGGCCTTGACCGCTCTGTCGTCCGTCGCCGGGATCGCGAACGCCACGGTTCCGCCCCCGCCCGCCGTCCCCGACGCCGCGATCCCGCCGGAGCACGACGACGACTTCTGAGCGCGCGCCTGCCTCTCGCTCTCCGCGCGCAAGCTCGCTAAACCATCGGGATGGTCTCAGCCCACGCTCCCGTCCAGGACAACGCCCCGGCCGCCGTCGCCCCGCTCCGCTCGCGGGCGGGCAAGCGGCTGTCGATCGTCGCGCCGTGCTTCAACGAGCAGGCGGTGCTGGACCTGTTCTTCGGGCGGATCGAGGAGGAGCTTTCCAAGCTAGGCCTCGGCTACGAGATCGTCTGCGTCAACGACGGCAGCCGCGACCACACCCTGGCGGTGCTGCTGGCCCACCATCAGCGCAACCCGCGCATCAAGGTCATCAACCTGGCCCGCAACTTCGGCAAGGAGACGGCGATGTCGGCGGGGCTGGACGCCACGACCGGCGACATGGTCGTGCCGATCGACGTCGACCTGCAGGATCCGCCCGAGCTGATCAGCCGCTTCGTCGAGGCCTGGGAGAACGGCGCGGACGTCGCCTATGGCGTCCGTGTCGACCGCAAGGCCGACACCCCGCTGAAGCGCTTCACGGCCCAGGGCTTCTACCGCGCCTTCAACCGGCTGTCGGACGTCGACCTGCCCTACAACGCCGGCGACTTCCGGCTGATGGACAAGCGGGTGGTCGAGGTGCTGCGCCAGCTGCCCGAACGCAATCGGTTCATGAAGGGGCTGTTCGCCTGGGTCGGCTTCCGCCAGGAGGCGATCCCCTACGCCCGGCCCGAGCGCGCGGCCGGGACCAGCTCGTGGCGCTACTGGAAGCTCTGGAACTTCGCCCTGGACGGCATCACTTCGTTCAGCACCGCGCCGATCCGGGTGTGGAGCTATGTCGGCGTCGCGGCGGGGGTGCTGGCCGTTCTGGCGGCGGCGGGGCTGGTGGTCCGCACCCTGCTGTGGGGCCGCGACGTGCCCGGCTATCCGTCGCTGATGGTGGTGATCCTGATGAGTTTCGGCCTGCAGATGCTGGCCATCGGCTCGCTGGGCGAATACGTGGCCCGCATCTATCAGGAGGTGAAGGGCCGGCCGCTGTACGTGGTCATGGACCGCTACGGCTTCGAGCCAAAAGAGGACGCGGCCGCTTGAGCGCGCTGCTGACGCCGGCGCGGCGCGATTTCCTGCTCTCGGCCCTGCGCTATGGCCTGGCCGGCGTGATCAACACCCTGGTCGGCTTCTCGATCATCGTGGCCCTGGACGTAGGCCTGCATCTGCCCGCGCACCTGGCCAACGCCATCGGCTATGCGATCGGGATCTGCGTCAGCTTCGCCCTGAGCAAGCTCTTCGTGTTCCGCGCCCGCCGCCCCGCCCGCTCGGCGCCGGTCCGCTATGTGATCGCTGTGGCCAGCGCCTTCGCCCTGAACCAGGGCGTCCTGACCCTGGCCAAGGCGGTGCTGCCGCACGGCGCGCTCTGGAGCGTGGCGGCCCAAGGCGCCGCGGCGGTCAGCTACACCGCCGCCCTGTTCCTGTTGAGCCACTTCTGGGTCTTCGCCCACCAGGGCGAGGAGGCCTAGCGCAACAGCGTGATCGTCTGCACCGCGATGCCCAGCATCCGGGGATCATTCTGGCTGACCCGCGCGTCGGGCAGATCAAAGGTGAAGGTTACGGTCTCACCCGGCTTGGCGACCTCGGCGGGAACCGTGAAACGGTAGCTGTTGAAGGTCGACACCTCGACCTCGTGCGAGCCCAGCGCCCGATCGTCGGCATAGAGCGTCACGCGTTGGGGGCGCGACGGCTGATCGGTGAAGCCGATGGCGACGACATCGATCATCGCCCCGCTCGCGCCCAGGTCGGCGGGCATGTCCAGCTGGAACTGAGCCTTGCGAGCGTTGGTCCAGATGCCCTTGCCGCCGGGGTCCAGCGTGGACCAGCCCGCACCCAGGGCCGGCGATTTCGGCGGCTGGTCCAGATGGATCGACGAAATGGGCGCGCGCGTGACGCCCAGCTCTCCAGCCGCCACGGGCGTCAGCCCCTCGATCCCCGCGAGATCGCGGCCGCACATGACGCCGCGAGCGAAGCGATAGCAGTCGGTTCGCTGGGCGACCGCCTGCAGGAAGCCGCCCTCCAGCTTGCCGTCGGACAGCACGATGGTCATCCGCCGGTCGCCCGGCGCGGCGTCCTTGGCCACCTCCGGATCGACGAAGTCGCACGGCAGGGGATCATTGCTCCGCGCCGTGGCGTAGGTGTTCAGCGTTCCGCCCGTGCGGATCGCGACGAACGCCATCTGGCTGATCACCCGCAGATCGCCGGGATTGGGGCTGCAGAAGTAGGTCGGACGGAAAACCCACGGCCGGTTGCGCACCGCGGGGCTCGTCAACAGGCCGGGCGGGACGGCGACGGTGTCCGGCGCGGCGAAAACAGCGCGCACGCCCTGGCGAAGCGGACTGGTGTCATAGGCCTGGACCACCAGAGCGCCGCCTAGCAGGGCCAAGGCGAGCGGGCGACGCAGGCGCGCAACCTGGCTGATGGCGATCGCCGTCAGCAGGTATCCTGGCGCCCAGAAAAAGCGTCCGTGGGCGCGGAAGCCGCCGATGATCTCAGCGACCTTGCCCTTGGGCTTGGGAACGTCGAACAGGTGCCAGTAGCCGGCGTAGACGACCCAGCCGATGGCCCACGCCGTCAGCGCCAGCATCGCCAGGGTCAGCGGCGTCCAGCGAGCCCAGAAGCCGGCCCCGGCTCGCGGAGCCGCGGGCTTGACCACGCGCCCCAGCGCCACGACAAGCAGAAGAAGGACGCCCACGCCCAGGAACTGGAAGCCTTCGAAATACTGGCCGGTCGGCGCCAGCGTTCCGGCGAACCAGCCGCCGTTCCAGTGCTGACCAAAGATGTTCGAGGCCTGGGGCCAGATCGGGGCCAGGGCGTTCATCGAATAGACGCCCAGGGCGTCGGCGCCGCCGGTGGGGCCCGAACCCTCGCCATAACCCAGGATCAGGGCCGGAACGCCGACCGCCGCCAGCACCGCGACGGCGGCCAGCGGGACGCGGGTCCACGCCCACTCGCGGCGCTGCAGCAGCTCGGCCAGCAGCGCCGCGCCGAAACAGGCCCCGACCGGGACGAGGTGATAGGCATGGACGCCCGTGGCCAGCGCGGCCAGGGCCGAGAAGCCTCCCACCCGCTTCCAGGTGAGGCCCAGCCGCGCCGACGAAACGGTCAGCGCCAGCGAGAACAGGATCAGCCAGTGGCCGCACAGGGCGATGTGGCCGAACTGGCGGGCGATCCAGGCCGGAAACAGCAGGGCCATCAGGCCGCCGATCGCCAACGGGAGCCTGTCGGTCACCCCTAGCGCCCGCAGCAGGGCGACCATGCCCCACGCCTGCAGCGGGTAGGACAGCATCAGGAAGACGCCCAGCGGGTTGAGGTAGGGCCCCAGGCCCGAGGCCTTCAGCAGGACGGAGAGCCAGGGGATGCTGTCGGTGAAGACGATCGACACCGGCTTGGCCAGAAGGCCCGAGACCATGGTGATCGGGAAGGTCCAGGGCTGCCGGACATAGGCCTGATAGGCCCCTGTCATGGCGATCATGTCGCTCTTTGGATTGCTCCAAAATTTCGCCGAGGCCACCGGAATGTCAAAGCCGAACATGAAGCCGCAAAGCAGGATCGGAACGATCGTCACGACGGCGGCGAACAGCACCTGCTCGCGGGACACGGACTTCAGCGAACGCATGGATTCCCTCTGGAGACAGAGAGGCTGCATAGCATCCAGGGCGGCTGTGAACACCCCGCCCCGCGCCCGCAGGTTGCGGCGGGGCGCGAGAAAACTACACTCGTAATTAGTTTATAGTTGTAATTTACAAATCCCTCGCCAAGCTGCGCGCATGGAGGGCGACGCGATGGCGATCAGGGATTTCGGAACACGCGGGGTCAGGCGGTCGTGGACGCCGCTGATCCTGTCGGCCGTCGCGGTCGTCGGCACGCTCGGCGCCTTTGCGTTCACGGTGGCTGACCTCGTCCGGTTCGAGCGGGACAACGGCGTCAAGCGACAGCCCACGTCCGCCCAGCGGACCCGCTACGCGCCGATCGCCCGCGCCGAATGGCGGCAGGTCCGGGCGAACCTGGAGGCGCGTCTGAACCAGCGCGGTCCGCTGGAGCTGGGCGCGGTCTGGGCCACCCGCGCCGGCCAGGTCTGCGGTCTGGTCAACGGCCGGGGCAGCTTCGGCGGCCTCACGGCCATGGCTCGCTTTTACACGGTGGGTCAGCGGCCGGTGTTCCACCGCGACGTCGAGCACGTCGCCTTCCAGAAGGCCTGGTTCGAGTGCCGCCGCGACCAATACGTGATGCTGCACGAGGGCGCGATGGAGCCCGGCTTCTGCGGCACCGAGCTGGGCAAGCGGCGATGCTTCAAGGTGAAGAACGGGGTGCGGGTGGAGTGAGGGAGACAATAGATCCTCCCCCGCGCCGCGGGGGAGGTGGCCCGGAGGGCCGGAGGGGGCCAGCTCGGCCTTTACGGCGCTTGCCCCCTCAGTCGCGCCGCGACAGCTCCCCCGCGCCGCGGGGGAGCATCTTGGTTACGCGTAGCTCTGCAGCGGGCGGACGTCCAAGGCCTCGGCCGGGGCGCCGGCGATGGCCTGGGCGGCGGCCAGGGCGCCCGCCGAGGTCGTGTAGTACGGCACCTTCATCATCAGGGCCGTGCGGCGGATCTCGAAGCTGTCTTCCAGAGCCTGCTTGCCTTCGGTGGTGTTGAAGACCAGCTGCACGCCGCCGTTCTTCATCACGTCGACGATGTGCGGACGGCCTTCCAGCACCTTCTTGACGTGCTCGACCTGGACGCCCTGTTCGGCGAGATAGGCTTGCGTGCCTTCCGTCGACAGCACCTTGAAACCGGCGGCCAAGAGCAGCTTCACCGGCTCGACGATCCAGGGCTTGTCGCTCTCCTTGACCGAGACGAAGGCCGTGCCCGAGCGCGGCAGCTTCACGCCGCCGCCCAGCTGGCTCTTGGCGAAGGCGCGGGCGAAGGCCGGGCCCATGCTGGTCTCGCCGTCGCGCTTCCAGTCGAGGCCCATGACCTCGCCGGTCGAGCGCATTTCCGGGCCCAGCACCGTGTCGACGCCGGCGAAGCGGGCGAACGGGAAGACCGCTTCCTTGACCGCGATGTGGTCGTAGGGGACATCCTTCAGGCCAAAGCTCTCCAGGGTCGCGCCGGCCATGATCTTCGCGGCGATGGCGGCGACCGGCTGGCCGATGGTCTTGGCGACGAACGGCACGGTGCGCGAGGCGCGCGGGTTCACTTCTAGGACGTAGATGCGCGGAGCGTCGGAGTGCGGCTCCTCGATCGCGAACTGGACGTTCATCAGGCCGCGCACGTTGAGGGCCAGGGCCATCTGCACCGTCTGGCGCTTCAGCTCCTCGACCGTTTCCGGCTTCAGCGAGAAGGGCGGCATCGAACACGCCGAGTCCCCCGAGTGGACGCCGGCTTCCTCGATGTGCTCCAGCACGCCGGCCACGAACACGTCCGTGCCGTCGCACAGGGCGTCGACGTCGACCTCGGTGGCGCGGCTCAGATAGTGGTCCAGCAGGATCGGGTGCTCGAGCGAGATCTCGCCGGCGCCGGCGATGTAGCGCTCCATGGCCTCGTGGTCACGGATGATCTCCATGCCCCGGCCGCCCAGCACGTAGGACGGACGCATCACGAACGGGAAGCCGATCTTCTCGCCCTCGGCGCGCGCTTCGTCCCAGCTGCGGGCGATGGCGTTTTCCGGCTGGGCGATCTTCAGGCCGTTCAGCAGCTGCTGGAAGCGCTCGCGGTCCTCGGCCAGGTCGATGGCGTCCGGGCTGGTGCCCAGGATCGGGATGCCGGCCTCTTCCAGCGCATGCGCTAGCTTCAGCGGGGTCTGGCCGCCGAACTGGACGATCACGCCGGCCAGCGTGCCCTTGGACTTCTCGACGTGCAGCAGCTCCAGCACGTCCTCGGCCGTCAGCGGCTCGAAGTACAGGCGGTCGGAGGTGTCGTAGTCGGTCGAGACGGTCTCGGGGTTGCAGTTGACCATGATCGACTCGATGCCGACCTGATCCAGCGCGAAGGCCGCGTGGCAGCAGCAGTAGTCGAACTCGATGCCCTGGCCGATCCGGTTGGGACCACCGCCCAGAATCACGGCCTTCTTGGCCGAGGACGGATCGCTCTCGCACTCGGGGATCTGGCCCAGCGCGCCGGTCTCGTAGGTCGAGTACATGTACGGCGTCGAGGCCAGGAACTCGCCGGCGCAGCTGTCGATGCGCTTGAAGACCGGGCGGACGGACAGCTCCTGACGCAGGGCGCGGACCTCGTTCTCGGTCTTGCCGGTCAGCTGGGCCAGGCGCTTGTCCGAGAAGCCTTGCGCCTTCAGGGCGCGGAAGGCGGCGGCGTCGGTCGGCAGGCCGCCGGCCTTCACCCAGCCTTCCTGGCGGACGATCTCGGCGATCTGGCGCAGGAACCACGGTTCATACGAGCAGGCGGCGTTGACCTCTTCCACGGTCAGGCCGTGGCGGAAGGCCTGGGCGATGACGCGCAGGCGGTCGGGGGTCGGCGTGCCGAGGGCGCGGACGACGGCGGCCTTGCCGGTGTCGGGATCATCGGCGCCGTGGATCTCGACCTCGTCGAAGCCGGCCAGACCCGTCTCCAGGCCGCGCAGGGCCTTCTGGACGCTTTCCTTGAAGGTGCGGCCGATGGCCATGACCTCGCCGACCGACTTCATGGCCGTGGTCAGCAGGGGTTCCGAGCCCGGATACTTCTCGAAGGCGAAGCGCGGGATCTTGGTGACGACATAGTCGATGCTGGGCTCGAACGAGGCCGGGGTCGCGCCGCCGGTGATGTCGTTCTTCAGCTCGTCCAGCGTGTAGCCGACGGCCAGGCGCGCGGCGACCTTGGCGATCGGGAAGCCGGTGGCCTTCGAGGCCAGGGCGGACGAGCGCGACACGCGCGGGTTCATCTCGATGACGACCATGCGGCCGTCCTTCGGATTGACGGCGAACTGCACGTTCGAGCCGCCGGTCTCCACGCCGATCTCGCGCAGCACGGCGATCGAGGCCGCGCGCATCCACTGATATTCCTTGTCCGTCAGGGTCAGGGCCGGGGCGACGGTGATCGAGTCGCCGGTGTGGACGCCCATCGGGTCGATGTTCTCGATCGAGCAGACGATGATGCAGTTGTCCGCCTTGTCGCGGACGACCTCCATCTCGTACTCCTTCCAGCCCAGGACGCTCTCTTCGACCAGCACCTCGGTGGTCGGCGAGAGGTCGAGGCCGCGCTCGACGATCTCCTTGAACTCCTCGACATTGTAGGCGATGCCGCCGCCGGTGCCGGCCAGGGTGAAGGACGGGCGGATGATCGCCGGCAAGCCGACGAACTCCAGGCCTTCCATGGCCTCGTCCAGGGTGTGGCAGGCGCGCGAACGCGGGCTCTCGAGGCCCAGCTTGTCCATGGCGTCGCGGAACTTCTGGCGGTCCTCGGCCTTGTCGATGACCTCGGCCTTGGCGCCGATCATCTCGACGCCGAACTTGGCCAGCACGCCCTGCTCTTCCAGGGCCAGGGCCGTGTTCAGAGCCGTCTGGCCGCCCATGGTCGGCAGCAGCGCGTCGGGGCGCTCCTTCTCGATGATCTTGGCGACCATCTCCGGGGTGATCGGCTCGATATAGGTCGCGTCGGCCACGTCCGGATCGGTCATGATCGTGGCGGGGTTCGAGTTGACCAGGATGATCCGGTAGCCTTCGGCGCGGAGGGCCTTGCAGGCTTGCACGCCGGAATAATCGAACTCGCAGGCCTGACCGATGACGATCGGCCCCGCGCCGATGATCAGGATCGAGGAGATGTCAGTTCTCTTGGGCATGGCTAACTCGCGCAAAGACACGGTCGCGCACATCCGCGCGCCCGCTGTCGACCATCTTGCAGGTTAAGGCGCCCGTGTAGAGACGGAGTCGGCTCGGCGCAACCCCGCATCTTATGAAGGGGTTAACGGCGGCTTGGCTGAACGAGGTTCACGAAGCTTCGCAGCGCACGAGATCGAACAATTGCCGCGGAATGCTGTCGCGCTCCGCGTCGTTGCGGGGATGGCGCAGGGCGTCGTCCAGGGTGGGCAGCAGCATGTGCGCGGGCGCCGGACGGCCCGTCACAGGCGTGCCGGGCAGCACCGTGTAGCTGGCGTCAAAACCGATGTACTGGAAGTCGCCAAGCCGCCCCCACGCGCCGTCCGGATCAGGCAGCCTCCATCCCGCCGCCGTGGGATCGGGCGTCCGGTCCATATAGTTCTCGCCGTTGGTCCCGCCGATAGCCGGCAGGAACCACTGCTGCTTGCCATGGAAATCGAGCCGCAGCGCCACGCCCGACGGCCAGTCCTGGTTGCTGGCCACGGGAAGGAACCGCGCCGTGACGGTCGGCTCGGTCCTCAGCGCATAGACCGCCTTGTCGGTCGGACAGGCGGTGACGGCGGCGGTGATCAGCAGCGCGGCAAGCATGGGCTTTTCCGGGAAGGGCGCCCCGCAAGAAGACGAGCTTCAGGCGGCGGAATCATGACGCATCACCGGGGCGCTGGCGGGGTCGGGGGCTGGGCGGCGGTCTTCGCTCCGCGGAAGGATCCGTCGGCGCGACCCAGGCCGCGCCGGACTTGCCAAGGTCGTAGCCCAGCTTGAACAGGGCTCGCCGCCCCTCGGCCGCGAAGTCCAGGCCCGAGAAGTCGCCCTGGGCGTCGTCGGGGATGGCGGTGTAGCGGAACACCCCGCCGTTGCGCCGAACGAAGGCGGCGTTGGCGGTCAGGTTGGTGCGCAGCTGGGCCTTGTTCATGGCGATCCACGACCGGCCCAGGATCGACAGGGCGTCGCCCTTGGTGAAGCCGAAACCGCCGTCGATCTGGCCGTTGACGATCACCGAGACCTCGCCGGGCCCGGTGCTGGCCTGCCCTGGCAGGACCGATAGCAGCAGGGTCTCGGGCGCGACAAAGAACGGCGTGGTGACACTGCCGTCGACATGCATTTCCGAGAACTTGCGGTTGGGGCCCTCGACCTCGATCAGGCTGGGCGGAAAGACGCCGGGGATGCTGGCCGAGGCGACCAGCACCTCGCGGAACAGCTGCAAGGCGGCCGCGTCGCCGCGCGAAGCGATCGCCCCCATGTCCCAGATGATGGTCTGCTCGGTGTCGAGATTGGTGGTGGCGATCATCAGCCGCCGGCCCTTGGCGTGCTCGATGGCGATCGCATAGAGCAGCGGCGGATCCACATACTTGGCGACCAGATCGCGCAGGGCGTGATTGCGGAAGATGCTGGGCGCGAAGAACAGGTCCAGGCCCCGCTTCTGCAGGATCCGGTCGGCGGCCTTGCTGGTGTAGGCCTCGGTCAGGCGGCGGTCCCAGTCCTTGCCAAGATAAGCGAAAGGCGCGGTCAGGGCTCCGGTGGAGACGCCGGTGACGATGTCGAAGTCCGGCCGGTTCCCCGCCTGGGTCCAGCCCACCAGCACGCCCGCGCCATAGGCGCCGTTCGAGCCGCCGCCCGAGATCGCCAGCACATTGACCTTGCGGCCGGCGGTGTGGCTGTGGACCTCCTGGGCGAACTTCAGGCCCGCGGCGGGATCGGCGGCGCTGAACCGCACGTCGGCCAGGCCCTGCGGCGCCACGGCGCCGAGATCCTGGGCCGTGAAGGCGTCGCGCGACACCGTCCCGCAGGCCGAAAGCGCCAGCGTGACCAGCAGGGCGGCGAGGACGCGAAAGCCGCGCATGGAAAGCGTCTCCGAAGGAACGCCCGATGATTAGCCGCCCCGGCCCCTTAGGGGAATTGCCGCCTTGCCATCGCCAAGATTTGCGAGTCATTCTCAATATCAGCGACAAGGAGTCGAGCCATGGTCTACAGAACGACGGGCGCGAGCGTGCTGGCTTGGATGATGCGCGCGGAAAGGGCCAGGCGCGTCGAGCCGGATCCGGACCTCTCCTGGCTGCTGCACGGACCGACGGATCTGGAGGTGGTCGAGCGGGACGACGACGAGCCCGCCCGACGGTTGGCGGCGGAGTAGCCGCGCCGAGGCCGCATAGGCTAGGTCCGGCGCCTGCGCTCGCAGCCCGCCCACCAGCCGGAAGCCTTGCGCACGACCTCGGTCACCTCGAAGTCCGCGTCGTGGCAATCGTCGGTGGCCAGAAGCAGCATGTCGCCGCACGCCGGCGCCGGCGCGCCCTCGGAGGCGCGAATGAGGATCGTCCCGTGTTCGCCGGCCGGGCTGGGCCGAAACCCGTAGGCGAAAGGCCCCAGGCCGGCGGGCAGGTCTGGCCGGGGCGGGATCCGTCGCGGGGCCATCTCAGTCGCCGACCTTGTCGATCTTGAAGTGCTGCTCGACCAGGGTCGCGCCGCCCATGATGGTCATGAAGGCGATGTCGGCGGCGTCGCGGCCCGTGGCCACCCGAACCAGGCCGTCGACCGGCGCCCGTCCCGTCGCGTCGATCAGCCGCCACCGCCCGCCGAGATAGACCTCGGCGACCGCGTGCAGATCCGGCGGGTCCAGCCGCCAGGCATAGGCGCTGACCGCGCGCGCCGGCACGTTGGCGGCCCGGCACAGGGCGATCACCAGGTGGCTGAAGTCGCGGCATACCCCGGCGCGGTCGATGAAGGTGTCGATCGCCGTGGTCCCCGAGTGGCTGACGCCGGCCTCGTAGTCCACGTGCTCGGCGATCCAGGCGAGGATCGCGGCCACCTTGCGACCGCCCTTCAGCGTCCCGAACTCGCGCTCCACGAAGCGCAGCAGGCGATCCGAGGGGCTGTAGCGGCTGGCGCGAAGATAGGCGAGAACCTCGCTGGGCAGGTCGCGGAGCGCCATCTCCGGCTCGCCGGCCAGGTCCTGGTTCGCGGGCGTCAGCTTGACGGTGGCGCGATACAGCGCGTTGACCCGGCCGGCGGCGGTAAAGACCGTCCGCCGCTCTCCCGTCACCGGATCGTCGATCCGCGTCGCCTCGACCGGCGGCCAGAAGGTGAGCGCGTCGGAGAGGACCGCCTGCCCCGGCGAATGGGCGGCCTCCACCAGCAGCAGGACCTCGCACGGCCCGGCGAAGTCGTAGGTCAGCGAAGCTTCCACCTCGAAGAGCATGGCCGGTCCTTGGCGTGAACGCCGCCCACGCGAGGGAGGCCCACATCAACCCTCGACGCGCCTCGCGGTTCAAAGGCGAAAAGGGAAGATAAACTTCGATATAACTATCATTTCAGCCAAAATAGGCGCATGATCTTTCAAGAAATCAGCCCAAAATACTCGCCGGAAACCTGCCGCATCGCGGCCTTCGGCAGAATTACCAGACGGATTTCCGCTGTATTTGGCGATTTCATTGAAAGAAATTACAGTGCCAGTTCGATCGAATTCCAAGACGCGGCCCGCCAATTTGCCCGGCCGGCTCCAGCGCCTTTTTGAGCGGCTCATGAACGATCGCGGCGAGCGCTCGCCGCCGCCCGCAAAGCCGCCGACCGCCTTCGCCGCGCGCGCCGACCGACGCTCGCAAGGAGATCAGGGTCGCGCCCTGCGCCTCTGGATGGTCGCGCGGCTGCGCGCCGCCCCGGCGACCTGAGCCGTCCAGAAGGACTTGAACATGACCGACGACGCGGACACCACCCTTGGCCCCCGGGCGGTTCCTCCTCCCGAACAAGACCGCGCTCCGGAGCAAGACCTCGGCCCGCCCGCCCTTTCCGACGACGAGCGCCGCACGCTGCGTCAGCTCGAGCGACGGACGCGGAACGGCCAGTTGGAGGCGGTGAACATTCGCGACGCCCAACAGCTCGCCAAGCTTGGCCTGGCGCGCCACGGCCGCGGCGGCTGGCTGCCAACGCCCGAAGGGCTCGCCTATCTGAAGGACCAGCCCGGCGGCTCGACAATCGACCAGGACGCGACCTTGTCGCGGCTCACGCCCGACGCTTCCCGCGCGCCGCGCAACCCCGAGGAAACCTAGATGAACAAGCCCAGCGTCAACCGCGTCATGATCACGGTCTGTAGAAACGAAGGCCTGTGGGCGGCCGAGGAAGGCGGCGTGTTCTTCGGGGCCTCCGTCGAAAAGGACATCGCCAAGGCCTCGGCGGCCAAGCGGGCTCGGGAGCATCTGCAACAGGGCCAAGCTTGCCAGATCAGGGTCTCCGGCGAACACGGCTTCGCGGTCTGAGACCTATCCCCAAACGAAAACAGGCCGGCGCACGCGCCGGCCTGTTCCGTTACGGACCCGATGGTCCGTGAAGAGCGTCGGGGTTTAGGCCGACTGCAGCTGACCAGCCGAGGTCTTGCCGCTGCGGCGGTCGACTTCCGGCTCGTAGGACAGCTTTTGGCCTTCGTTCAGGCCGTTCATGCCGGCGCGTTCAACGGCCGAGATGTGGACGAAGATGTCCTGGCCGCCGTTGTCCGGCTGAATGAAGCCAAAACCCTTGGCGGAATTGAACCACTTCACGGTTCCAGTAGCCATGGTGAGTATCCTTGTAGGCATGTGTTCGCCGACCGAAAACGTCCCGGTCGACGATCAAATTTCGTTGGAAGTTCGGAAGGCGCGTCCGGCGCTCCGGCTCGCGGAGCAAGGAATAGCAGGCCGAGCGGCAGCGAATTCGATGACGTTATTCTGGAGCACTTCCAGGAAATAACAAGGAAAATATTTTCAGACGACTTGGCAGGCCGCGCGGACCCAAGCTGCGCCTCACGCGTTTTCACATCGACACAGCCGTTTTTCGACGTCGAAACAGGAGCCTTCCATGACCCTTCTCGAAAAGATCCCCACGCTCCGCGACGCCGAACTGAAAGCCCTGCTCGCCAACGCCCGCCGCCTGGACGTGACCGGCACGCCCGAACAGCGCCGCGCCGTCGCCGAGGTGATCACGCCTCTGGAGCGCGAGGCTTCGCGCCGTCGTTCGGCGGGACGCGCGGGGCGGTAGGGGGGAATCTCTCCTCCCCATTAGGGGGAGGTGGATCGATGCGAATACGCATCGAGACGGAGGGGGTCCGCGAAGCGGTGCTGAGGTCGCCGCCTCACAGGGCCCCTCCACCGGCGTTCGCCGGTCCCCCTCCCCCAATGGGGAGGAAGAAAGCTAAGCCAGCGCCTTGCGCGCCGCTTCCCAGTACTGGGCGCCGGTGATCAGGGTGACCAGGGTCGCCAGCCACAGCAGGCCATGGGCGACCAGGGTGAAGCCGCCGACCACCGACGGCTCTTGCGGCAGGCCGAACGCGCCCCACGAGGCCAGCACCATCTCCGCGCCGATCGAGATCAGTTGCAGGGTCGTCTTCCACTTGGCCAGCAGGGTCACCGGCAGCTTGACGCCCTTGCCGGCGCCGACCTCGCGCAGGGCGCTGACCGTGAACTCGCGGAACAGGATCAGGCCGGCCGGCAGCACGACCAGGGGATTGGGGCCCAGGGCCATCAGGCCCAGCAGGGCGCCGCAGACCAGGATCTTGTCGCCGATCGGGTCGAGGATCGCGCCCCAGACGCTGACCGCGTCCAGCTTGCGCGCCAGCCAGCCATCGAAGAAGTCGGTCACCGCCGCGATGACGAAGGCGTAGAACGCCCAGCGCTCTAGGCGCAGCTGGGCGTCGGCCGTCAGCTGGTCGCTGACCCACGGCACCGCGCCGGCCGCCGCCGCCAGGGCCACGAACATGAACAGCGCCATCACGAGGCGCGAGCTGGTGAGGATGTTGGGCAGCGATTTCATGAGCTTCTCATACCGACAAACCCGTGACGGCGATACGGTTCCGCTGCGCGTCGTCGCGCAAGCCCCTCCCCCGAGAAAACGGCGATTTTTAAGACGCCGTCCGCGACTCGCTTCGATATACAAGCGATGAGGGCGAAGCTGGGCCCTCGCCGAGGCGGGCGCGCCGACGAATGACGGATCAGGATCGCGGCGATTTGGGCGGCCGCCGACGCGTCAGCACGGTGCGTGGACGGCTGGTGCTCCTGACGGTCAGCCTGCTGATCCCGGCCATCGTTTCCATGGTGTTGCTGCTGGCGGGCGCGGATCGCGAGTCGCGCGGGCAGCTGTACCAGCAGCTGGTCACCACCGCCCGAGCGCTGTCGGGCGCCGTCGATCGCCAGGCCGCCGTCGGCGTCGCCGTCGTCGAGACCCTCGCCAGCGACCAGGCCCTGATCAACGGCGACTGGGCCGATTTCCACCGCCGCGCCCAGCGGGCCATCCAGCGCCGCCCGGGCTGGATCGTGGTGTCCGACCTCGACAATGGCCAGCAGATCCTCAACACGCTGAAGCCGTACGGCGCGCTCCTGCCGCGAACGCCGCGCACCGGCGACCTGAGCAGCGCCCTGTTGGCCGGCCGCAGCAAGATTTCGGACCTGCGCGTCGGGACCGTGGCCGGCAAGCCGGTGATCACGGTCTCCACCCCGATCCTGGTCAAGGGCGAGCCGTATGTCCTGTCGTATGTCGTGGAGTCGGCCTCGTTCACCTCGGTGTTCCGCCAGCAGCGGGTGCCGGACCGCTGGGTCGCCACCCTGCTGGACAACAATCGCCGGGTCATCGCCCGCTCGCGCCTCAATGAGAAGTTCACCGGCGCCCTGGCCTCCAAAGACATGGAGGAGAACCTGCGCCATTCGACCGAGGGCGTGAACAAGAGCCTGTCCCTCGAAGGCGTGCCGACCATGGTGGCCTACACCCGCTCGCCCCAGACCGGCTGGACGCTGGTGGTGGCGATCCCGCGCGACGACCTGGTCAGCACGGTCAACCGCTCGGTCGTGCTGGCCGGCGCGGTGTTCCTGGCGCTGCTGGTCCTGGGGATCACGTTGTCGCTGCTCTACGCCCGCCGGATCAATGGCGAGATGCGCCGCCTGGTCAGCGACGCCGCCGCGATCGGGCGCGGTGAAACCCCGCCGCCGTCGAACGCCGACAGCCTGGAGGAGATCGCCGCCGTCCACTCGGCCCTGCGCGAGGCCTCCCGCGAGCTGAAGGCCCGCGAAGAGCGGCAGGTGGTGATGATCAACGAGCTGAACCACCGCGTGAAGAACACCCTGGCCACCGTCCAGGCCCTGGCCCGCCAGACCTTCCTGAAGACCGACGGCGCGCCGGTGGATGTCTTCACCGAACGGCTGATCGCCCTGTCCGGCGCCCACGACCTGCTGACCAAGACCGGCTGGCGCGAGGCCGACATGGACCAGCTGGTCCAGAAAGCCCTGGGCGCGCACGCCGGCCGGGTGCGTCGGGAAGGCCCCGCCGTCGCCCTCGCCCCCCACACGGCCGTCGGGCTTTCCATGGTCTTTCACGAACTGGCCACCAACAGCGCCAAGTACGGGGCGCTGTCGGTTCCCGGCGGGGTGGTCGAGATCACCTGGCGGCTCGATCCGGTGACCGGCAACCTGGGCTTCACTTGGCGCGACGTCGGCGGCCCGCCGGTCACGCCCCCCAAGACCCGAGGCTTTGGCACCAGGCTGATCGAGAGCTCGATCCGTCGCGAGCAGAAGGGCCACGCCCGCTTCGACTTCCGCGCCGAGGGCCTGGTGTTCGAGGCCAGCCTGCCCCTGCCCGAGACGGTGCGCTGGGCCAATCCCTACTGATGCCCCGCGAGGCCGACCTCGTCGCCGCCTTCCTTCGCAACGAAGGCCTGCCCGAGCGCTTCGCGGACCTGGCCGATCGCCTGCACCGGCCGCTGGCGGCGCGGATCGCCGGCTGGGCTGGCGAAGGCCGCGCGCCGCTGGTCGTCGGGATCTGCGGACCGCAGGGCTCGGGCAAGTCGACCCTGGCGGCGCTGGTCAGACGACTGCTGGCGGCGCGAGGCCTGAAGGTCGCGACTCTGTCGATCGACGACCTCTATCTGACCAAGGCCGAGCGCGCCCGGCTGGCCCGCGAAGTCCATCCGCTGCTGGCGACACGGGGCGTTCCCGGCACGCACGATCCGGCGCTGGGCCTGGCGGTGCTGCAGGCCCTGGGGCGGCCGGAGACCACCGCCCTGCCCCGCTTCGACAAGGCCGCCGACGACCGCGCGCCCGAGACCTCTTGGCCGCGGGTCGAGGGGCCGGTCGATGTCGTGCTGCTGGAAGGCTGGTGCGTCGGAGCGCGGCCGCAGCCCGCGGCGCGGCTCGCCGCGCCAGTCAACGCCCTGGAGCGCGACGAGGACCCGGACGGCGTCTGGCGCGGCTTCGCCAACGCGGCGCTGGCGGGACCCTATGCGCCGTTGTTCGCGCGCGTCGACCGCCTGGTGCTGCTGACCGCCCCCGACTTCGCCGTCGTCCGCGCCTGGCGCGGCCAGCAGGAGGCCCGCCTGCGCGCCCGTCTCGCCGCCGAGGGGCGCGATCCCGGCCTGGCGATGGACGAGGCCGCCCTCGACCGCTTCGTCGCCCACTATGAACGCCTGACGCTGTGGATCGCGGAGGACCTGCCGGGCGTGACGGATGTGGTGGTGAAGCTGGATGAGCGGCGGTGGCCAAAGGAGGCTCTCGTTTAGCGCCCCCTCCGTCACGATGCTGCGCATCGCGCCTCCTCCCCCGCTTTGCGTGGGAGGAGGAAGCCTCACCCTCCTCACCCGTGAAACGGGGGAGGTGGATCGGCGCCGAAGGCGGCGAGACGGAGGGGGCGCTCTGGCCCCAAGCGTCGCCATCCGCTAACAGCGTTCCATGACCTACACGAACGCAGACATCGCCGCCCTCGCCGAGGGCCTGGTGGGCCGCACCTTGCCCAAGGAGCGCTGGACCCACGCCGCGCACCTGGCCGCCACCCTGCGTCTCGTCCGCATCCGCGACGCGGGGCTGGAGCGCGACCTGCCGGGGATCATCCAGAGCTACAACGTCTCGGTCGGCGGGGTGAACGACGACACTAGCGGCTATCACGAGACCATCACCCAGGCCTATCTGGCCGCCATCCGCGCCTTCGTCGCCGCCCTGCCGCCGGGGACGGACGACGCCGAGGCCGTCGCTAGCCTGCTGGCGACGCCGATGGGCGACAAGGCCTGGCCCCTGACCTACTGGTCGCGCGAGCGCCTGTTCTGCGTCGAGGCGCGCCGGGGGTGGGTGGAGCCGGACCTGAAGGCCCTGGAGCATCCGCCCACATAAGATCCCGATCTTCCCGGCGAATGCCGGGACCCAGATCGAACCCAAGGACGCTTCTCGCCTCGGCGCCGCGCCATGGCGCATCATCCCAAACCGCTCCGGATGAATCTGGGCCCCGGCAGGAGTTTACGCTCGGGCGCGCGAAGCGCGACCCGTGGCGCCGGGGAGGTCGGGGAAGAGGCGCTTTTCTTGAACCGCCTGTACAAAAAACCGAAAGACCAACCACCGCGCTCGGTCTAAGAGCGCGGCCATGAGCTTCAGCCTCCACGCCCTCGTTCGCGGCAAGACGCCCATCCGTCCGCTCGACGCCCTGCGCGGCGGCGGCGGCGCGCTGCTGGGACTGCTGTTCGCCGGCGTGCTGGGACGGCTGGCGGTCGGCGGCGGCGACTGGCTGCACCCGCTGCTGGTCGCGCCGATCGGCGCCTCGGCGGTGCTGGTCTTCGCCGTGCCGGCCAGCCCCCTGGCCCAGCCGAGGTCCGTCCTGGGCGGCAATATCGTCTCGGCCCTGGTCGGGATCACGGTGGCTCTCTTGATCCCACAGCCCCTGATCGCCGCGCCGCTGGCGGTGGGCCTCGCCATCGCGACCATGATGCTGTTGGGCTGCCTGCATCCGCCGGGCGGCGCCGTGGCGCTGATCTGCGTGATCGGCGGCCCCGCCGTCGCCAAGGCCGGCTATCTGTTCGCGCTCAATCCGGTGGCGCTGGACTCCCTGCTGCTGACCGGCGCGGGGATCGCCTGGGGACGCCTGACCGGCCACGCCTATCCCCACCGCGCGCCTGTGGTCGCCGCCAGCCGGCACCACACCAAGGACCCCGCCCCCGCCGCCCGCATCGGCTACAGTCCCGTCGACCTCGACCAGGCGCTGGCCCGCTACGGCGAGCTGCTGGACGTCAGCCGCGAGGACCTGGACGCGCTCTTTCGCCAGGTCGAGCTGTCGGCCGCCCAGCGCCTGCACAGCCAGATCCGCTGCGGCGACCTGATGTCCCGTGACGTGATCAAGCTGCATCACGACCAGTCGGCCGACAGCGCCCTGGCCTATCTCGGCGAACATGCCCTGCGCGCGGCGCCCGTCGTGGACGCCGAGAACCGGGTCATCGGCATGGCCCGCCGGGC
>NZ_CALCDX010000249.1 GCF_937900395.1 uncultured Caulobacter sp.
TCACCGCGGCCTGGCAATCCTCGAACGAGCCGACATTGCCCTTCACCACCATCACACCGAGTTCCTTGGCGCAGGCCTCGGCGGCGGCCTCGTTGCCGGAATAGCCGGCCGCCACCTTGTGGCCGTCGGCGATCAACCGCTCGCAGATCGCCCGGCCGATACCGCGGGTCCCCCCCGTCACGAACGCAACTCTCGTCATTTCTCTCTCCCGATTATTGTTCTTGGTTCTTCGTCACCACGCGCCCGGCTCCAACGCCGAGCGCGCGTCCCCGGTGACTTCTAGGCGGTCAGACCGCCTCGACGCACATGGCCACGCCCATGCCGCCGCCGATGCACAGCGTGGCGAGGCCCTTCTGGGCGCCCGAACGCTTCATTTCGTGCAGCAGGGTCGTCAGCACCCGCGCGCCCGACGCGCCGATCGGATGGCCGATGGCGATGGCGCCGCCGTTGACGTTGACCTTGGCCGGGTCGAGGCCCAGCTCGCGGACAACGCACAGCGACTGGGCGGCGAAGGCTTCGTTGCTTTCGACCAGATCCAGGTCGGCCACCGTCCAGCCGGCCTTTTCCAGAGCCTTCTTGCTGGCGGGGATCGGCCCCGTGCCCATGATCTCGGGCTCGACGCCGGCGTTGGCCCAGGACGCGATGCGCGCCAGAGGCTTCAGGCCGCGCGCCTTGGCTTCGTCGGCGCTCATCAGGACCAGGGCGGCGGCGCCGTCATTGAGGCCCGAGGCGTTGGCGGCGGTGACCGAGCCGTCCTTGGTGAAGGCCGGCTTGAGGCCCGAGATGCTCTCAAGCGTTACGCCGTGGCGGATGTATTCGTCCTTGTCGACGACCGTATCGCCCTTGCGGCCCTTGATGGTGACCGGCGCGATCTCGTCATCGAACTTGCCGGCCTTCTGGGCGGCCTCGGCCTTGTTCTGGCTGGCGACGGCGAAGGCGTCCTGGTCGGCCCGGGTGATCTGCCAGCGCGAGGCGATGTTCTCGGCCGTCTGGCCCATGTGGTAGCCGTGGAAGGCGTCCCACAGGCCGTCCTTGATCATGGTGTCGACGAACGACAGGTCGCCCATCTTCTGGCCACCGCGCAGGTTCTGGGCGTGCGGCGCCTGGCTCATGCTTTCCTGACCGCCGGCCACGACGACCTTGGCGTCGCCCACAGCGATCTGCTGGGCCGCCAGCGCCACGGCGCGCAGGCCCGAACCGCACAGCTGGTTCAGGCTCCAGGCGGGGCTCTCGACCGGGACGCCCGCCTTGACCGAGGCCTGGCGCGCCGGCCCTTGGCCCGCGCCCGCCTGCAGCACCTGGCCGAGGATCACCTCGTCGACGTCATTCGGCTGCAAGCCGGCGCGCGAGATGGCGGCCTCGATGGCGACCTTCCCCAGTTCCGAGGCGGGCAGGCTGGACAGCGCCCCGTTGAATGAGCCGACCGGCGTGCGGGCGGCGGAAACGATGACGACGTCGCTCATGCGATAGCTCCCGTAACGATCCGAAGCGGCGCCTTCGCGATCGCGGCGCCATTGTTTTTGCAGTGCAACACCACCTTGCACATCCCTGCCGCCTTCGTCATCAGCACATTTTCATGGCTTGATGACGGCTCCAAGTCATCAGACCACTGGCGCCATGCCTTTGCATTCGCGATAGTGCGATGCGAAAAGCGGACGTAACCGCTGTCTAGGGAACGAAATGTCCGAGAACCCTGAAAAAGGCGAAACGGCCGCCGGGACCGAAAAAACGGCCGGCCAGCGCGTGATCATCAAGAAATACGCCAACCGTCGCCTCTACAACACAGCGTCTTCCTCTTACGTCACCCTCGAGCACCTGGCCGAGATGGTGAAGGAAGGCGTCGACTTCGTGGTCTATGACGCCAAGACGAACGACGACATCACCCGCTCGGTGCTGACCCAGATCATCTTCGAGGAAGAAAACCGCGGCGGCGGCCAGAACCTGCTGCCCATCCAGTTCCTCCGCCAGCTGATCGGCTTCTACGGCAACTCCATGCAGGCCTTCCTGCCCTCGTACCTGGAGATGTCGCTGGAGAGCTTCACCAAGCAGCAGGAGCGCCTGCGCGGCCAGCTGGCCAACATGGCGCCGGGCAAGATGCCGGGCATGGGCGTGTACGAGGAACAGATCCGCCAGAACATGGCGCTGTTCGACCGCGCCATGAAGATGTTCTCGCCGTTCGCCTATGTCCGTCCCGAGGACGCGCCCGCCCCGGCGCCCGAGCCGGCCCCGGCCGCGCAGCCCGCCGCGCCGACCGACGACTCTCTGGCCGACCTCAAGCGTCAGCTGGCGGCGATGCAGGAGCAGATCGCCAAGCTGGCCACCAAGTCTTAACCACGCCTGGCGAGACCTTCTTAACCGTCCTCTCTCTACCGTCCCTTGCATGAACGGCCCGATCGACCCCATTCGACGCCTTGGCCTCACGCGACGCGCCCTGCCCGCGCCGCGCGACGCCAGCCGTCATGAGGACGCCGAAGAGACCGTTCTTTCGGCCGAGGACGAGGACGAGCAGCCCGCCGCCCCTCCGCCGCGCCGCGAAGGCTTCGCCGCCTTCGCCGCCCACCTGATGGGTCAGGTCGGTCAGAAACGCGGCCTGCGCGGTGGGCAGGAAGTGCTCAACGCGGCCAGATCGACCTATCTCGGCACGGAATATTCCGGTCCCGCCGACCGCCGCCCCAAGGCCGGCCTGATCAAGAAGACCAACATCTAGCGCTTCAACGCGGCCAGCTCGGCTTCCAGAGCGGCGACCCGCGCTTCCAGCGCCGCGATCCGCTGCGCGTCGCTGACTGGCGGCGGCCGTACGCCCGCGCGGGACGCCGCCTCGGCCGCCGGAACGCCTAGAAGCTCGGCGAAAACAGAGACTTCCCGCATCGACAGCTCGCGCTGGTCCTTGAACGCCAGCGCCAGCTCGGCCTCGCTCATGCCCGCCGCGGCGGCCAGCACGGTGCGGTCCAAGCCCCGTTCGGCCAAGCGCGCGTCATACCAGGCCTTGTCGAAGAACAGGGCCATCAGCGACCGCCTTGGCGCGAAACTTGCTTAACCGCGGGGGAATTCAACTTCGCGAGCCCGTCATGCTGTCCCTCGCCATCCGCATCTTCGACGTCACGGTCGTGGCCCTGATCTTCACGGCGCTGACCTAATCTATCCCCGACCTCCCCGGCGAATGCCGGGGCCCAGATTCATCCTGAGCGGTTTGGGATGCCCCGCCAACACGCCATGAGAGCCGGTTAGGCTCTTGTCTCGATCTGGACCCCGGCATTCGCCGGGGAGATCGGATATGGAGTTAAGCGCTCTCCAGCAGCATCATCGTGCCCTGGCCGCCGTCGGCGCAGATGCTGACGATGGCCCGCTCGCCCTTCGGACGCGAGGCCAGCTCCTTCACCGTCTGACTGATGATCCGCGCGCCCGTGGCCCCGAACGGGTGGCCAAGGGCTAGGCTGCCGCCGTTGGGGTTCATCCGCTCGCGCGGGAAGGCGCCCATCGGCGCGGTCACCCCGGCCTTTTCGCTCAGGAACTTGGCGCTCTCCCAGGCGGCGATGTGCGACAGCACCTGGGCGGCGAAGGCCTCGTGAATTTCCCACAGACCGATGTCGGCATAGGTCAGGCCGTTGCGCACCAGCATGCGCGGCACGCCATAGGCCGGCGCCATCAAGAGCCCCTCGTGACGCAGGTCGATCGAGGTGACCTCGTAGTCGACCAGCCGCACCTTCGGCGTCTCGCCCGGCAGACGCGCCATGCCCGCCGCCGAGCCCACCCAGACCGCGGCCGCCCCGTCGGTGAGGGGCGAGGAGTTGCCGGCCGTCAGCGTGCCCTTGCCGCTGGTCCTGTCGAAGGCGGGTCCCAGCTTGGCCAGCTTTTCCAGCGAGGTGTCCTTGCGCGGGATGCTGTCGCGCTTGGCCTCGCCGACAGGGATGACCAGATCGTCGAAGAAGCCGCTCTCCCAACCCTTCACCGCGCCCTGGTGGCTGGCCAGGGCGATGGCGTCCTGATCGGCGCGGGAGAGGTTCCATTCCTTGGCGGTGATCTCGGTGTGCTCGCCCATGGAGAGGCCCGTAACCCGGTTGACCACCTTGGGGATGAACAGGCGCACGTCCTTCAGGTTCAGCGCGCTCAGCGCCGCCAGTCGCTGCTGGCCGGTCTTGGCGTTCTGGAACTTGCGGATCCAGTCCGACAGCGCGACCGACAGGCCCAGCTGCACCCGGCTCATGCTCTCGACCCCGCCCACGAGAGCGAGATCGCGGCCCCGGCCGTCGACCATGCCGGCCGCCTCGATCGCGCCGATCATGCTGGTCGAGCACGCCATCACGGTCGAGAAGGCGGGAATGGTCGGATCGCCGCCGGCGTCCAGCAGCACCTCGCGCGCCAGGTTGCTCCAGGTCAGGTTCGGAATGACCGTGCCCCAGACGGCGAAGTCGGGCTTGGCCCGCGCCAGCATCGCCTTGACCACCGGGACCGACAGGCCGATCGCATCGTGGCCGGCCAGAGCGCCGTCGACCTTGGCGAAGGGCGTGCGGACGCCCGCGGCGAGCCAGACGCCAGCGGCGGGAGAGGAGACGGCGGCCATGGCGAAAGCTCCGAAGCGGGGGAAGATCCTCGCCTATATGGGATCGCCGTCCGCCGCTTGTCGAATTTCGTCGTCCTGACGACTTCAAGCTTTGCACGCGCGCGCCGGGCGGCTTAATCGGCGAGCATGAGCACCGAACAAGACCTCGACTCTAAGAAGGCCCGAGCCCGGGCGTGGTTCGAAAGCCTGCGCGACCAGATCTGCGCGGAGTTCGAGCGCCTGGAGGACGAGGCTCCGGCGGACCTCTATCCCGGCGCGCCCGGCCGCTTCGAGAAGAAGCCCTGGACCCGCGAGGCGGGCGGCGGCGGCGTCATGGGCATGATGCACGGCCGCCTGTTCGAGAAGGTCGGCGTCCACGTCTCGACGGTGCATGGGACCTTCACGCCCGAGATGGCCAAGAACATGCCGGGCGCCGACCAGGACCCCCGCTTCTTCGCCACCGGCATCAGCCTGATCGCGCACATGACCAATCCGCGCGTGCCGGCCGTGCACATGAACACCCGCTTCATCGCCACGACCAAGAGCTGGTTCGGCGGCGGCGGGGACCTGACCCCCCTGCTCGGGTACCAGCGCCAGCAGGACTTCCCCGACGCCATCGACTTCCACGCCGCCTACCAGCGCGCGTGCGACAAGTACGATCCGGCCTGGCACACGAAGTACAAGGCCTGGTGCGACGAGTACTTCTTCCTTCCCCATCGCAACGAGCCGCGCGGCATCGGCGGCATCTTCTACGACCACCACGACAGCGGTGACTGGGAGCGCGATTTCGCCTTCACCCAGGACGTCGGCCGCGCCTTCCTCGAGATCTATCCGACGCTGGTGCGCCGCCGCATGGGCGAGGCCTGGACCGCCGAAGAGCGCGAGCAGCAGCTGGTCCAGCGCGGCCGCTATGTCGAGTTCAACCTGCTGTACGACCGCGGCACGACCTTCGGCCTGAAGACCGGCGGCAATGTCGAGTCGATCCTCAGCTCCATGCCGCCGGCGGTGAAATGGCCCTAGCCCAGGCGTCGCTGGGCCGCCGAATCGCGGCGTTCGTCATCCTGTTCGCCCTCTACCAGTCGGCGGAGGGCGTCGGCGGCCTGCTGCTCCACAACGGCGCGGCGCAGGCCGTGCTGATGATCCTGGCCCTGCTGGTCGGCTGGCCGGTCGGACGCTGGCTGCTCGGCTATCGCGGCTATGACGCCTACGCCCTGGACCTGAAGCCCGGCTGGCCGCGACTGGTCGCGTCCGGCCTGCTCCTGGCGGCGCTGGCCCGCCTCGCGGCGCTGTTCTGGGGCTTGGCCGACGGGACGTTCGTCCTGGACGCGCCGCCCGCGCCGCATACGCCGATCTTCGGAACTGGCTTCATCCTGGGCGCGGCGCTCTCGACCTTCGTTCCCTCGGTCGCCGAGGACATCCTGACCCGCGGCTTCTGGCTGAAGGCGGCCGGCGTCGCCTGGACCGGTCCGGCTTTCGTCCTGGCGACCAGCGCGATCTATGTCCTGAACCACGTCTTCCGCCTGGGCGATGGCCCAGTCGAGTGGATGCGGCTGTTCTGCTTTGGCCTGGCCTATGCCTGCGCCGCCTGGCGCTGGAAGAGCCTGTGGGCGGCCGTCGGCCTGCACTGGGGCTGGAACCTGACGAACGCCGTCCTGGACGGCTTCGTCACGATCGACGCCGTCCATCCGGCGGGGTCGCCCTGGCTGTCGGCCGGCGCGCATCTCGCCATGGCCGCGCTGGTCCTGCTGTGGCCGAAACGGGAAGCCGCTTAGCCGTTCGCGGCCTGCGCCAGGAAGCGGTTGATCCACTCGGCCATCCGGGCCCGGTCGTTCGCCCGGCCCAGGCTGGCGATCGCCGCGTCGGCCTGTTCCTCGGAAAAGCGCGTCCCGCGGCGAGCCTCGATCAGGGCCTTGGCGTAGGCCGGATCGAACTCCGGATGGAACTGCATCGAGATCGCCCTGGCCTCGTCGTAGGACAGGATGCCGTAGGGCGTGAAGGCGCTTCCTCCGAGAACCCGGGCGTCGGCGGGGATCTCGACGACCTGGTCCTGGTGCGACGCCGGCACGGCGACGGCGGCGGCGCCGTCCATCCACGGGGCGGGGTCGGAGAGCTCATAGGCGTGCAGGCCGACGCCCCAGCCCTTGTCGGACTTCACCACCTTGCCGCCGAACGCCTCGGCCATGATCTGGTGGCCAAAGCAGACGCCGACCAGCGGCGTTTCGCCCTTGGCCTGGCGCAGGAAGGCCTTGAGCGGCTCAATCCACGGCAGCGGGTCATAAACGCCGGCCGCCGAGCCGGTGATGACATAGGCGTCGTTCTCGGCCGGGTCCGTCGGCAGTTCGCCGCGCTGGACGTCGTAGGCGCGGTAGATGTGGGCGGACCCCAGCAGCGCCTGGAACATCGCGCCATAGCCGCCATAGGCCTGCAGCAGGTCGCCCGGCGGTTCGCCGGTCTCAAGCAGCCCGACCCTCAAGCGTGTCCCCGTCAGCTGGCTCAATAGACCATCCCCTGGGCGACGGCTTTCAGGCGTTCGATGACGCTAAACTTGTCGTCGATGAAGTCCTGGTCGATCCACCAGAGCTCGACCTCGCGCATCACCTTGCCGACCATCGGCCCCTTGGGCACGCCGGCCTTCAGGATCTCCTCGCCGGTCAGCGGCAGGGCGGGCGGCGCCCAGGTCTCGGCCAGAGCCAGCAGCGCGCGCCATTGCGGCGCGGTCGAGGCGCGCTCCGATCCCGCCCAGGCCAGCTTGACCTGGTCGCGGAAGGCGCGCGGGCCGATCGCATAGATCGCCCGGCGGGCCTCGCGCGGGCTCATCCACGAGACGATCCTCGGACCGTCGGTCTTGGCCTCGACGATGCGGTCGCGGTCGGCGTTGGAGAGGCGCAGGCGCTCGGCCAACGCCTTGGCGTCGCCGTCGTCGGGCGTCATGGCCACGAAGCGCAGCAGGGCGTCGGTCTCGAACAGCTGCTCGGTCTCGATGGCGACCAGCGCGTCGAAGCGGGCCAGCGACTGGACCGTCGGCAGGATCGCCGCCAAGACGCCCGTGGCGGCCATCAGGCGGAAGGCGGGCCGCGGATCATCGGCGGCCAATGTCTTCATCAGCTCCTTCTGGATTCGCTCGGCCGTGCCGCCCAGCAGCATGTCCTTCAGCGCCGCGCAGGCGGCCAAGGCCTCGGCGTCCAGCTCGCCCCGGCCGTACCAGGCCTGGAAGCGGAAGAAGCGCAGGATCCGCAGATAGTCCTCGCGGATGCGGGTCATCGGATCGCCGACGAAGACGACGCGGCCGGCGCGGGCGTCCTCGACACCCTGGCCGACGGGATCGAACACCGTCCCTTGCGCGTCGGCATAGAGGGCGTTGAAGCGGAAATCGCGTCGCTGGGCGTCCTCGGCCCAGTCCGACGTGAAGGCGACCACCGCCCGGCGGCCGTCGGTGGCGACGTCGCGGCGCAGGGTGGTCACCTCGTAGGGCCGCCCCCCCGACAGCGCCGTGACCGTGCCGTGCTCGACGCCGGTCGGCACGGCGCGCAGCCCCGCCTGCTCGATCGCCTCGATGATCTGGTCCGGCGTCAGGGTGGTGGCGATGTCGACGTCGTCGACCGGCTTGCCCATCAGGGCGTTGCGAACGCAACCGCCGACGAAGCGCGCGCAGCCCGCGCCGCCCTTGGCCTCGAGGGCGGCGATCACCGCCTGAGTCTGGGGCAGCGCCATCCAGGGGGGCACGCCGATCGATACGCCGCTCAAGCCTTGTTCTCCCTCAGCCCGTCAGCGCCTCGGGCGCGTCGTCATGGAGCCGCTCATAAAGCGACCGCAGCATGCCCGCCGTCGCGCCCCAGATGAAGCGGTCGTTCCACGGCATGGCGTAGAAGTGCCGCCTGCCGCCGGGGGCCTCGCGATACTGGCGCTGGTGGTTGGCGGGATCCATCAGGAAGTCGAACGGCGTCTCGAAGACGTCCGCCACCTCTTCCGGGCTCGGCGTGAAGGTGGCGCGCGGGTCGATGAAGCCGACCACCGGCGTCACGTGGAAGCCGGTCACGGTCTGGTAGCCGTGCAGCAGGCCCGCCAGGGTCACGCAGGCCGGATCCAGACCCACCTCTTCGTTGGCCTCGCGCAGGGCGGTGACCCAGGGCGTCTCGCCGGGATCGCAGCGGCCGCCCGGAAAGGCGATCTGGCCGGTGTGGCTGCGCAGGGTGTCCGAGCGCCGGGTCAGCAGGACCGTCAGCCCCTCCTCGTGCTCGACCAGCCCGACCAGCACGGCGGCCGGGCGCAGGGCGTGCGGATTGTCGAACTTTAGGCCGGGATTGAGGTCGAAATCCGAGCGCAGCGGATTGGCGAGGCTGGGATCGTATTGGTCGATCGGGTCGAGGCGGCTGGCGATCCAGGCGCGGCGTTCGTCTCGCGTCATGCCGGCGCGGACCCTGTCGGCGCCACCGGGAAGAAGGCGCCATTCGACGTGACGCCCCAGACGCCGTCCTTCGGCGTCGCCAGTTCGACCAGCTCGTAGAACACCGGCCGGGCGATCAGCGCCTCGAGACCCCGCCGAACATGGACATAGGGACGCGGTTCGCCGGTGGCCGGGTCGATCTCGACGCGGATGGCGTTGTCGGGACCGGCGATGACCGTATCGCCGACATTGGTCTGGAAGACGAGCGCGTCGCCTTCCTGGTCGACGCGCGTGGCGATGAACGGCGCGTCCTCGACCGTGATCTTCATCTTCTCGACGGGCGTGACCAGGTGATAGCCGTCGGGATCCAGGCGCAGCACGGTCGAGAACAGCCGCACCAGCGCCTCGCGGCCGATGGGCGTCCCCTCGTGGAACCAGACGCCGTCCTTGCGGATGCGGATGTCGATCTCGCCGCAGTGCGCCGGATTCCACAGCCATACCGGCGGCAGGCCGCGTTCGCCGGAGGCCTGCGCGTCTTTGGCGGCCTGGGCGACGCCTTCCAGACTAGTCTTGGCGGGCGCGTCGGTCATACCGATCAGTTAGGCCGTCCCGCCGTCCGGCTCAAGCGATCATGACGTCGCGCGGGCTCCAGGGGCGATGGCGACAAGGCCCGAGAGCCCCTCGTCGCCGCCCTCGCGCAGCGGCAGCAGCAGCACCCGGCGCTGATCCACCGGCCCCGGCATGGTCACGTCGCCCGTGTGGGCGTTGGTGAAGCCGATCCGGCCGAAATAGGGACCGTCGCCGACCAGCAGCACGGCGCGCCAGCCCGCGACGCGGGCGGCCTCGCAGGCGCTCTCGACCAGGGCCTGGCCCAGGCCCGCGCTGCGCTCGTCCGGATCGACGGCCAACGGGCCGAGGAAGGCCACGGCCTCGCCGCCGATCGTCACCGGCCACATCCGGCAGCAGCCCACCGGCCGGCCATCCCGCAGGGCGACGAACGAGCAATCGGCCAGCAGGGTGTTGCCCTCGCGCAGCCGCTCGGACGACTTGGCGAAACGGCCAGGGCCGAACACCCGATCGATCAGGGCGGTGACGGAGGCCTCCATCGCCGGGGTCTCGTGGACCAGCGGCGGATAGGCGGGCGAGGTGTCGAGGGTCTTTGGAACGGAGGTCATCGGCCTTCGGGAAATGCGAAAGAACGTCGGGGGCTCCCGACGCGAAGGCGCGAGGGGAGAGGTTCAGATTGTGGCGCGTTCGCGCGGCATTCGTCGCAGGCGCATGGCCCTAAAAACCTCCAAAAGATGCGCGCGCTGTAGGGCCAAGCGTTTCTCAGGTCAATAACGTTGCGGCCTGGGAGCTTCGCCCTATGTTGCGACCCAATGTCCGATCCCGCCTCAGCCGTCGCCGCCGACACCTCTACCCGCGCCTTGTTGCGGGAGCGTGACTTCCTCCTGTTCTGGGTGGCGCGGTTCAGCTCGACCCTGGGCGTGCAGATCCAGTCGGTGGCCCTGGGCTGGCAGGTCTACGCCATCGCCCGCATGACCAAGTCGGTCGGCGAGTCAGCCTTCATGGTCAGCATGATCGGCCTGGCCCAGTTCCTGCCGCTGTTCCTGCTGACCCTGGTCGCCGGCGAGACGGCGGACCGCCGGACCCGCAAGCTGATCGTCGCCGCGACCCTGGCGCTGGACGCGATCAGCGCTGGCGTCCTCCTGGTCTTGGCCCTGATGGGCTCGCACCAGCTGTGGCCGATCTTCGCCATCTCGGTGATGTTCGGCGCCAGCCGCGCCTTCCTCTCGCCCGCCAGCAGCGCCATGGGCCCGATGCTGGTGCCGCGCCCCCTGCTGCCGCGCGCCATCGCCTGGAACTCGCTGTCCTGGCAGGCCGGTTCGATCGTCGGCCCGGCCCTGGGCGGCCTGCTGCTGATCCACTCGCCAGCCCTGGCGTTCGGCGCGTCGTTCGGCCTGTACCTGACGGCCGCCTCTCTGGCCCTGCTGATCCGCAAGACCACCAAGCCCGAGCAGCAGCCTGGCTCGCGCATGGAGCTGATCAAGGAAGGCCTGTCCTACGTCTGGAACAACAAGATCGTGTTCGGCTCGATCTCGCTGGACCTGTTCGCGGTGATCCTGGGCGGGGCGACCGCCCTGCTGCCGGTGTTCGCCAAGGACGTGCTGCACATCGGTCCCGGCGGCTTTGGCCTGTTGCGCGCCTCGCCCGCGATCGGCGCCACCCTGGTCGGGCTCTATCTCGCCGCCAATCCGATCCGCCGCAACGCCGGCCTGATCATGTTCTCGGGCGTCGCCATCTTTGGCCTGGCGACGGTGGTCTTCGGCCTCTCCAAGTTGGAGTGGCTGTCGGTGGCGGCGCTGGCGGTGCTGGGCGGCGCCGACATGCTGTCCGTTTATGTCCGCCAGACCCTGGTCCAGATCGTGACGCCCGACGCCATGCGCGGCCGCGTCGCCGCCGTGTCGGGCGTGTTCATCAGCGCCTCCAACGAGCTGGGCGAGGTCGAGAGCGGCGCGGCGGCCTGGCTGCTCGGCCCGGTGGGCGCGGCGGTGTTTGGCGGCGTGGGGGCCATGGCGGTCACCGGGCTCTGGGCCTTCCTGTTCCCCGACCTGCGCAAGGCCGACCAGCTGGAATAGGCGTCACCCGCCAGCCAGCTTACGCAGCGCCTCGCCGGTGAGCCGGCGGATGATCCACTCGTCCATCGAGGCCGCGCCGAGGCTGTCGTAGAAGGCGATCGACGGCGCGTTCCAGTCGAGCACCGACCACTCCAGGCGGCCGAGGCCCTCGTCGACGCAGCGCTTGGCGAGGTTGGCCAGAAGCGCCTTGCCCGCCCCCGCGCCGCGCGCGGCCGGCCGCACGAACAGGTCCTCCAGATAGATCCCGTGGCGGCCGACGAAGGTCGAGTAGTTGTAGAACCACAGGGCGAAGCCGACCGGCTCGCCGTCCAGCTCGGCGATGTCAGCGAAGGCGCGCGGTTGGACGCCGAACAGCGCCGCCTCGGTGTCGGCTTGCGTCGCCTCGACCGTATCCAGCAGCTTTTCATACTCGGCCAGATCGAGGACGAATTGGTGGATCAGCGCCGCGTCGGCGGGCGTGGCGGGGCGGACACTAACGGGCATGGCGGTCTCTGCGGACTATCGGGACTTCGTTCTGGAGCAATTGGCGCCGCTGGGCCAGGTCACCGCCCGCCGGATGTTCGGCGGCGTCGGGATCTACGCCAACGGACTGTTCTTCGCCCTGATCGACGACGACGTTCTCTATCTGAAGACCGACGAGTCGCTGAGGCCCGAATTCGAGGCCGCCGGCTGCCACGCCTTCGCGCCCTTCGGCGCCGACAAGCCGATGAGCTATTGGACCGCCCCGACGGAGGCGCTGGACGATCAGGACATCCTGCTGGACTGGGCGCGGAAGTCGCTGTCGGTCGCCGGCCGCAAGGCGGCCGGCAAGAAGCGCTAGCCGATCTTCACCCCCGGCGGCGGGACGCTGTCTTCAGGCACGAAGAAGTCGGGCATCAGGGCGGCGGTCGGATCGACCTTGTAGTGGTCAAACTCGCGGACGCCCTCGCCGTACAGGAAGGTGTCGTCGATCAGGAACTGGCCCGAGAACGCGCGCGACGGCTTGTTGAAGATCGGATAGGCCGCGTCGGCCATGATCTCGGGCGTACGGCAGTGGCGCAGCCCTTCCTCCCCGGCCAGGGCGAACTGGATGGCGGCGGTGGCGATGCCGGTGCGCGGCCACAGGGCGTTGAAGGCGATGCCGTCGCCCTTGAACTCCTCGGCCATGCCCAGCACGCACATCGACATGCCGAACTTGGCCATGGTGTAGGCCACGTGCGGCCCGAACCAGCGCGGCGACATGTCCAGCGGCGGCGACAGCATCAGGACGTGCGGGTTCTCGGCCTTTTTCAGGTAGGGGATGCAGGTCTTGGTGGTCAGGAACGTGCCGCGCGTATTGATCTGGTGCATCAGGTCATAGCGCTTCATGTCGGTCGACAGCGTCCCGGTCAGCGAGATGGCCGAAGCGTTGTTCACGCAGATGTCGATCCCGCCGAAGGTCGCGACGGCCTTCTCGACCGCCTCCTGGACATTGGCCTCGTCGCGGACGTCGACGACCAGCGGCAGGGCCTTGCCGCCCGCCGCCTCGATCTCGGCGGCGGCGGTGTAGATCGTGCCGGGCAGCTTCGGATGCGCCTCGGCGGTCTTGGCGGCGACCACGACATTGGCGCCGTCGCGCGCGGCGCGCAGGGCGATGGCGAGACCAATGCCCCGCGAGGCGCCGGTGACGAACAGGGTCTTGCCCTTGAGGCTCATGGCTTGTCTCCGCTTCAGGCGTCGGCGCCGGTGGTCTCGACCGAGAGCGCCCACAGCCGCTCGGCCGCCTCGGGATCGAGGGCGTGGGGCATGACGCCGACCCAGGGAGCCTCCTTGCTCCACGGGACGGCCTGATTGCAATCCTCGAGATAGAGGCCGCCGATCCCCTCCAGCTCGTCGCCGACGGCCGCCCAGACGCTGGTGGCCGCGCCCTGCTCGGTCGTCTTGAAGCCTTCGCGCGGCTGGTCGTTGTCGTCCAGCCAGCCCAGGGCGCGCTGCTCCTCGATCGGCAGGTGGCGCTGCAGCGGGGTCATGATGCCGCCCGGCATGACCGCGTTGGCGTTGACGCCCTTGTCCCTGAACCGCTTGTCGAAGCCGACCGCGAACAGGCTGTTGGCGGTCTTGGCCTGGCCGTAGGCCTCCCACTTGTCGTAGGGCCGGGTCAGGTAGTTAGGGTCCTCGAAGTTCACCGGCGAGCGGCGATGGCCGATCGAGGACAGCGACACCAGCCGCGAGCGGTGGCCCGAGTGCGCGGCGCCGTCGACCAGGTTCGGGGCCAGCAGCACCGACAGCAGGAAGTGGCCGAAGTGGTTGGTGCCGATCTGCATCTCCAGCCCATCGACCGTGCGCGCCAGCGGGCAGGCCATGACGCCGGCGTTGTTGATCAAGAGGTTCAGGCGGCGATCGCCCCAGCGGTGCGCGAAGTGGCGGATCGCCTCCAGGCTGGAGAGATCGAGCATGCCGAAGCTGACCCGCTTCATGCCGACGTCTTCGTTGATCTGGTTGGCGATCTCCTCGCCCAGCTCAGGCTTGCGGGCGGCGATGATCACCTCGGCCCCGGCCTCGGCCAGGGCTCGGGCCGTCTCGACGCCGATGCCGGTCGCCGCGCCGGTGACGATGGCCACCTTGCCGGAGAGGTCGTGACCCGCGACCACCTCGCGCGCCGTCGACTTGGCCCCGAAGGGCGAGGTGATCCGATCCGCCATGGCGATCCTCCCAGATCGTGTTGTTGGGGTGAGCTTAGCTCACTTTGGAGAAGTCCGCGGGCCTGCGTTCCATGAAGGCCATGAACGCCTCGCGCGCCTCGGCGGTCTGCAGACGAGCGGCGAACTCGGCGCCCTCGACGTCCATCAGGGCGGCGATCTTCTCGGCGTCCCGCATCAGGCGCTTGGTGGTGGTCAGCGCCCCCAGCGGACGCTTGGCCAGCTGATCGGCGGCGGCGCGCGCCTTGGCCCGTAAGTCACCGGCTTCAACGGCCGCGTTGGCGAGGCCCCAGGCCACCGCCGTCGCGCCGTCCACCGCCTCGCCCAGGGCGAACATGGCGTAGGCGCGGGCGTGGCCGATGCGAGCCGGCAGCAGCCAACTGGATGCGGCCTCCGGCACAAGAGCCAGATTGACGAAGGGCACGGTCAGGCGCGCGTCCGGCGTCACATAGACGAGGTCGCAGTGCAGCAGCATGGTCGTGCCGACGCCGACCGCCTGGCCTTGGACGGCCGCGACCAGCGGCCGGGTCGCGTGGGCCAGGGCCTTCAGGAACCGCCAGACGTGGCGTTCGCCGGTGAAGCTGCCCGTCGCCTGGGCGGCGAAGTCCTGCAGGTCGTTGCCGGCGGTGAAGCTGTCGCCGTCCGCCTGGAAGACCACGACCCGGATCGCCGGATCCTTCTCCGCCCGTTCCAGGCCGTCGGCCAGCGCGCCGTACATGGCGTTCGAGAGGGCGTTCTTCTTCTCCGGCCGCGCCAAGGTGAGGGTCATCACCCCCGCGTCGATCTCGACCTTCACGAGGTCCGTCATGTCAGGCGTCTCCCTTCGGGAACTTGGTCTGCAGGCTGGCCAGCCAGCGCGCAACCACATCGATTTCGTCTTCCGTGAAGCCTTCGACCAACTGGGCCTTGATCCCCATCAGGCCAGCCTTGGCCTCTTCCCGCGCTGCGTGGCCCCTGTCGGTCAGGTGCAGGCGCATGGCCCGGCCGTCCTTGGGGTCGGCGCGGCGCTCGACCAGCTGGGCCTTGGTCATGCGGTCGATCAGGCCGGTCATGGCCGAGGGCGCGAGGTCGAGGGCGTCCGCCGCCTCGCCGATCAGGGCGCCGTCGCAGTCGCCGAGATAGAACAGCACCCCCGACTGCGCCGCCGTCAGGCCGCCCTTGGCGGCCATCTTGGCCTCCAGCCAGCGCTGCACGCGCCGATGGCCGGCGTTGAGCAGGAAGATCAGGCGGCGGTCTTGCGCGACAGGCATGGGCTAAGCGTCATACTTCGCACGCGAAATGTCAAACGCGCGTTTCTAGTCACCGCTAGAAAACGCCGCATACCAGGCGACGCCATCGCCGTCCGTCGTCCGCTCGATGCGCCCTCGACGGATCAGGCAGTTGAGGTGCGCCAGCGCCTCCCCCGTCGCCATGCCCAGCAGGTCCGGACCGATCGGCCGGGCGAACAGCGCCCCGAAGGTGTCGACCACCCGCTTGGGCTCGGCCAACTTCTTCTCCAGCCGCGCCAGGCCCCGCTCGTGCCCCGAGATCAGGCCGTCGATCCGGGTGTGCAGTCCTTCGAACGGGTCGTTGTGGGCCGGCAGGACAATCACGTCGTCGGGTACGGTCGCCTTGACCTTCGCCAGGGAGCGCAGCCAGTCGCTCAAGGGATCGGCGTCCGGCTCGGTCGGGAACACCGAGACGTTGGACGAGATGCGCGGCAGCACCTGGTCGCCGGAGATCAGCAGGTTCAGCTCAGGGCACCAGAGGCAGGCGTGGTCGGGCGAGTGCCCTTGTCCGGTCACGACGGTCCAGGTCCGCCCGCCGATCGTGAAGTTCTCGCCATCCGAGAGGCGACGATAGCTGTCGGGCAGGGCGTAGATCGCCTTGCCGAAGCCGCCGAAGCGGGCCTTGTAGTTCTCGATCGCGTCCTCGTCCCAACCGGCGGCGCGAAAGAACTTCACCCCGTCCTCGGGCGCCTCGCGGCCGGTGTCGGCCACCAGCATCCGGCACTGGAAGTACTCCAGCCGCGTCATCCACAGGCGGCAGTCGAACTTGCGGGTGATCCAGCCGGCCAGGCCGATATGGTCCGGATGCAGGTGGGTGACGATGACCCGGGTGATGGGTCCGCCGCCCAAGGCGCCGGCGAAGGCGGCGCGCCAAGCTTGGCTGGTCTCGCGCGTCTGGACGCCAGTGTCGACGATCGCCCAGCCCTCGCCGTCCTCGATCGCCCAGACATTGATGAACTGTAGCGAGCCGCCCAGTGGCATGCGCAGCCACAGCACGCCCGGCGCCACCTCGACCGCTTCGCCCGAGCCCTGCTCCGGCGCCGTCTCGAACGGATAGACCAGGCGCCCAGCCTTCTTCGGCGCTTCGGCCTCGCCGCCCGCCTCATCCTCGAACCCGTCGCGCATTCCGTCCCCTAACCCATTTTTTGCCCGCGAGGGCCGTCAAGATCGCGCCTATGTCGGACGGTATCTTGACCCCCGATGCAAGCACGCGCTTATGTCCGCGCGAGGAATCCACCCAGGAGATGTTTCCCATGAGGCCTTTCGCGATCGGCCTGTCGGCCGCCCTCGCGGTCGCCATTCTCGTGCCGGCCGCCGTCATTTCGGCGCCGAAGGAAGAGAAGGGCAAGCCCGCCGCCATCGACGCCAAGGCGCGCGAAATCGGCATGAAAGAAGCCCCGGCCGTCATCCAGGCCAGCGGCGCGGGCTGCACGGTTTCGGACGCCCGCTTCATCGGCGAGGACAAGAAGGCCGGCGCCAAGTACTACGAAGTCGCCTGTAGCGAAGGCATGGGCTTCGCGGCGATCTCCAAGAAGGATGCCGCCCCGCAGGTCTATACCTGCCTCGAATCGAGCCAGCCGGGTCCGGACGGCAAGGTCGGCGGCCTGGCCTGTATCCTGCCCGGCAACGCCAACCAGGGCGCGGCCCTGGCCCCCTTCGTCAAGAAGGGTGGCGTGAGCTGCGATATCGAGAACACCCGCGCCATCGGTTCGGGCGCCAAGAACTCGTACTTCGAAGTCGCCTGTAAGGGCGGCTCGGGCTACATCGTGCAGACCGTCGCGCCGCTGAACATCAACGGCGACGTCTCGGTCAACAGCTGCCTGCTCTACGAAGAAGGCGGCAATGTCAGCTGCAAGCTGACCACCCGCCAGACCCAGCTGAACGTGGTCGACACCCTGAACAGCGCGGCGAACACCAACTGCGCGATCAAGGATCGCCGCTACGTGCTCAGCACCAAGAGCGACAACTACTTCGAAGTCGCCTGCCAGGACGGCAAGGGCTACGTCTATCAGCAGACGGCGGCCACCGGCGCCTTCGCCCGCTCGATCCCCTGCGCCCAGGCCGGCTTCGTCGGCGGCGGCTGCACCATGACCGACGCCGTCGCGGCCCAGACCGAGCAGGCCGGCTTCTACACCAAGCTCGCGACCAAGGCCGGCTTCCCCTGCGACGTCGAGAAGTACGGCATGCTGCCGACCAACGACCCGAAGAAGGAAGTCGTCGAGCTGAAGTGCAAGGGCAGCGACGTCGGCGGCATCGCCGTCTTCACCGCCACCGACGGCAAGGTCTTTGACTGCGTCACCGCCGAGCTGAACGGCTACCGCTGCTCGTTCACCAAGAAGGACACGCAGTTCGCTCGCCTGACCAAGGACCTGGTCGGCTTCAACAAGTCGTCGTGCACCGTCTCGGACGCCCGTATCATCGGCGCGACCGACACCGAAGGCTTCGTCGAAGTGGCGTGCTCGGACGGCCTGCCGGGCTGGGTGCTGGGCTATCCGATCGGCGTCGCCAAGCCGGCCGCCAAGGAGTTCCTGTCCTGCGTGCAGGCCAAGGGCATCGGCGGCGGCTGCAAGCTGCCGACCAACAAGGTCAAGGGCTGATCCCAGCCCGCCAGCCTGAATGAGGAAGGCCCGCCGGGAGCGATCCCGGCGGGCCTTTTCTTTTACCCCATCGCCGCTTCGATCAGGCGGGGCCCCGGCGTCGCCATCGCCCGGGCGACCGCCTCGTCGAAGGCCTCCGCCGTCTCGGCGCGCTGGGCGGCCATCCCCATGCTCTGGGCCATCTGGACCCAGTCGATGCGCGGATCGCCGAGATCCAGAAGCTTCGAGGCCGCCGGTCCGGGATTGCCCGCCCCCGTCCGGCCCAGCTCGATGCCGAGGATCCGGTAGGCGTGATTGGCGAAGACGACGACGGTGACGTCCAGCTTCTCGCGGACGATCGTCCAGAGGCCCTGCACAGTGTACATGCCCGCGCCGTCGCCGGTCAGGGCCAGGACCTTGCGGTCCGGACAGGCCACCGCCGCGCCGATCGCCAGCGGGATGCCCTGGCCGATCGCGCCGCCGGTCAGGGACAGCCAGTCGTGGGCCCGGGCGGCGCGGGTCTGGGTGAAGATCGGCAGGCCCGCCGTCACCGCGTCGTCCGAGATCACCGCATCGGTCGGCATGTGGCGCGCCACCGAAGCGCCGATCGCCCAGGCGTCGAGGCGTCCGGCCGGCGCCGCGGGCGGCGCGTAGGTCTCGACCGATCCCACCGCCGGAGCCCCGATCGCATCCGCCAGGGCGGTGAGCGCCGCCGCCGCGTCGACCTCGCGGCCGCATAGGGTTTCGACCGAGCAGCCTTCGGGCGTCAGCACGCTGGGGCGGTCGGGATAGGCGAAGAAGGCGACCGGACGCTGGGTCGAGACCAGGATCATCAGGTCGACGCCGTCCAGGTCCTTCAGGGCCTGCTCGGCGAAATAGGGCAGCTTGTCGGGACGGAACCGCCCCTCGCCCCGCGCCTGGCGGGCGGTGAAGGTGTCGGTCAGCACCCGGACGCCGTGGGCGGCGAGGCGCCCGGCGGCGGCAAGCGCGGCCTCGCCGCAAGCGCCCGAGCCCAGCAGCAGGACCGGCTTCTTGGCGAAGCCCAAGGCCTTGGCCGCGGCCTCGACGGCGGCGGGGTTCGGCGCGGCGAAGGCGGGCGGCGCGACCACCGGCCCCTTCACGGTCGCTTCGTTCCAGGCCGCGTCGGCCGGCAGGATCAGGCAGGCGTTGCCGCCCGGCGTCCCATAGCTGGCGACGATCGCCTCGGCGGCCAGAGGCCCGACGCTGTCGGCGCTCTCGGCCGACTTGACCCAGATGGAGTTCGGCGCGGCCAGGGCGGCGATGTCGCTGTTCAGCGGCGCGTCAAAGCCCCGGTGATAGGTGGCGTGGTCGCCGATGACATTGACCACCGGCGTGAAGGCCCGCCGGGCGTTGTGCAGGTTGGCCGCGCCGTTGGCGTAGCCGGGTCCCAGGTGCAGCAGGGTGCAGGCGGGCTTGCCGGTCATGCGGCCATAGCCGTCTGCGGCGCCGGTCGCGACGCCCTCGAACAAGCAGAGCACGCTGCGCATGCGCGGCTCGCGATCCAGGGCCGAGACGAACTGCATCTCGCTGGTGCCGGGGTTGGCGAAACAGGCGGTGACGCCGTTGTCGGCCAGGGTGGTGATCAGGGCGTCCGCGCCGTTCATGGTCTTCTCCGTACCGTCGCCCATCCTTCCGACATTTCCGCCAAGTCACGCAACAGCATTGCGCGACCAAGGCGCGCCGAGGCATCGTGTTAACCGCGAGCATCGCCGACAGGGCGAGCCGCGCTGAGGGGGAAACGGAATATGTCGCAGGGCAGCCTGGCGCGTTGGGCGCTGATCGCCTCGATCATCGGAGGCGTCAGCTATGTCGCCAGTTGGGGCCTGTCGTTGTCGACGCCGGCCGAGGTGCTTTGGAAAGGCGCGGGCGTCGGCCTGCTGGCGGTCTATGCGGGCCTGAAGGCGCGCTCGACCGACGGCTGGCTGCTGACGGCGGTGATGGCCTTGGGCGCGCTGGGCGACGTGCTGCTGGTGACCTCCGGCCTAACCATCGGGGCCCTGGCCTTCCTGGCCGGACATCTGACGGCGATCGTCCTCTATGCCCGTAACCGGCGAGGGGCTTCGATCCCAGCCTTGCTGGCGGCGGCTGCCTTTATCCCCGTGGTCGTCGGCGTCGCCTTCCACCTGCCCGCCGACCGGGCCGGCGCGCCGGGCGTGGCGCTGTACGCCACCGGTCTTTCCGCGATGGCCGCTTCGGCCTGGCTGAGCCGCTTTCCGCGCGGCTGGGTCGCGCTGGGCGCGCTGATGTTCGTGGTCTCCGACCTGTTGATCTTCGCCCGCGGCGGCCTCTTGCCAGAGAGCTTCGCGACCGGCCTGGCGGTGTGGGGGCTGTACTATGTCGGCCAGCTGCTGATCTGCCTGGGGGTGACAGCCGCGCTCACTTCCCCATCCGACTTCCCCGGCGAATGCCGGGGCCCAGATTCAGCCTGAGCGGCTGGGGGGCCCGCGCCCTGCGATCCGAACGAAGTCTCTCCGTCAGCGGGTTCGATCTGGGCCCCGGCATTCGCCGGGGAAGTCGGATTAGAGAACGAGAATTTCCTCATCCGGGCTCTCGGCGAACAGCCGCTCCAGTTCGACCGGTCGGCGCTCGCGTGCCAGGGCCTGGTTGATGTAGCCCTTGTCGGTCAGCTCGCCGCTGGCCGCATCGGGCGCCCCGTCGAGGATCAGGACCCGGGCGATCCGCCCCGTGCCGCCCTTGGCCTGCTGGTTGTAGGCCGCCAGGCGCTCCCTGATCGCCGCGCGCACGGCCGCCGCGTCTCCCAGCCCGCCGCAGGCCTTGGCGTCGAGGAACAGCATCAGGCCGATCCCCTCGCGCCCCTCGCCGCAGACGATGGCGTCGGCGACGAGGCCCCCGAGCGCCGAGACCACCGCCACCCGCAAAGCCCCGGCCGCGACGAAGGCGCCGCTGGCCAGCTTGAAGTTCTCGACCAGACGCCCGTCGAAGACGAGCCCCGCCGAGGGGGCTTCCGGATCGGCCAGCCGCGCCGCGTCGCCCAGCCGATAGAAGCCGTCCTCGTCAAAGGCCTGGGCCGTGGCTTCCGGCTGGTCGAGATAGCCGGGCGAGACTTGCGGCCCCTTCACGCGAATCTCGAACTTGCCGCCCTCGTCGGCCGGGACCAGCTTCACCGCCGTGCCCGGCGTCGGCAGGCCGACCATCCCTGAGCGGGCGTTCAGCCAGTGGATGTTGCAGGCCGTGGGGCCAGTCTCGGTCGCGCCATAGCCGGCGGCGAAGGTGATCCGCTCGCCCACGGTCTTCACCGCCACGGCCTGGACGCGGTCGAGGATCGACTGGGCCATCGACGCCCCGCCGTACTGCAGCACCCGCACCGTCTCGAAGAACTTCGCGGCCAGGGCTTCGTCGCGCTCCAGCTCGCCGATCAGCATGGCCCAGCCGGCCGGGACCATGTTGTGATAGGTCGTGGCCACCTCGCGCAGGTTCCGCACCGTCTCGTCGAAGCGACCGGGGACCGGCTGGCCGGCGTCGATATAGAGCGTGCCGCCCCGGTGCAGCACCATGTGCAGGATGGCGTTGGCGCCCAGGCTGTGGCTCCAGGGCGCGGAGTTGACCAGCACCGGCGGCTCTGGATCGGCGTAGCACGCCTCGATCTGGGCGGCGTTCAAGGCGATGTTGGCGTGGGTGCACAGCACCGCCTTCGGCTTGCCGGTCGAGCCCGAGGTCAGCAGCAGCTTGGCGATGTCGTCCGGCTGGGCGACCGGGGCGCGGGGCGTGCTCTTCAGAAGGTCGGCGAAGGCGGTGTCGCCGGGACGCGGATTGCGGCTGACGATCATCGGCAGGCCGGCCAGGAACGGCGCGGCGAGAGCCTCGCCGAACGCCTCGGCGTCGTCGGCGTAGACGGCGGCGGGCTTCAAGCGTTCGACGGCGTGCTGGAGCCGCGTCAGGTCCGCGCCCTTCAGGCCATACTGCGGCGAGACCGGCGCGGCCGGCGCGCCCAGGCTCATGGCGGCGTAGGCGATCAGGGCGTGGTCGATCCCGTTGCGGGCCAGGATCAGCAGCGGCTGGCCGCGTTGCAGGCCCAGATCAGCGAGGCCGCCGGTCAGCGCCTCGATCTGGTCCTTGGCCTCGCCATAGGTGATCGTCCGCCAACCGTCGGCGCCGGGAACCCGCTCGGCCAGCCAGACCCGGTCCGGCGCCTCCTTGGCCCAGCGCGCCAGGGGCTCGGTCGTGGTCCGCACGGCGTCCGAATAGGGGTTGGGATTGCGCAGGATCAGCGCGTCGCCCGCCTGCTCGACCTCCAGCGCGCGAGGAGCGTAGCGGGCGTCGCGGAAGGGAGCGGTGTGGGGCGCGTTCATGGCTCTAGTTATGTCGCGGGTCATACGGGCGTTCAATTGGGTGTTCGTCGCCAGCCTATGGCGTCTCCCTTCCCCCTTGATGGGGGAAGGGCGGGGATGGGGGTGATTCGCTGAGCTAACCGCATCGCGCGGCATCGACCGCCGTGTTCACCCCCACCCTACCCTCCCCCATCAAGGGGGAGGGAACATGAGGCATCGACTTCACGCGATCGCTCGCTGAAGGGATGGAAGGGGATGCGGAGCGCCCGGACGTTCGTCCGGAATGTGGATAGTGAGTACCGTTTCGACGAAGCCTAGACGCTCCGCGCAGCCGTTATCCGGTGAGCCTTCGACGCGCGGGGTCTTAACCCGCTTCCGAAAGAGGCCCCCGGCGGGCGGGCCGGGCTGGCGACCCGGTCCCCGGACCGTCCGGGCGATTTCAGCCCGAACCTTAAGTCCCGCTCGACCACCCCCGACAGCCGTCACGATCGCCGGCCGGACGTCCCTTCCAAGCCATCGGGTAAGGAAGAGTATGCGGCGTGGTTGAACGCGGATGATCCAGCGGCGTGTAAAAGTGAGAAGTGGTTGGAATCGTTAGCTTCGATTCCGCATACGCGGATGATGGAGCGCCGCGAACGCTCGTGAAGTTCCTCCCCCGTGACACGGGGGAGGTGTCGCGGAGCGACGGAGGGGGCGAACTGGACATCGGCCGAGATGGCCCCCTCCGGCCCTCTGGGCCACCTCCCCCGCATCGCGGGGGAGGAACTTGGAGTGAGCGTCTCAGCTATTGCTGCCGATATACTTCCGCACGTCCTCGACATCCGGCCCGGCGCGCTCGACGGCTTCCTGCAGGACCTCCTCGGTGACGCCCAGCACGCCGGTCCAGTAGCGAACGGCCTCGGGCTCGGCCAGGTCGATGCGGGCGAGGGCGGGGATGTGTTGGTCGTCGGCCATGGCGGTCTCCTCCTGTCGGAGTGCAAGCCGGGAGGGGCGCAGGAGGTTCCGTATTCAGAAGCCCTCTCCCATCGGGAGAGGGAGGGACCCACGCGCAGCGTGGGAGGGTGAGGGGCTAAACCCTCTCCGGAAAAGGTGGTGGCGGAAGACGGCGCGGCCAGGGTGTTCCCGGCCGGCGTTGGAAACCCTCACCCTCCCACCGCCTCCGGCGGCGGGCCCCGCCCTCTCCCATCGGGAGAGGGGTTTCGCGCCCCTTCCCGCCCGGGAAGGGAGCCATCCTTACATCTCACGGCGAGACGATCGGCCAATACCCAGGAACGCGTACATCCGGCCTGGACGCCCGGATAACTAGGCCATAGCGTCAGACGCAACTTTGGGGGGATGCACCGATATGAAGACCGTTACCGCGCTGGGCCTCGTCGCGGCCCTGCTGGCTGGGCCTGCCTTCGCCGGACCTGTCGTTCCGGAAGGCACCGAATTCCAGATCCGGGTGGAAGACGCCCTTTCCAGCTCGACCGCTCACGAAGGCGACCGCTTCACCGTCAGCCTGGACGACGACGTGAAGCTGTCCGACGGCACGGTGCTGCGCGCGGGCTATCGCGGCGTCGGCGAGGTCGTCGAGGCGCGCGACAACGGCATGCTGGGCAAGAACGGCAAGCTGAACATCCGGCTGCTGTACCTGAAGGTCGGCGACGACCGCATCCGCCTGCGCGCCAACAGGGGCGCCAAGGGCGAGACCCGCGTCGGCGCCACGGTGGCGACGGTCATCCTGTTCTGGCCGGCCGCGCCCTTCATCAAGGGCAAGGACGTCAGCATCAAGAAGGGGACCATGATGACCGCCTATGCGGACCAGGACGTGACCCTGCCTTCGCCGGTTCCGCCGCCGCCCGAGAGCGCGAACTAAGCCCTCAACCGTCGTCATCCCGCGCTTTATGCGCGGGACCCATGGTTCAGCTTCCACGTGAGCGCGAGTGCTTTCTCCGCACGTGCGGCGGACGGATGGGTCCCGCGCATGAAGCGCGGGATGACGGACTATTTTGAAGCGTTGCGAACCCTTCCCGCCCCGGGGAGGGAGCCATCCTTACATCTCACGGCGAGACGATCGCCGGGCTGACCAGGTCACTCAAGGACGGCTTCGCCGCCGCGGAGCGGCCGCCCGGAGGGCGGTCCTTGACTGACCTGGTCAGTCCGGCACGCTGCTGCCTCCAAGAGATGTAAGGTTGGGTCCGACCCTGTGTGGGTCATTCGTAGAGAGATTGCCGAATCGGGAACAAAGAGGGTACACTCTTAGTGGGAGGTCATTGCTGGATAGGATCAAATCCCATGACCAAAATCAGAGGCCGGAACGACGGACCGAACGGGCGTAATGAACACTACGATATCGGCTCTAGGACGAATGTTCCGCGCCGAAACGTGGTCGCCGAGATCAAGCGAGGCGAACACCCAGACGCGCATGTCGTGAGGATCAATGGTCGAGAGTATGCGAGAGATAACCCCGACCGCTCGACCAAAGACAATGTGAATAGGGGCAAATAGACAGGGGGCGGAGCCTCCCGGCCCCGCCCTCTCCAAATCCCGCTAGCTCAGAGCCAGCCCCCTACTCCGCCGCCACCTTCGCCGAATACCCCAGGATCGCCTTGGTCTCCAGGAACTCGCCGAACGCGTGGTCGCCCCACTCGCGGCCGTTGCCGCTCATCTTGTAGCCGCCGAACGGGGCCATCAGGTCGGGGCTGGCGCCGTTGAGGTTCACCTGGCCGGCGCGCAGCTGGGCCGCGACCTTGCGGACCTCGCCCTGGTCGCCGCCCGAGACATAGGCCGCCAGGCCGTACTCGGTGTCGTTGCCGACGGTGACGGCCTGCTCGACGTTGTCGTAGCCCAGGATCGAGACCACCGGGCCGAAGATCTCTTCCTTGGCGATGGTCATGTCGTTGGTGACGTTGGCGAAGACGGTGGGCTTCACATAGTAGCCCTTGTCCAGGCCTTCCGGGCGGCCGACGCCGCCGGTGACCAGGGTGGCGCCCTCGTCGATGCCCTTCTGGATCAAGCCCTGGATCTTGTTCCACTGGGTCTCGGAGACGACCGGGCCCATCTTGTAGTTGCCGTTCGGGTCGCCGACCGTGTGAGCCTCGGCCGCGGCCTTGGCGATGGCGATCACCTCGTCCATGCGCTTGCCGGGGACCAGCATGCGGGTCGGGGCGTTGCACGACTGGCCCGAGTTCAGCATCACCGAGGCCACGCCCCCGGCGACGGCCTTCTGGAAGTCGGCGTCGTCGAGGATGATGTTGGGGCTCTTGCCGCCCAGCTCCTGGTGGACGCGCTTGACGGTCGGGGCGGCGTTCTTGGCCACCTCGATGCCGGCGCGGGTCGAGCCGGTGAAAGAGACCATGTCGACTTCGGGGTGGCTGCTGAGCGCCGCCCCGACCGTGGGGCCGTCGCCGTTGACCAGGTTGAAGACGCCGGCCGGGACGCCGGCGGCGTGCATGATCTCGGTCCAGATATAGCCGCTGAACGGCGCGATCTCCGACGGCTTCAGCACCATGGTGCAGCCGACGGCCAGGGCCGGGCCGACCTTGCAGGCGATCTGGTTCACCGGCCAGTTCCACGGGGTGATGAAGCCGCAGACGCCGATCGGCTCCTTGACGA
>NZ_CALCDX010000250.1 GCF_937900395.1 uncultured Caulobacter sp.
AATACGGCGACAAGGTCCTGTTCAAGGACCTGACCTTCAAGCTGCCGCCGAACGGGATCGTCGGCGTCATCGGTCCGAACGGCGCGGGCAAGTCCACATTGTTCAAGCTGATCACCGGTCAGGAACAACCCGACGCCGGCACGATCAAGCTCGGCGAAACGGTGAAGCTGGCCTATGTCGACCAGTCGCGCGACGCCCTCGATCCGAACAAGACGATCTGGGAAGAGATCAGCGGCGGCACCGACGTGATGATGGTCGGCAAGCGCGAGATCAACAGCCGCGCCTATGTCGGCAGCTTCAACTTCAAGGGCGGCGACCAGCAGAAGAAGGTCGGCCTGCTGTCGGGCGGTGAGCGCAACCGCGTCCACCTGGCCAAGACCCTGGCGGCCGGCGGCAACCTCGTGCTGCTCGACGAACCGACCAACGACCTGGACATCGAAACCCTGCAGGCCCTGGAAGAGGCGCTGGAAGAGTTCGCCGGCTGCGCCGTGGTCATCAGCCACGATCGCTGGTTCCTGGACCGCCTGGCGACCCACATCCTGGCCTTCGAGGGCGACAGCCACGTCGAGTGGTTCGAAGGCAACTTCGAAATGTACGAAGAAGACAAGAAGCGCCGCCTGGGCGCCGACAGCCTCATCCCCAAGCGCATCAAGTTCCAGAAGTTCGCTCGGTAGGGCGCCGGACCTCCCAAGGTTTCGAAGAAAGGGCGGCGGCGTGAGTCGCCGCCCTTTGCCTTTGGACATGGCGCGATTGACGAGACCTCAGGATTTAGGGCACTGCTAAGCTCAATTTTAGGTGGCGTTGTGCTCGTGAGCGGTGTCGCGCCCATGGGGTCTTTGAGGTCAAGACATGACGTACTGGAGCGGCGCCAGCGGTGACGACGTCTATCAGGCCGGTCCCGGTGACGACGAACTGCACGGCCTGGGCGGAAACGATAACCTAGCCGGCGGCGACGGCGCGGATCTCATGTACGGCGAGGACGGCGACGACTCGCTCTACGGCGAAGGCGGCAACGACACCCTGCGAGGCGGCGCTGGCGCCGACGGACTGAACGGCGGGCTGGGCGACGACTTCCTGTACGGCGAAGCCGGGGACGACGTTCTGGTCCTGGCGCCAGCCGTGATCGGCGACGCGATCGGAACCGACTGTCTCGACGGCGGCGACGGAGTCGACCTGCTGCAGTTGGCCTTCATTCCAACCGGCGTGACCATCAACCTGGCCCAGACGGCCCAGCAGACCCTGGCCTGGGGCATAACGGTGACCCTGGTCAACATCGAGAACGCAACGGGGACCGATTTCGACGACCGTCTGTACGGCGACAGCAAGAACAACCTACTCGTCGGCTACGGCGGCAACGACTACATGGACGGCTCAGCCGGCGACGACCGCCTCTCGGGTGGGTTCGGCGACGACCAACTGCACGGCGGCGAGGGCGACGATCGTCTGGACGGTGACGAGGGCAACGACTGGCTATTTGGGCTCAGCGGGGTCGACGGACTGTATGGCGGCGATGGTGACGACTATCTGCTGGGCGGCTACGGCGCGGACATCCTCGACGGAGGGAACGGCGCCGACACCTTGGTGGTGGAGGCCGATGGCGGTGGGGCTGACGTTCTGTTCGGCCAGGCCGGCGCCGACACCTTCGTGATCAACGCCTATAACTATGAGAAGAGCAGCTATCTGGGCGCGATGGATACGATCGCCGACTTCTCAGCGGCGCAGGGCGACAAGCTCACCATTAACTACAACGACTACAGACGTCTGACGTGGTACGGCGCTATCGCGACCGCTGGCTTCAGCCTGACCGAAGGACAGGCTCTAGACAGTCCGGCGGGAAGTTCGGCGATCGGCCTGTGGACGTGGACTAATAGCAACGTCACCTATCTGATCGTCGACACCAACGCGAACCAGAAGCTGGACGCCAATGATGTCGTCGTGGCGTTCAACGGTTCGCCTTCGCTGAGCATCGCATCGTTCAAGGCTTACAGCGGCATCGCCTCGACTGGAACGGACGGGGTCGACAACTGGATCGGCACGGCGGATCCGGACTTCTACTACGGCCTCGGGGGCAATGATCAGATCTCGGGAGGCGCCAGCTATGATACGCTATACGGCGGCTCCGGCGACGACACGATCGATGGCGGCGACGGCTCCGACACGCTGTACGGCGGCGCGGGCGGCGACATCCTGCATGGCGGCGCTGGCAACGACACCCTGCTCGCTGGAGATGAGAACTACCCGATCGACCTGACGAGCGAGGCGGGCACGGTCAACCAGCTTTACGGTGACGCCGGCGACGACACCCTGCACGCGGGCGCAGGCAGGGACCTGCTCGACGGCGGCGACGGGAACGACACGTTGTATGGCCGCAGCGACGACGTTCTGCGCGGCGGGGCGGGCGACGACGTTCTGCGCTTCGAATCCGGAGACAAGAACAGCGTCGCCGACGGGGGAGCCGGCAACGACCTGTTCTGGCTGGCCAGCGGCGGCCACACCTATACCGGCGGGTCCGGGGCCGACAGCTTCAACGATATTTTCCTGCGCGACTGGAATACGGGCGGCGTCAGCACGATCACCGACTTCAACGCCGGGGAGGGCGACCGCCTAGCGATGAGCCGGTTCGGGACATCCGTCTTTCGGGGCCAGGTGGATAATCCGAACTTCGAACTGAAGGTCGGCCAGGTCTTCTCGTCCAGCGACTACGGCTACGAATTCACCCAGTTCTGGACCTGGTCGAGTGGCGGCTACACCTATCTTATGGTTGACACCGACCAATCGGGGACTCTGACGTCCAGCGACAGCGTTGTCCGCTTCACGGGCGCGGTCACGCTGGGCGTCGACGCTTTCATCGAGAACTCGTTCTCCAAAGCGACCTTCGGGACCCAAGCCGCCGACATCTTCCAGGGCACGAGCGGTCAGGACGTCTATTACGGCGTCGATGGCGACGACCAAATCCACGGCGGCGAGGACTACGACCAGCTGTTAGGCAACGACGGCGACGACCAGATCTGGGGTGACGGCGGGTCCGACGTCCTGTACGGCGGCGCGGGCGACGACGTGATCCACGGTGGTGAAGGCAACGACACCATCTATGGCCTCTCGTTGGGCGGGTATAGCGCGGAGGATGCCAGCGACAAGCTGTACGGCGACGGTGGCGACGACTCCCTGACCGCCAACTCAAACCGCGCTGAGCTGCACGGCGGCGACGGCAACGACAGCCTCTACGGCGGCGCGCTGCTCTATGGGGAGGCCGGCAATGACACGTTGACGGGGGGCGCGAACGCCACCCTGTATGGTGGCGACGGCGACGACAGGCTGTCGTCGGGCAGCGCCTACAACGGCGCAAACACCCTGTATGGCGGCGCGGGTCGTGACACCCTTTATGGCTCGTCCGGCGTCGACACCGTCTACGCCGACTCGGCCGACTACACCGTGCAGACCGGCTTTGGCGACGACATCATCTACCTCGCCCGGGCGCAGGCGGGGGATATCACGGGCGAGCTCGCCATCGCTGCGGGGCAAGGCGCTGACCGGATCGCGGTCTCCGATGATCTGGCCAACACGGTCGCGATCACGATTTACGGCGAAGACCAAGTCGACCTCTTCGACCTGAGCGCGGCCAAGGCGAAGGTCACCGTGAACCTTGGCCTCGCCGGCGCCCAGCAGACGGGAATGGGTCTGTTCACGCTGTCGTCGGTGGAGAATGTCACCGCCGGCGCCTTCGGCAGCCAGCTGACCGGGGGCAAGGGCGTGAATCTACTGCGAGGCGGCGCGGGCGAGGACGTGCTGCGCGGCGAGGGTGGGGATGACATCTTGGACGGCGGCGCGGGCAGCGACACCGCCGAATATTCCGGAACCTCCAACGACTATGCTTGGCTGCGCAACGCCGATGGCTCGTGGTGGATCAGCGATCTGCGCCAAGGCTTCGCGGACGGCATCGACACCCTGAAGAACATCGAAACCCTGAAGTTCTCGGACAGGAGCGTGGCCCTGACGGCGAACTCTCTGAGCGCGCCGGTGGAGACGGCCTTCTCGGCCATCCTGCGGGCGCCCGTCTCGGAGCCGTCGCAAGAGGCGGGATTGAAGATCGTCACCGACTCGTTGTTGGCAGGCGCCAGCCAGTCCAAGGCGATCGGGGCGGTGATCCGGGCCGCTGGCGCCACTACTTCCGTGGCGTCATTGGCCTACGAGTTCTTCACCGGCAAGGTGCCGGGAGAAGCGGGGATCGACTATTTGGTCTCGCCGACCGGTCCCAACGCCAACAACCTCAACAGCGCCTATTACCAGTCGTTCAATCTTGAGAACCGCTACATCAACTTCGCGGTCAACCTGGGTAAGGTGGGCGAAGGGAAGGACGCGTTCGCGGCGAAGTATGGGGCGTTGAGCTTCGTCGAAGCGACGCGCGAGGCGTACAAGACCATCTTTGGCGCGGCGCCGACGGATGCGAAAATCCACGCCATGATCGACAGCCGCGTCGATTATTTCGCGGCGTATGGCGGCGATGGCCCTAATGGCGTGGGGACCAAGGCGGCCATGGTCGGTTGGCTGCTGGCCGAGGCGCAGAAGGCCGACTTGGGCGTGATGGTGCGCTCCAACGACGCCTGGTTGACCGACCTCGCCGACGGCTCGGCCCCCTTCGCCATCGACATCCTCGATCCGGCCAAGGGCTATTACAAGGCCGACTTCATCTTCGGCGGCTAGGCCGCGCATCCCCCATCTGGAGCACTGACGTGGCCATAATCCAGGGAACCGTCGCCGCCGACACGCTGGTCGGCGGGCCGGACAGCGACGAAATTCGCGGCGGCGCCGGAAATGACGTCATCTCCGGCCTAGCGGGCAACGATCAGCTTTACGGCGAGGCCGGCGACGACACGATCGACGGCGGCGACGGCTTCGATATCATCCAAGGCGGTGATGGCGGCGATACCTTGCGTGGCGGCGCCGGCAATGACCAGGTCATCGCCGGCGGCGGCGACGGCGCGCAGATCGACGTCGGAACGCTCAACTATCTCTACGGCGAAGCCGGCGACGACTCCCTGACCGGCTCTGCCGGCCGCGATATCCTGGATGGCGGCGACGGCAACGACAATCTGCGGGGCGGGCGCGGTGACACCCTGCTGGGCGGCGACGGCGACGACAGGCTTTCCCTGGACGGCTATGGAGACGCCGGCCCGACCGGCCGTATTGACGGCGGCGCGGGCAACGACTCGCTCACGGGCTATAACGACGCGGACGTGATGTATGGCGGCGCCGGCAACGATTCCTTCTGGGGCGGCAGCGGCGGCGACACCCTTTACGGCGGCGACGGCAATGACTCGTTCTTCGCCGATGGCATGTCGGGATCCGGCATGCCAGGGGACGCGGGCTCGACCAATTACCTTTACGGCGAAGCGGGCAACGACAATTTCTACGGGGGCGCTGGCGTCGATATCATGGACGGCGGCGCCGGCGACGACATCATACAGGGATGGGCCGGCGACACCCTGCTCGGCGGCGACGGCGATGACACGCTCGTCCTGACCTCGACTTTCATGGGCGCGTCCATCGACACTACCGGCGTTCTCGACGGCGGAGCAGGCGATGACAAGATCACGCTGCACGAGGGCGCCTACAAGGTCACCGGTGGTTCGGGCGCCGATCTGATCGAGAATGTCTCAGGGGTCTGGGGCAAGGGTTATTCGACGGTCGCCGACTTCAAGGTGTCGGAAGGCGATCGCCTGAGTCTGGGCCAGACCTATCCGGGCTATGACCGGAAGGTCTTTAGGGGCTCCATCGAAAACCCCAACTTCTCTCTGCGGCCGGGCCAGACCTTCTCGAGCAAGGACTATGGACCGGGCTTCCAGCAGGTGTGGACCTGGACCGACGGGGGCGACACCTACCTCCTGTTCGACGCGGATGGCTCGGGAAAGCTGTCCGACGCCGATATCGTTATGCGGTTCTCGGGGCTGAGCTCCCTGGATATCAATGCATTCGTCCCGTCGACCTTCGTGCTGAAGCTCGAAGGGACTGACGGCGCCGACACTTATGCGGGCACCGCGAGCGACGACTCCTATAGCGCGGTGAACGGCGACGACCTCCTGCACGGAGCCGCTGGCAATGACGCCCTCTATGGCGGCAACGGCGCCGACCGCCTTTGGGGCGACGAGGGTGACGACTACCTGCAAGGCGGGCTTGGCGACGACATCATCGACGGCGGAGCGGGCGTGAACCGAGCCGCCTATTTCGGCTATGCTCAGGACTACAGCTGGACAAAGCAGACCGACGGCTCGTGGATCGTCACGGGTCCGGATGGCACCGATACGCTCAGGAATATCGACTATCTGACCTTCGCAGACCGCGGGGTCTCGTTGGGACCGGCCTTCACCAACGAGATTGCGACCGCCTTCAGCTCCATCCTGTTCCAGCAGGCCAGGAGCAGTTACTTTACCGGTCCGTATAATGACGTCACCGATTTCATGGAGACGAACGCCTCAACGCCAGCCGTCATCAACGAGATCATCCGGATAGCCGGGAAGACAACTTCCGTGGCCTCGCTGGCCTATCTGTTCTTCACAGGCGCTATCCCAACCCAGCCCGGCTTCAGCTATCTCGTCTCGCCGACCAGCTATAACGCTAACAACCTCAACAGCGCCTACTACCAGAGCTTCAACCTTGAAAACCGCTACATCAACTTCGCGGTGAACCTGGGCAAGAACGGCGAGGGCAAGGAAGCCTTCACGGCCAAGTACGACGCCCTGAGCCTCTTCGACGCCACCAAGGCGGCCTACAAGACGATCTTCGGCGCGACGCCGACCGATGAGAAAACCCACGCCCTGATCGACAGCCGCGCCGACTACTTCGCCTATTACGGCGGCGATGGTCCGAACGGCGTCGGAACAAAGGCGGCGATGGTGGGATGGCTTCTGGCCGAGGCGCAGAAGGCCGATCTAGGCGTGATGGTTCGGTCCAACGACGCCTGGCTGACGGACCTCGCCGACGGCTCCGCGCCTTTTGCGATCGACATCCTCGATCCGGCCAAGGGGTACTATAGGGCCGACTTCATCTTTGGCGGCGCCTGACATCCGCACATCCGGGACGGCGCGATGCCGTCCCGGATGTTCAAGTTCTACTTCGGTTCGATCGGGGCGCCCGCCGACGAGTTCATCGGGTCGGTCGGCGTCGCCGGGTTCGGTAGGGTCGAGCCGTTGGGCTGCGCGCCGCCATCGGTCGGCGGAGTCGACGGCATGCTGGGCGCGCCCGAGGTCGGCGGGTTCACCGAGGTGTCGGCGGAGGTCGAAGACCCCATGCTCGACGATCCCATCAACGGCGACCCCGTCGATGACGAGCCCATCGAAGGATCGCTCATCGGGCTAGTCCCCGGCGCGACGGCGGAGGTGTCGGTGGACATGCCGGTGGCGGCGGTCGACGAGCCGGCCCACCAGTCCTTGCTGGCGCGGGCCTTCGGCGAGGCCTTCATGTAGGCGTTCAGCTGCGAATAGGGGATCGGCTGCTTGGGGCCGACGGCAGCGGAAGATTTGGACTGGGCGATGGCCGAGCCGCCGCCGACCAGCATCGAGAGCGCCGCAGTCGCGGCGAGCATCTTGGTCAACATCGTGGTTTCTCCGGGCCTGGGACGCCGTATGGCGCCATGCCAGGAACGTTCCGGGGGCTGGGTTGTTCACAGCTTGGCCGTCCGGTCTCGGCGACGCCGATGCGGGTCGTCACCAGGTCGTGATCGGATTGCCATGGCGGGCTTTCTGTCCGCCGCTTAAGTCTGGATAAGCGCTCCGCGTGGAGTAGCTTGGTCCTTGAACAAGTCGGCCAGGTTCATGGCCGCCCATGGAGGCCCGCATGCCGCAAACCCCCGTCGAGAAGCCGCACGTCCTGATCTCGCACGAGATGCTGCTGCCGCTGCAGCCGTTGCTCGAGGGCGCGTACCAGGTGCATCGCCTGTGGGACTATCCGGATCGGCTCGCCTTCCTCGAGGGACCAGGCCGGAGCGTCAAGGCGATCGTGCACGCGGGGGAGATGGCGCTGGGCCGGGACATGCTCTCGGAGATGCCGCAATTGGGCCTGATCGCCTGCGTCAGCGTCGGCTATGACGGGATCGACGTGCCGTGGTGCAAGGCGCACGGCATCGCCGTCACCCACTCGACCGGTCTCAACGCCGCCGATGTCGCCGATCATGCGGTCGGCCTGGTGCTGGCCGCTTGGCGCGGGATCGTCGAGGGCGACCAGCGGGTGCGCGCCGGTCACTGGACCCACGCCGAACGCATGGCGCCGCGCCACGGCCTGCGCGGCCGCAAGGCCGGGATCGTGGGCCTCGGCCATATCGGCGAGGCGGTCGCCAGCCGTCTGTCGGCCTTCGAGATGAAGATCGCCTGGTGGGGACCGCGCCCCAAGGACAGCGACTATCCCCGCGCCGAAAGCCTCATGGCCCTGGCGCGGGAGAGCGACGTCCTGGTCGTCTGCGCCCGTCCTGACGCACAGAACCGCCATATGATCGACCGCGCCGTGATCGAGGCGGTCGGTTCGCAAGGCCTGATCGTCAATGTGGCGCGCGGCGCGCTGATCGACGAGGAGGCCCTGATCGCCGCTCTCAAGTCGGGCGCGTTGGGCATGGCCGCCTTGGACGTCTTCGAGCAGGAGCCGACCCCGGCCGCGCGCTGGGAGGGTGTCCCGCATGTGGTGCTCACGCCGCATACGGCCGGCGCGACGCTGGACAGCATCCCGGCCATGGTCAACCTGACCCTGGAAAACCTGCGCCGCTACTTCCATGGCGAGCCGTTGGCGACGCCCGTGGCGGCCTGAGGCGCCTATGGCCTTAACCCTGTTTGGTCAGCCGCGCTTAACGCTTCCGGGCCAGGTTGCCATCAAGCATTCAGGGGTTCGCCATGCAGGTCTCGGCCGCCAGTGTCGCCAGCTATACGCCGCCGCGGCCGGCCGCGGGCTCTGCCCCGTCGCCCGCGCCCGCCGCGGATCTGACGCAACTGGCCGTGGCGCAGACGAACGTGAAGATGGCGGCGGCGGCCGGCGCGGCGCTCGGCCAGGTGACGGCCGAATTGAGCGGCGCCCTGGTCGATATCTCCGCCTGAGGCGCTGGCTCTCCCCGCACGCTGCGCAAAGGCGTCGCCAAAGCTCTGGTCGCTGCTAAGGTGTCAGAAGGACAGGGCGCGCGCGGAGAAGACGGCTCATGGCCAAGGTTCTGGGACTGGGCGGTTTCTTCTTCAAGGCCGAGGATCCGAAGGCCGTGCGCGACTGGTACGCGCGCGTCCTGGGCTTCGAGGTCCACGACTGGGGCGGAGCAGTGTTCGAGGCGCCCAAGGACAGCCAGGCCACCTGGTCGCCCTTCGCCGCCGACACCGACTATTTCGCGCCGTCGGCCGCGCCGTTCATGATCAATTTCATCGTCGATGATATCGATGGCGTTCTCGCGCGCGCCGCCGCCGAGGGCGTCGAGCCGCTGGGCAGGCAGGACGAGGGCTATGGACGGTTCGCCTGGCTGATGGATCCGGCCGGGGTTAAAATCGAGCTCTGGGAGCCCGCCAAGGCTGAGCCTGGGGCATAATTTCCTCTTGCCAAAACGGACATAAAGATATCTTTATGTCCCTATGAAGCTTGCCGCCGAACAGGTCGTCGAGGTGCTGCGCGCCGCCGGCGAGTCCACGCGCCTGCGTCTCCTGGCGTTGTTGGCGGCCGAGGAGCTATCGGTGCTGGAGCTGTGCCGCATCCTCGATCAGAGCCAGCCGCGCGTGTCGCGGCACCTGAAGCTGCTGGCCGAGGCCGGCTTGGTCGAGCGTTTCCCGGACGGCGCCTGGGTGTTCTACCGCCTGGCCGCCAAATCCGCCGGCCGGTTCCTGGTCGAGCAGGCGCTGGACCTGATCGACGACGCCGATCCCGTCATCCGCCTGGACGCCGACAAGTTGGCCGCCGTGCGCGCCGAGCGGTCGATGGACGCCCAGGCCTATTTCGCCCGCAACGCCGCGCGCTGGAACGAGATCCGCTCACTGTATGTCGACGAGGCCGAGGTCGAGGCCGCGATCCTGCGCGCCACCGGGGAGGGGCCGTTCGACGAGATGGTCGACCTGGGCGCGGGCGCTGGCCGCATGCTGACCCTGCTGGGCAAGCGCGCCAGCAACGCCCTGGGCTTGGATCTGTCGCAGCAGATGCTGAACATCGCCCGCGACGAGGTCGCCAAGGCGGGTCTGGCCAGCTGCGAGCTGCGCCACGGCGACATCTTCCGCACCGGCCTGCCGGGCGGCTGCGCGGACCTCGTTACGGTCCACCAGGTGCTGCACTATCTGTCCGATCCCGCCAACGCCGTGGCCGAGGCCGCGCGCCTGGTCGCGCCGGGCGGCCTGCTGCTGATCGCCGACTTCGCCCCGCACGACCACGAGTTCCTGCGCGAGGCGCACCAGCACCGTCGCCTGGGCTTCGACGACAGCGAGATCGTCCCGTGGCTGCGCGCCGGCGGCCTCCAGCTGGAAAGCAACATCGCTCTGCCGCCCTCGACCGGCGAAGGGCTGACCGTGAAGATTTGGACCGCGCGTCGTCCGTTGAGCGTCGCCGCCGAAAGGACCGCCGCATGACCCTTCCGCCCACCCGCCGCGTGATCGGTCCCGTCGCCCGCGCTGGCGAGCGCACCTATCGACCCCGCGTTTCGTTCGAATTCTTCCCGCCCAAGACGCCGCAGATGGAAGAGAGCCTGTGGCAGGCGATCACCCGCCTGGCGCCGTTGGACCCGGCCTTTGTCTCGGTGACCTACGGCGCCGGCGGCTCGACCCGCGAGCGCACGCACCGGACGGTCAAGCGCATCCTGGACGAGACCAGCCTGAAGCCCGCCGCCCACCTGACCTGCGTCGGCGCCTCGCGCGCCGAGGTCGACGAGGTGATCCGCGACTACTGGGACATCGGCGTCCGCCACATCGTCTCGCTGCGCGGCGACCCGCCGCCGGGCGAGGGCGGCATCGGCGGCGTCTATGTCCCGCGCGAGGACGGCTACGCCAACGCCACCGAGCTGACCAAGGCCGTGCGCGGCGTCGGACCGTTCGAGGTGCTGGTTGGGGTCTATCCCGAGAAACATCCGGAAAGCCCGTCGCTCGAGCACGACATCGACGTCTTGAAGCAGAAGGTCGACGCCGGCGCGACGCTGGGCGTCAGCCAGTTCTTCTTCGATCTCGACGCCTTCCTGCGCTACGTCGACAAGGTCCGCGCCGCCGGGATCACCATCCCGATCGTTCCGGGCATCATGCCGGTGACGAACTTTGTGGGCCTGAAGAAGATGGCCGCCGCCTGCCAGACGACGATCCCGGGCTGGCTGGCCAACCTGTTCGACGGGCTGGAGAACGACGCCGAAACCCGCCGCCTGATCGCCTGCTCTGTGGCCGCCGAGATGTGCGCCAAGCTGCAGGAGCAGGGCTTCGAGGACTTCCACTTCTACACCCTGAACCGCGCGGACCTAGTCTACGCCATCTGCCGCGTGCTGGGCCTGCGCGAAATTTCGCCCTCTGCCTCCGAGGTCGCCGCATGACGCCGCTAGCGCCCCCTCCGTCTCGCCGCGTATCCGCGCCGATCCACCTCCCCCGTTTCACGGGTGAGGATGCGGTGTCTTCCTCCTCCCCCGCGAAGCGGGGGAGGTGGCGCGATGCGAAGCATCGTGTCGGAGGGGGCGCTCTGGCTGCACTCGCGATGCTATTCTTCAGCCTGGCCCCCGCCGCTCATGCCGACATGCCCGCCAGCTGGACCAAGCCGACCAAGCCCTACCGCGTGGTCGGCAACATCTACTACGTGGGCACCGAGGGCGTCTCGTCCTGGCTGATCACCTCGTCCGCGGGGCACGTGATCCTGGACGGCGGCCCGAACGCCGAGGTCGGCAAGCAGATCGAGCGCAACATCGCCTCGCTGGGCTTCAAGCTCGCGGACGTGAAGATCCTGATCAACACCCACGCCCACTATGACCACGCGGGCGGGCTGGCTCAGTTGAAGGCCGACATCCCAGGCTCCAAGCTGTGGATATCGCGCGGCGACGAGCCGGCCATCGAGCAGGGCCATCACATCGGCGACAACGAGAACGGCCCGACCCCGATGCCGCCGGTGAAGGTCGATCGCGCGTTCGGCGACGAGACCAAGCTCAAGCTGGGCGAGACCACGATGGTCGCCCATCTGACGCCCGGCCACACGATCGGTTGCACCAGCTGGACCACGGCGGTGATCGAGAAGGGCCGACCGCTGAACGTGACCTTCCCCTGTTCGCTGTCGGTGGCCGGCAATGTGCTTGTCGGCAACAAGACCCACCGCAACATCGTCGCCGACTATCGCGAGAGCTTCGCCAAGCTGCGCGCCATCCCGACGGACGTGATGCTGCCCGCGCACGAAGAGCAGGGGAACCTGCTGGCCAAGCGCCAGAAGCAGTTGCGCGGCGACCCCAACGCCTTCGTCGATCCGACCGAGCTCGCCCGGTTCGTCGACGCCTCAGAAGCCGCCTTCAACAAGGAGCTCGCGCGCCAGCAGGCGGCGGGGCCTAGCCGATGACCGACCTCTCCATCCGCGCCAATCGCGTCGCCGCCCTGAAGGCCGCCGCCAAGGAGCGCATCCTGATCCTCGACGGCTCCTGGGGCGTGATGTTCCAGAAGAAGGGCCTGACCGAGGCCGACTATCGCGCAGAGCGCTTCGCCGCCCACGACGGCCAGATGAAGGGCAATAACGACATTCTGTGCCTGACGCGGCCGGATCTCGTGGCCGAGCTGCACGACGCCTACTTCTCGGCCGGCGCCGACATCTCCGAGACCAACACCTTCTCGGGGACCACCATCGCCCAGGCCGACTATCACCTGACCGAACAGGACGTCTGGGACATCAATCTGGAAGGCGCCAGGATCGGCCGCTCGGTGGCTGACCGCTGGAACGCCGAGAATCCGGAGCGCCCCAAGTTCATCGCCGGCTCGATCGGGCCGCTGAACGTCATGCTGTCGATGTCGTCGGACGTGAACGATCCCGGCGCGCGCAAGGTGACCTTCGACCAGGTCTACGAAGCCTATCGCCAGCAGGTGGACGCGCTCTACCAGGGCGGGGTCGACCTGTTCCTGATCGAGACCATCACCGACACCCTGAACTGCAAGGCCGCGATCAAGGCGATCCTCGACTGGCGCGACGAGGGCCATGAGGAGCTGCCGATCTGGATCAGCGGCACCATCACCGACCGCTCGGGCCGCACCCTGTCGGGCCAGACGGCGGAAGCCTTCTGGAACAGCGTCAAGCACGCCAAGCCGTTCGCGGTGGGCTTCAACTGCGCCCTCGGCGCTGATTTGATGCGTCCGCATATCGCCGAGATGGCCCGCATCGCCGACACCCTGGTCGCGGCCTATCCCAACGCCGGCCTGCCCAACGCCATGGGCCAGTACGACGAGGAGCCGCACCAGACCGGCCACGCCCTGCACGAATGGGCCAAGGATGGCCTGGTCAACATCCTGGGCGGCTGCTGCGGCACGACGCCGGACCACATCCGCCACGTCGCCGACGAAGTGCGCGGCGTGAAGCCCCGCCAGATCCCCGAGCGCCCCAAGGCCATGCGCCTGGCGGGCCTTGAGCCGTTCGAACTCGCGTAAGCATTCTTCCTGCCTTCCTGGGCCTTGTGCCCAGGACCCAGTTTTCCGCCGATGCGGAGCCCGACTTTCCAGGCGCTGAGCTAGCGGCGCCCTGGGTCCTCGCCACAAGGGCGAGGAAGGCGGGTTTATTTGGATCGACCGACCATGAGACCCGTCTTCGTCAACATCGGTGAGCGCACCAACGTCACCGGCTCGGCCAAGTTCAAGAAGCTGATCGTCGAGGGCGACTATCCGGCCGCCCTGTCGGTCGCGCGCCAGCAGGTCGAGGCCGGCGCCCAGGTCATCGACGTCAACATGGACGAGGGTCTGCTGGACAGCCAGCAGGCCATGATCACCTTCCTGAACCTGATGGCCGCCGAGCCCGACATCGCCCGCGTGCCGGTGATGATCGACAGCTCCAAGTGGGAGGTGATCGAGGCGGGCCTGAAGTGCGTCCAGGGCAAGGCCATCGTCAACTCGATCAGCCTGAAAGAAGGCGAGGAGAAGTTCCTCCAGCAGGCCAAGCTGTGCCTGCGCTACGGCGCGGCCGTGGTGGTCATGGCCTTCGACGAGGTCGGCCAGGCCGACACCGAGGCGCGCAAGGTCGAGATCTGCGAGCGGGCCTACAACACCCTAGTCGACAAGGTCGGCTTCCCGCCCGAGGACATCATCTTCGACCCCAACATCTTCGCCGTGGCGACGGGGATCGAGGAGCACGACAACTACGCCGTCGACTTCATCGAGGCCACGCGCCGCATCAAGCAGTTGCTGCCCTACGCGCGGGTGTCGGGCGGGGTGTCGAACGTCTCGTTCAGCTTCCGCGGCAACGAGCCGGTGCGCCGGGCGATCCACTCGGTGTTCCTGTACCACGCCATCAACGCCGGCATGGACATGGGCATCGTCAACGCCGGCGACCTGCCGGTCTATGACGACATCGATCCGGTGCTGCGCGAGGCCGTCGAGGACGTGATCCTCAATCGTCCGCAGCGCGATCCCAACCAGACCAATACCGAGCGCCTGGTCGATATGGCGCCCCGCTACAAGGGCGAGAAGGGCCAGCAGCAAGTCGCCAACCTGGCCTGGCGCGAGGGGACGGTGAACGAGCGCCTGACCCATGCCCTCGTCCACGGCATCACCGAGTTCATCGAGGCCGACACCGAGGAGGCCCGCCTGGCCGCCGAGCGTCCGCTGCACGTGATCGAAGGTCCGCTAATGGACGGCATGAACGTCGTCGGCGACCTGTTCGGCGCGGGCAAGATGTTCCTGCCCCAGGTCGTGAAGTCGGCCCGCGTCATGAAGCAGGCCGTGGCCTGGCTGATGCCGTTCATGGAGGCGGAGAAGGAAGGCCAGGAACGCCAGGCCGCCGGCAAGGTGCTGATGGCGACCGTGAAGGGCGACGTCCACGACATCGGCAAGAACATCGTCGGCGTCGTGCTTCAGTGTAACAACTACGAGGTCATCGACCTGGGTGTGATGGTCCCGGCTGACCGCATCCTGGACGAGGCCAAGAAGCACAAGGTCGACATGATCGGCCTGTCGGGCCTGATCACCCCGTCGCTGGACGAGATGGTGTTCGTGGCCGCCGAGATGGAGCGCCAGGGCTTCGACATTCCGCTGCTGATCGGCGGCGCCACCACCAGTCGCACCCATACGGCGGTCAAGATCGAGCCGGCCTATCGCCGGGGTCCCACCACCTATGTCGTCGACGCCAGCCGCGCGGTCGGCGTCGTCTCGGGCCTGCTGTCGGAGGGCGAGCGCGACCGGATCATCGCCGAGACCCGCGCCGAATACGTCAAGGTCCGCGAACAGTACGCGCGCGGCCAGACGACCAAGGCCCGCGCCTCGATCAAGGAGGCTCGCGAGCGCGCCTTCGCCATCGACTGGAAAGGCTACACGCCGCCCAAGCCGGCCTTCATCGGCACGCGGGTGTTCGAGCCGTCGCTGGCCGAGCTGGTCCCGTTCATCGACTGGTCGCCGTTCTTCGCCAGCTGGGAGCTGATCGGCCGCTATCCGCAGATCCTGGAGGACGACGTGGTCGGCCAGGCCGCGACGGACCTCTATCGCGACGCCCGCGTCATGCTGGACAAGGTGGTCGCCGAGAAGTGGTTCGGGGCCAAGGGCGTGATCGGCTTCTGGCCGGCCCAGGCCCAGGGCGACGACATCGTGCTCTACACCGACGACACCCGCACCGCCGAGTTCTCGCGCCTGCACACCCTGCGCCAGCAGATGGACAAGGGGGAAGGCAAGTCGAACGTCGCCCTGTCGGACTTCGTCGCGCCGATCGGACAGGGCGCGGACTATGTCGGCGGTTTCGCCGTCACGGCCGGTCATGGCGAGGACGAGATCGTCAAACGCTTCAAGGACGCCGGCGACGACTACAGCGCGATCATGGCCTCGGCCCTGGCCGACCGCCTGGCCGAAGCCTTCGCCGAGTGGCTGCACTACAAGGCCCGCGTCGAGCTGTGGGGCTACGCGCCCGACGAGGCGGCCGACACCGAGGTGATGATCGCCGAGAAGTACCAGGGCATCCGCCCCGCGCCCGGCTATCCGGCCCAGCCCGACCACACCGAAAAGGGCACGCTGTTCAAGCTGCTCGACGCCGAGGCGGCCACGGGGCTGCAACTGACCGAGAGCTACGCCATGACCCCCGGCGCGGCGGTCTCGGGCCTCTATTTCAGCCACCCGCAGGCGCACTATTTCGGCGTCGGCAAGATCGACCTCGACCAGGTCGAGGATTACGCCCGCCGCAAGGGCTGGGACCTGGCGACCGCCGAGCGCTGGCTCTCGCCGATCCTGAACTACGACCCGCTGGCCCGGGCGCGCGGCGCGGCGGCGTAGAGCGACACATCAAAAACCGTGTCATCCCGGAAAGCGCGCAGCGCTTATCCGGGACCCAGGGCGAGCGGCGGTGCGGTGGCCCCTGGGTCCCGGCTCTACCCCCGGCTCACGGCCGGGGTTCTGCCGGGATGACACGGTGATGATGGTGTTCGTTCGCCGCCTTGCGAACGGCGTTCTTCAACTCCATCCTCCCTCCCAACAAATAACGGGAGGGGACGACATGGATCGCTCAGGCGTGAGCCGCCGGGCGCTGGGGGCTTTGGCCCTGGGCGGCGCGGCCGTGGGGCTGTCGGGGTGCGAGGGACCGGGCCACACGGACCTCACCCCCAAGAGCCGGCAATTCCCGAAAGACTTCATCTGGGGCGTCGCCACCGCCGCCTTCCAGACGGAAGGCTCGCAGACCGCCGACGGGCGCGGGCCCAGCGTCTGGGACGTGTTCGAGAAGGTCCCGGGACGCATAGGCGATGGCTCGGACGCCACGGTCGCCACCGACAGCTATCGCCGCTTCCAGGAGGACGTCGACCTGATCGCGGGCGCGAGCCTCAACGCCTATCGCTTCTCGATCAGCTGGTCGCGCATCCTGCCGACGGGCGAGGGGGCGGTGAACGCGGCGGGGCTGGATCACTATTCGCGGCTGGTCGACGCCTTGCTGGCCAAGGGCGTCGCGCCTTACGCCACCCTGTTCCACTGGGACCTGCCGCAGGGCTTGCAGGACAAGGGCGGCTGGAAGAACCGCGACACCGCCCAGCGCCTGGCCGACTACGCCCATGCGGTGGTCGAGCGGCTGGGCGACCGGCTGAAGAACTACATCATCCTGAACGAGGCGGCGGTGCACGCCGTCTTCGGCCACGTGTTGGGCGAGCAGGCGCCGGGCCTCAAGGACGACAAGCTGCTGGGGGCGGTGATCCACCACATGAACCTCGGCCAGGGATTGGCGATGCAGGCGCTGCGGGCGGGGCGCTCGGGGTTGAGGGTCGGCACCACCATGGCGCTGCAGCCCTGCCGCCCGGCCGGCGGGCCTTGGGCGCTCTGGAACCGCCTGGCTTCGGACGGCCTCGACGCGCTGTGGAACGGAGCGTGGCTGGACCCGCTGTTCAAGGGGACCTATCCCAAGGCGATGGACGACTTCCTGAAGGGCGTCGTTCAGGACGGAGATATGGCCAAGATCCGCCAGCCTGTCGACTTCCTGGGCGTGAACTACTACGCCCCGGCCTATGTGCGGCTGGACCTGAACGCGCCCGGCAAGATCGCCCAGGCCGCCCCGCCAAAGGGCGCCGAGTTGGACGCCTTTGGCCGCCACATCGATCCTTCGGGTCTGTTCGAGGTGCTGGATCGCGTCCGCCGCGACTATGGCGCGCCGCCGATGCTGGTCACCGAGAACGGCTGCTCGGACCCGTTCAGCACGGGACCGGCGATCCTCGACGACCAGTTCCGCATCGCCTATCTGCGCCGCCATCTCCAGGCCGTGCTGGCGGCCCGCGAGGCCGGCTGCGACGTGCGCGGCTATTTCGAATGGACCCTGATCGACAACTTCGAATGGGACCTCGGCTACACCTCGAAGTTCGGCCTGGTCGCCATGGACCGGAAGACAGGCGCGCGGACGCCGAAAGCCTCGTACCGGTGGTTCAAGGCCCTGGCGGAAAGCGGGCTGTTGGCGGGCTGATAGATCCTCCCCCGCAATGCGGGGGAGGTGGCCCAGAGGGCCGGAGGGGGCTAACGCGACATTTGCCCAGCTCGCCCCCTCAGTCGCTCCGCGACAGCTCCCCCGCGATGCGGGGGAGCAACAATCAGTTCGGCTTGCAGATCAGCACGTCGCGGCCGCCGCGCTTGGCGGGCAGCAGGCTGCCGGCGCAGGGGACCGGATTGACGGGATCGACGATGATCTCGTTGCCGCCGATCGGAGGAAGCTTCTTGGCGGGCGCCGCGGCCTTGGCCTTTGGCGGCGCGCTGGCGACGGGCGCGGGCTTGGCGGCCTCCGGCTTGGGCTGGGCGGCCTCAGGCGCGGGCTGAGCGGGTTCGGAGGCGGGCTGCGGCGCCGGCGCTTCCGGCGGCGCGCTGGGCGCGGCAGGGGGCGGCGGCGTGGTGGCCGAAACGGCGTTGTAGTTCAGCGCCCGACCCAGGATGCTCGACTTCATCTCCAGGGTCTTGGCGCGCTTTTCGCAGTCGCCGGGCGGGCTCCAGCTCATCCACATCTGGGCCAGGCGGGCCTTGTCGACCGAGCCGGCGCCTTGCCAGATGGCCGCGCCGCGCTTGACCTGGGCCGCGCCGTATTCCGAGATCGGGCGCGGGCTGGCCTTTTCGGCCGCGGTGATCGCCGAGGCGAAGGTCTTCAGGTCCTTCTGAGCCTGGGCGCGCATCTCGGGGTAGGTCTTCAGGGCGGCCTGGACGCCGTCCGGGCCTGGGAAGGCCTTCTCGATCCGCGTCACCTCCGGCATCACCCGGTCGTAGAGATTGGCGTAGCCGCCCAGGGCGCCGTAGCACCAGGCGACATAGCCGTACTCGTCGGTCGGCGGGGCGTTCAGGGACGTCTGGGCGCTCGCCTGGCCGTCCTGGGCCAACAGGGCGAGAGCGAGAAAGAGGGCGTTCGCCATGCGGCGGAGGTCCTTTCGAATTTCGGTATCGAGTGACTAGAGCATTTCGGTCCGGATTGGGACCGTTGCGTGGCGATCGCCAAGCGGAGCCATAACGAGCGAGAGGGCGATCGGCTCCCACACTACGACCATGCGCTTTCGCCGCATTGCAACGAAGTCATGTGAATGATCATTCTCAATGTGCTAGAAGCACCTTCCGTCGGGTGATCCGCAGCCGGTCGTCGCCCGTATCCGTCAATGTCCGTCGCTGGTTTCGAGGCGATTCATGAGCTTCTGGCGCAATATCGCGAGCATCGCCGCCCGGCGTCTCGACCTGGCCGACTGCACCGAATGTCCGAGCGGCCTGCCGGGCGAGGATCCGGCCTTTTCGACGGCGGTGACGGCGCTGGGCGCGAAGCTGGCGAAGGTCGACGGCCGCGCCGACGGGCACGAATTCGCCGCCTTCACCGAAGTGTTCCAGCCGGATCCGGCGTCGGAGCCGAACATCCATCGCCTGTATGACCTGGCGCGCCAGACGACTCACGGGTTCGAGAGCTACGCCAAGCGCCTGGCCAAGCGCTATTCCAGCTGCCCGCAGCTGCTGGAGGACGTCGTCGACGGCCTGTTCCACATCGCCAAGTCCGACGGCGTGGTGACCCACGACGAGCTGGCCTATCTGGAGCGGGTGTCCAGCCTGTTTGGCATGTCGCCGCTGGCCTTCCGTCGCCTGCGCGCTACGCACCTGGGCGTGGGCGCGGACGATCCCTACGCCATCCTCGACGTGCCGGCCGACGCCGACGACGCCACGGTCCACAAGGCCTGGAAGATCGCCTTGACCAACGCGCACCCTGATCGGGCCCGCGCGCGGGGTCTGCCCGCCGAGTTCATCGAAGTGGCCGAGGCCAAGGCCGCCGCGATCAACGCCGCCTTCTCGACGGTGATGCGCGAGCGCCGGGAACTGGGCCTCGCCGCCGCCGGTTGAGGTGAGGCGTTTGGTCTCGCTTCGGGCGAGGGAAAAAGGCTTTTCATCCGCGATCGGCGGGTGTTCAGTTGATGTTCAGCGCTTGTGAACCACCTAAGAAGGATCATGAGCGTGACGAGAGGACGCCGATGACTAACACCGCCGCAGTTTCGCCCTTGCGCAACCTCGCTTGGATCGCGGGCGCGCTCGCGACGTCGGCGGCCGTGGTGATCGGCGCGGTCCTGGCCGTGGTCTTCGCCGCCACCGTGGTGGTGGTCGGCTTTATCGGCAGCGCGCTGTTCGGCCTGGCGGCCTTCGCTTTCCGCGGCCGCAAGATGGCCAGCGCCCGCAACGCCGATCCCAGCCTGATCGAAGCCCGCAACGTCGGCGGCCACTCCTGGGTCGCCTACGGCTGGAACGAACGGCCTTGATAAAGAACCCTCTCTCTTAGAGAGAGGGAGGGGCCCGCGCGAAGCGTGGGAGGGTGAGAGGTTAAACCCTCACCGATGGCTTCCCGAACGGGTCGGAACGGCGGCCAGGCTAAGCGCCGACACTTTCCTGCAACTCTCTTACTGATCGCTCGGCGTTTTCCCGCCCGGCGACGAAACCTCTCGCCCTCCCGCCACCTTCGGCGGCGGCCCCTCCCTCTCTCGAAGAGAGAGGGCGCTTAACATGGCCCTTGCCCCTGAGCCGCGCGTAACCCATCCTGCCATTCAAACAAATGTTGGGAGGCAACATGATCGGCGTCGTCGCGACCCTATACGTCCAGCCGGACAAGACCGCTGAATTCGAGAAGGTGTTCCTGGATCTGGCGGCCAAGGTGAAGGCCAATGAGCCGGGCTGCATGATGTACCAGCTGACCAAGTCCAAGACCGAAGCCGGCGTCTACAAGGTGCTGGAGCTCTACGCCTCGACCGACGCGCTGAAGCACCACGGCGGCACCGACTATTTCAAGGCCGCCGGCGCGGCGATGGGGCCGACCATGGCCGCCGCCCCGAACATCGAGTACCTCGACGCGGTGGAGTAGGCGATGGACCTGGCGTTCTCGGCCGAGGATCTGGCCTTCCAGCAGGAGGTGCGCGACTGGATCGCGACCGCCTATGACGACGACCTGCGCCGCAAGATGAGCCAGTCCAAGAACGGCTATCTGGACAAGGCCGGCCAGGTGAAGTGGCAAAAGAAGCTCTACGAGCGCGGCTGGGCGGCGCCGGACTGGCCCGTCGAGCACGGCGGTCCTGGGTTCACGGCCTCGCAGCGCTACATCTTCAACATGGAGATGAGCCTGGCCGGCGTGCCGACCTCCTCGCCGATGGGCCTGAAGATGGTCGCGCCCGTGATCATGGCCTTCGGGACCGACGCGCAGAAGGCCCAGCACCTGCCGCCGATCCTGCGCTCGGACATCTGGTGGTGCCAGGGCTATTCGGAGCCCGGCTCGGGCTCGGATCTCGCCAGCCTGCAGATGCGGGCCGAGCGCGATGGCGACGACTACGTGCTGAACGGCTCCAAGATCTGGACGACCCACGCCCAGTGGGCCGACTGGATGTTCTGCCTGGTCCGCACCTCGACGGAAGGCCGGCCGCAGGAAGGCATCTCGTTCCTGCTGTTGCGGATGGATACGCCCGGCATCCAGATCAAGCCGCTGCCCACCCTGGACGGCCCTCCGGAGAATGAGCAGGAGATCAACCAGGTCTTCTTCGACAATGTCCGCGTGCCGATCGCCAACCGCATCGGCGAGGAGAACAAGGGCTGGACCTACGCCAAGTACCTCTTGGAGTTCGAGCGCGGCAACGCCTACGCGCCGGGCCTGATGCACATGCTCAAGAAGGTCAAGCGCATCGCGGCGCTTGAGCTGGCCGACGACGGCGGGCGGCTGATCGACGATCCGGACTTCCGCGCCAAGATCAGCAACCTGGAAATCCAGGTCCAGGCGCTGAACGCCAGCGAGCTGCGGATCTTCTCCGGCCGCTCGGCGGGCAAGGCGATCGGCCCAGCTTCGTCCATGCTGAAGTGCGTGGGCTCGGAGCAGCAGCAGGCGATCACCGAGCTGACGCTCGAAGCGGTCGGCGCCTACGCCGCGCCGTTCGTGCGCGACCCCTGGTCGAAGAGCAACGAGGGCAGGGCTGGGCCCGACTACGCCGCGCCGGCGGCCCCGGCCTATTTCAGCTACCGCAAGACCTCGATCTACGCGGGGTCGAACGAGATCCAGCGCAACATCATGGCCAAGATGGTGCTGGGGCTGTGAGGCTCTAGCGCCCCCTCCGTCACGTCGCCTATCGGCGCCGCGCCACCTCCCCCGCAAGCGGGGCAGGAGGAGACCAACGTCCTCCTCACCCGTGTAATGGGGGAGGTGGCGCGCTGCGGCTACGCAGCGTGACGGAGGGGGCGCTCGCCAAGCTGCAGTATTTCTAACTGGCGCGATCGCCGAACAAATGTTTGGATTGCCAGCAACACCCTCTGTTTCGGATCACCGATGGCTATCGACGCCCTGTTCAAACCCTTCGAGTTCAAGTCGCTGAAGCTGCCCAACCGGGTGGTGATGGCGCCGATGACGCGGTCGTTTTCGCCGGGCGGCGTGCCGACCGACGAGGTCGCCGCCTATTATCGCCGCCGCGCCGAGAACGAGGTCGGGCTGATCGTCACAGAGGGCACCGGCGTCGCGCGTCCCGCCTCGCTGAACGACGCCAAGGTGCCGCGCTTCCACGGCGAGAAGGAGCTGGCGGCCTGGAAGAAGGTCGTCGATGAGGTCCATGCTGGCGGCGGCCTGATCGCCCCGCAACTCTGGCACGTCGGGGCCGCCAAGGGCCCTGACCAGCTGGGCAAGGTCGACAGCCCGTCTGGCCTGTCCAAGGCCGGCGGCTCGCCGTTCACCGAGCCGATGACCGACGCCGACATCGCCGACACCATCGCGGCCTTCGGGCAAGCGGCGGCCGACGCCAAGCGCCTGGGCTTCGACGCCGTCGAGCTGCACGGCGCCCACGGCTATCTGATCGACCAGTTCTTCTGGCCGGGCACCAATGTCCGCACCGACAAGTGGGGCGGCCCGACGATCGGCGAGCGGGGCCGCTTCGCCGCCGAGATCCTGAAGGCCGTTCGCGCCGCCGTCGGCCCCGACTATCCAGTCATCATCCGCCTGTCGCAGTGGAAGCAGCAGGACTATGCGGCCCGCCTGGCGACCACGCCGCAGGAAATGGAAGCCTGGCTGCAGCCGCTGGCCGACGCCGGCGCCGACATCTTCCACTGCTCGCAGCGTAGATTCTGGGAGCCGGAGTTCGAGGGCAGCGACCTGAACTTCGCCGGCTGGGCCAAGAAGCTGACCGGCGCGCCGACCATCACCGTCGGTTCGGTGGGCCTGTCGGGCGAGTTCATCGCCGCGTTCGGCGGCGAGGGCAGCCAGCCCGCCTCGCTGGACGGCTTGCTCGAGCGCCTCGAGCGTAACGAGTTCGACCTGGTCGGCGTCGGTCGCGCGCTGCTGCAAGACCCCGAATGGGTCGTGAAGGTCCACCAGGGCCGCAACGACGAACTGAAGAACTTCGAGCGCCAGGCGCTGGGGGTGCTGTACTAGGCGGCAAGTAGATGCTCCCCCGCGATGCGGGGGAGCTGTCGCCCCCGGGTCGCGCGAAGCGCGCGCCCGAGGACAAGCTCCGCGACTGAGGGGGCGAGCTGGAAGGTGGCCGAGCTCGCCCCCTCCGGCCCTCTGGGCCACCTCCCCCGCAGGCGGGGGAGGAACTACCCGTTGAAGTTCAGCTTCAACCCCGGCCGCGGCCACCGGGCCTTGTAGAGCTTTCCTGTCCCCGACGCCGTGATCCAGGCGTCGCGCATGTCCGCCCCGCCGAAGCAGATGTTGGTCACGATCACGTCCGGGAACGCGTAGTGCTCGGTCGAGCCGTCCGGGTCGAAGGCGGTGATCCCGCCGTTGATGATCGTCGCCACGCACACCTTGCCGCCGGCCTCGACCGCCAGACTGTCCAGCAGCTGGTAGCCCGGCAGGTTGCAGACGACATTTCCCGGCTGAAGCGGCGCGGGATCGGTCAGCACGCCAGGCGACGCCACGTCGAACGACCACAGGCGGCCCAGCATGGTGTCGGCCATGTAGACGGTCTTCTCATCCGGCGAGAGACCCACGCCGTTGGGCGAGACGAAATGGTCGCGCCAGCGGGTGATCTTCGAACCGTCGGGCAGGGCGTAGTAGAGCGCCCCGTACTTGCGGCCGTCCGGCGTCGAGCAGCCGTGGTCGGTGAACCAGAAGCCGCCCTGCTTGTCGAAGACGAGGTCGTTGGGCCCGGCCAGGGGCTTGCCGTCGCATTGCGTGTAGAGCGTCGTCACCGCGCCGGTCGCCAGGTCGACCCGCTGGATCGAGCCGCCCGTATGCGTCGGCGGGGTCGGGCCGGGGATGTTCAGGCCGTTGGCCTCGAAGAAGGCGAAGCTGCCGCCGTTGTTGGTGACATAGAGAGCCCCGTCAGGGCCGATCGCCGCGCCGTTCGGTCCGCCGCCGGTCTGCGCCACCGTCTCCTTGCGGCCGTCGGGCCAGATGCGCGTCAGACGCTGGCCCTGGATCTCGGTGACGATGACCGAGCCGTCGGCCATGGCCACCGGGCCTTCGGGGAACTGCAGGCCTTCGGCCACCAGTTGGATGTCCATCGCGCGTCTCTCCCTGTCTCGCCTCTCACGGGCGATGAGGTGACTATAAACGCGCGTTTGAACTTGGCGAGAGCCCCGTTCCTCAGTCGGCCGGGCCTTTAGGGGGCAGCGACGCCGACGCGGTCGCCATCCTGGGGCGAAGCCGCCGTGAAGCGCGCGACGGCCGCCAGCAGATCATCCCGAACGATCGGCTTGGCCAGGTGGCCGTCCATGCCGGCGGCGAGGCAGCGGGCGATCTGTTCGGGCATGACGTCGGCGCTGAGCGCCAGGATTGGGACGCGGGCCTTGGGGCCTTCCATGGCGCGGATGGCGTGGGTCGCGGCGAGGCCGTCCATGACCGGCATGTGCACGTCCATCAGCACCAGGTCGAAGTCCTGGTCGCGCAGCAACGAAACCGCCGTCGCCCCGTCCTCGGCGGTGATCGCCTCGTGCCCGCCCAGCGTCAGCAGGGCGTAGCCCAGCTCACGATTGACGTGGTGGTCGTCGACCAGCAGCACCCGAGCGCCTCGGAGGTCGGCCGGCGAGGAGGCCGCCGGGTCCAACGCGGGCGTCGGCTGGGCCGGGATCGCCGGCAGCTCGACCCAGAAGCACGACCCTCGGCCCGGCGCGCTGATGACGCCGATTTCGCCGCCCATGCGGGTGACCAGAGCCTTGCTGATCGCCAGGCCCAGGCCCGTGCCGCCATATCCGCGGCTGATGGAGCTGTCGGCTTGGGTGAAGCGCTGGAACAGGCGCGCCTGGACATCGGGCGCGATGCCGATGCCCGTGTCGGAAATCTCGAACCGAAGCCGTTGGTCGGAGACCTCCAGCCGGGCGGTGACGGTGCCCGCGTCCCAGCTGCGGATGGTTTCGCTGACCAGCCGGACGATGCCGTCGCCATAATCCGCCACCGCGCCGACCGTCGCGCGGCGCAGGAAGCGATTGATGGCCGAACGCAGGGCGACGTCATGCTCCAGCGTTTCGCCCAGCGTCTTGAGCGCTTCGCCAAGACGCCCCGCCATCGCCGCCTGAGGATCACGCACCGCGCGGAGCAGGGCGGCGCGCCCTTGTTCCCACAATCCGTCGATCCAGCGCTGCATGGCCGGGTTGCCGACGATTTCATCGCGCACCCCGGCGACGCGCGCCTGCATGGCAGGATCGTGCTGAAGGTCGAGGGCAAGCTTCGCCAGCGCTTCTTCGGCGCGCTGGCGCAGGGGGTGGTCGACATCCTCCGCCACTTCGCCCAGCAGCTTCTGCAGCCCGTCGATGATCGCGTTGGACAGATTTTCGTCCAGGCCGGTCCAGCGCATGATCTTGCCGGCCTTTTCATGCACCATGGCGCGGATCAGATGCTCGTTCGCCTCAAGCGCGCGGGCCGCCCAGCGAACGGTGCCGTCGATCAGCGGCGCGTGGCGGCCATCGCGCATCGACGCTTCCAGCGCCTGACCGGCAACCGGGCCGATAT
>NZ_CALCDX010000251.1 GCF_937900395.1 uncultured Caulobacter sp.
ACCAGATCGACGGGCTCGGCGTTCAGGCGCTCCAGCGCCGCGCGGCCGTCGTCGGCGGTCAGCACCGAAGCGCCCGCGGCCTCCAGGATCGCGCGCGCCACCGTCTGGTTGACCGCGTTGTCGTCGACCACCAGCACCCGCATGCCCGTGAAGTCGACGGGCTCGCCGGCCTCGGGCTCGACCGGGCTGGGATTCTCGGCGGGCGCCAGGGGCAGGGTGACCGTGAAGGTCGAGCCCCGGCCCGGCGCGCTTTCCACCACCACCTCGCCGCCCATCAGGTCCGCCAGGTGTCGGCAGATCGCCAGGCCAAGGCCGGTGCCGCCGAACCGGCGAGCAATCGAGCGGTCGCCCTGGACGAAGGGCGAGAACAGGCGCGCGCGCTGCTCGTCCGTCATGCCAACACCGGTGTCGGAGACCGACAAGACCACCCGCCCCGCGACAGACGCGGCGCGCACGGTCACGCCGCCGTCGTCGGTGAACTTCACGGCGTTGGAGATCAGGTTCAGCAGGATCTGACGCACGCGCGCGACGTCGCCCAACACCCATTCGGGCGTGGCCGGGTCAATCTCCAGGTTCAGGGCCAGGCCCTTCTCGCGCGCCGTCTCGCTCCACATCGCGCCGACGTGGTCGAGCAGATCGCGCAGGTCGAACGGCGCGACGTCCAGCTCCAGCTTGCCGGCCTCGATCTTGGACAGGTCCAGGATATCGTTGAGGATGGTCATCAGGCCCTGGCCCGATTTCTCGATCATCTCCAGATAGCGGGCGTGGTGGCCTTCCAGGCGGGCGCCGCGCAGGGCGTGGGTCAGGCCCAGCACCCCGTTCATCGGCGTGCGCAGCTCGTGGCTCATCATCGCCAGGAAGGCGGACTTGGCCTCGCTGGCCTCCAGGGCCGCGTCCTGCGCCCGCTCGAGCGCCTGGTTGGCGACACGCAACTGCCGCGCCGCGTCCAGCATGTAGAACAGGAGGCCGCCGACGGTCACCGCGATCACGATCCACTGCCAGCTGGGCTTGCCGGTGGCGATGACCGGCGCGGCCAGCAGCGAGATGAACGGCGGCGGCGCGATGACCAGCATGGTGCCCCGGCTGATCGCGCCATAGCGGATCGCCTCGACGATCAGGCCGAACAGGATGATCAGCGCCGTGAACTTCATGGCCGGCGAGCCATGGATCCAGCAGTAGCCGGCCATCGCCGACCAGGCCAAGCTGAATACCGTCGGCGTGCCGAAGCGGGTCAGCAGGGTCCAGCGATCCTCGGCGCGCGGCTTCAGATGGACCTCGAGATAGGCGATCCAGCCCTCGAGCACGGCGTTGACCAGGGCCCAGCCCAGAGCGACCCGCCAGCCGAACTCGGCCAGCACCAGCGCCGCGGCCAGCACCGCGACCACCAGGCGCGCCGTGCGGCTGCGACGGCTCATCGCCAACGCCGCGCCCTCGCGCCCGTCATCGAGAAGCTCCCGCAGCCCCACCCTCGCCCCCACCGAAAAGAAACTGGGAGAAACCTAGGCGCGATAAAGGTTCACCAAGGTTTACCGCGGGAAGTAATCCCGCGGCCATTTAGCCTTGATCAGCGTCAAGAGTTTCCTGGACCGAGCTTTACTAGCGAGCTCTAGCCTTGGAAGGGGTCGCGCATCAGAATGGTGTCATCGCGCTCTGGACTGGTCGATAGCAAGGCAACCGGCGCCCCGATCAGCTCTTCGACGCGGCGGACGTATTTGATGGCCTTGGCGTTGAGGTCCTTGAACGAGCGGGCGCCGGCGGTGCTTTCGCTCCAGCCTTCCAGCTCCTCATAGACCGGCGTGGCGGCGGCCTGGTCGCGGAGCCCCGCGGGCAGGTAGTCGAGCACCTTGTCGCCGATCTTGTAGCCGACGCAGATCTTCAGGGTCTCCAGGCCGTCCAGCACGTCCAGCTTGGTCAGGGCCACGCCGTGAATGCCGTTGATGGCCACCGACTGGCGCACCAGCACCGAGTCGAACCAGCCGCAGCGGCGGGCGCGGCCGGTGTTGACCCCGACCTCGCGGCCGACGGTCGACAGGTGCTTGCCGACCTCGTCGAACAGCTCGGCCGGGAACGGGCCCTCGCCCACGCGGGTGGTGTAGGCCTTGACGATGCCCAGCACGTAGCCGGTCGCCGACGGGCCCATGCCCGAGCCGGCCGAGGCCTGGCCGGCGGCGGTGTTGGACGAGGTGACGAACGGATAGGTGCCGTGGTCGACGTCCAGCAGCGAGCCTTGCGCGCCCTCGAACAGGATGCGGCGGCCGGCCTTGTAGGCCTGGTCCAGCACCCGCCACGCCGGCTGGGCGTAGGCCAGGATGCGCGGCGCCAGTTCCATCAGGGCGTCGAACAGCTCCTGAGCATTGGCCTCGGGCAGGCCCAGGCCGCGACGCAGGGCGCCGTGGTGGGCCAGCAGGCGATCGATCTTGGGCTTCAGGGCTTCCGGGTCGGCCAGGTCGGCGACGCGGATGGCGCGGCGGCCGACCTTGTCCTCGTAGGCCGGGCCGATGCCGCGGCCGGTGGTGCCGATCTTCTGGGTCGAGGCGGCCTCGCGCGCCTGGTCCAGGTCGCGGTGCAGCGGCAGGATCAGGCAGGCGTTGTCGGCCAGGATCAGCAGGTCGGGCGTGATGGCCACGCCCTGGTCGGCGATCTTGTCGATCTCGGTCAAGAGGTGCCACGGGTCGACGACGACGCCGTTGCCGATGACAGAGGTCTTGCCCTGCACCACGCCCGACGGCAGCAGGGCCAGCTTGTAGACCTTGCCGTCCACCACCAGCGTGTGGCCGGCGTTGTGGCCGCCCTGGAAGCGCACCACGACATCGGCCCGATTGCTGAGCCAGTCGACGATCTTGCCCTTGCCCTCGTCGCCCCACTGGGCGCCGACAACGGTCACATTGGCCATGATAGAGATATGCCTTGTCGCCTGCCGGGTGACGCCGCGGGGTCCTTCGACAGGACTCGACCCCGAGCGTTCAATCAGTTTTGGGCGGCGCCGCGCCGGCCGTCAAATCGGCCGCTCGCGAAGTCAGAAGGCGTAAACCAGCCGGACCCCCGCGTCGTCAAGCCCCTGGTTCTTGCCCTGGTGGAAGATCTGGCCGTTCGACAGGTGGGTGTAGGAGAGCTCCACCGACACCTTGTCGCTGACCTGGTAGCCCAGGGCCAGCTCGGGCTCGAACAGCACCTTCGAGCCGAAATCGATGCGGTGGTAATAGAGATAGGTGCGGCGCGCGCGCTCCTCGGGCGTCAGGCCGGGCGCATTCGCCGGCGGCAGACCCGTCTTTCCGTCGGTATAGGCCAGACCCAGGCCCGGCCGGAAATAGAAGCCGCCCGGCTGGCCCAGCTCGATCTTCCAGTCGAAGCCCGCGGCGACGAAGTTCGAGGTGTTGTTGGTGTTGATCGACACCATCGTGTGGACCTGCGGCCTGCCCAGCCAGCGCAGGCTCTCGATGCGGTTCGTGCGGTAACCCAGATGGATGTCCGCTCCGCCCTCGCGCCCGGCCGCGCCCAGCCCGACCGCGTTGCCGATGAAGGTGACGTCGTGCTTGTAGACTCCGACGAAGGCCTCTCCAGCGCAGGCGGGCGCGGCGAAAGCCAGCGCGGCGCCGAGCGAAAGCGAGGCCGCAGAGGCCAAGAAGGCGGTCTTCATCGAGTCGTCCTGATTTGAGCCCCCGTCGGCTCTTATGTCGTGAACGGCGAAGCTCGGAAAGGGTTTCGCCCCTCGCCGCGGGACAACGCCGCAAGATCGTTCAAATGGGGCGCACGGCTTCAAAAGCCAGCGGCGCGCCCGTAGAACTTCGCCTCATGACCATTTCCCTCGCCGATATCCAAGCCGCCGCCCAACGCCTGAAGGGCTTGGCCGTTGAAACGCCGCTGATCGAAAGCCCCGCGCTGAACGCGCGCCTGGGCGGCCGGATCTTCCTGAAACCCGAGACGCTGCAGCGGGCGGGGGCCTTCAAGTTCCGCGGCGCCTACAACCGCCTGTCCCAGCTGTCCGACGAGGAGAAGGCGCGCGGCGTCGTGGCCTTCTCGTCCGGCAACCACGCCCAGGGCGTGGCGTTGGCGGCCCAGCTGATCGGCTGCCCGGCCCTGATCGTCATGCCCAGCGACTCGCCGGCTGTGAAGGTCGAGGGCACGCGCGGCTACGGGGCCGAGATCCGTTTCTACGACCGCTTCACCGAGGATCGTATCGCCATCGCCGACCAGATCGCGGCCGAGCGCGGCTGCGTCGTGGTTCCTTCCTATGACGACCCGCACATCATCGCCGGCCAGGGCACGCTGGGCATCGAGATCGTCGAGCAGGCGGCGACGCGCGGCGCGAAGCTCGATAGCCTCGTCTGCTGCGTCGGCGGCGGCGGGCTGATCGCCGGGACCTCGACGGCCGTGAAGGCGCTCTCGCCCGCCACCGAGATCTGGGGCGTCGAGCCGGCGGGCTTCGACGAGACCCGCCGCTCGCTGGAAAGCGGCAAGCGCGAGACCATCGACAAGGACGCCCGCTCGTTCTGCGACGCTCTCTTGACCCCGATCCCTGGCGAGCTGACCTGGCCTATCAACCAGAAGAACCTCGCGGGCGGCGTGGCCGTCACCGACCCGGAGGTGGCCGAGGCCATGCGTTACGCTTTCTCGGTCCTGAAGCTGGTCGTCGAGCCGGGCGGCTGCGTGGCCCTGGCCGCGGCGCTGACGGGCAAGGTGGATCTCAAGGGCAAGACGGCCGCGATCGTGCTGTCGGGCGGGAACGTGGATCCGGACTTGTTCGCGAAGGTTTTGAGCGGTCAAATCTAAGCCAACAACATCGTGTCATCCCGGCCGCAGCGTAGCGGAGAGCCGGGACCCAGGGGCCGCCGCACTGCCGCTCGCCCCTGGGTCCCGGGTCGGCTTCGCCGCCCGGGATGACACGGTAGAAGAATACAAAGGGGAGATCACATGAACCTGCCGCCCGCGACCGCCCTCCCCCAGACGCCCCTCCTGGTCGTCGACCGCGCCGCGCTGGAGCGCAACATCGCCAAGATGCAGGCCCTCTGCGACGCCGCCGGCGTGCGCCTGCGGGCCCATGGCAAGACCCACAAGTGCTCGACGCTCGGCCGCCTGATCGTCGAGCGCGGCGCGGTCGGCCTGTGCTGCCAGACGGTCGGCGAGGCCGAGGCGTTCGTGGCCGGCGGGATCCAGGACGTGCTGGTCACCGCCCCGGTCCCGGCCTGGGGTCCGCCGCGCCTGGCGGCCCTGGCGAAGACCGGGGCCACGGTCGGCGCGGTCGTCGACGACGAGGACCAGATCGACCGCCTGTCGGACGCCGCCGTCGCCGCTGGTGTGACCCTCGACGTCGTCGTCGACCTCGATCTCGGCACCCACCGGGCCGGCGTCTATCCGCATGAGGCCCTGGCCCTGGCGCGCGCCATCGACGCCGCGCCGGGCGTGCGCTTCGGCGGCATCCAGGCCTATCTCGGCCACCTGCAGCACCTGGACGACGGGTCCCTGCGCAAGTCCGCCGACGAGGCCGCTTTCGCCACCCTGAAGGCCCTGGTCGCCGAGCTGACCCAAGTGGGACTTCCACCGCCGGTGGTCACGGGCGGCGGCACCGGCACGCATGCCTTCGACCTGGCCTCGGGCGTTTTCACCGAGCTGCAGGCCGGCTCCTACGCGGTGATGGACGTCGAATACGACGCCTGCGGCGCGCCGGGCGGCGGCGACTGGCCGTTCGAGCCGGCGCTGTTCGTGGCCTCCACCGTCGTCTCGGCGCGCCATAAGAGCCACGTCGTCTGCGACGCCGGTTTCAAGGCGATGTCGATGGACGGCCCGCCGGCCCGCGTTGTCGCCGGCGCCGCGCCCGGCTCGCTGTGGCGGCCGATGGGCGATGAGCACGGCATGATCGCCCACCCCGCCACCTTCGACGTGCTGAAGGCCTCAGGCGGGACACCGCTGGGCTTCGATCAGGCCGTGGCCGGCGCCGACGCGGATCCCGCCCGCGCCTGGCCGGCTGATGCGCCCAAGGTCGGCGAGCTCGTCTGGCTCCAGCCCGGCCACTGCGACCCGACCATCAACCTCTACGACGCCCTGCACGTGTGGGATGGGGAGCGGTTGGAGCGGTGGGCGGTGGATGGGCGGCGGGTGAGCAATCTCTAATCCGACCTCCCCGGCGAATGCCGGGGCCCAGATCGAACCCACCGGCGTCAGTGATACTGATGCTGTCAAAAGGCGCGAACACGCCAACCAATCCGGATGAATCTGGGCCCCGGCATTCGCCGGGGAGGTCGGGCGTTTGGGGTAGCGGTAAAGCGCTTTCCCTCGGATGAAGAGCGCTCTACGTTCCCGCGCTCAACGACAAGATTTGCTCCCGAATGGAGTTGCGATGAAACGCCTGCTGCTCGCCACCGTCCTTCTGGCCGCGCCCATGCTGGCGCAGGCCGCGGACGCGCCCAAGATCGACCCCGCCAAGCTGTCGGCCCACATCAAGGTCCTCTCGTCCGACGACTTCGAAGGTCGCGGTCCGGCCACCGAAGGCGAGAAGAAGACGGTCGCCTATATCGTCGATCAGATGAAGGCGATCGGCCTCACGCCCGCCGGCGATGTGCAGAAGGACGGCAAGCGCGCCTGGACCCAGGACGTGCCGCTGGGCAAGTTCCAGATCGACGGCCCGGTGACCGCCAGCGTCACCGTCGGCGGCAAGAGCCAAGCCCTGACCCAGGGCGAACAGGTCGCGATCCGCGCGGCCATGACCAATGTCGACGCCGTCTCGATCAAGGACGCCCCGCTGGTCTTCGTCGGCTATGGCGTCAAAGCGCCCGAGCGCAACTGGGACGACTTCAAGGGCATGGACCTGAAGGGCAAGATCCTGGTCGTGCTGATCAACGACCCGGACTTCGAGACCGGAACCGGCGACTTCGGCGGCAAGGCCATGACCTATTACGGCCGCTGGACCTACAAGTACGAGGAGGCCGCCCGCCAGGGCGCGGCCGGCGTGCTGATCGTCCACGAGACCGCCCCGGCCTCGTACGGCTGGAATACGGTCAAGAACTCCAACACCAACGTGATGTTCGACATCGTCCGCAAGGAGCCGGCCAAGTCGCACCCGTCGATGGAGGCCTGGATCCAGCGCGACGTCGCCGTCGACCTCTTCAAGCAGGCCGGCCTCGACTTCGAGGCCCTGAAGGCGCAGGCCCAGACCCGCGACTTCAAGCCCGTGACCCTGACCGGCGCGACCTTCTCGGCCGACTACAAGGTCAAGCACGAGGTGATCGTCTCCAAGAACATCGCCGGCCGCATCGTCGGGACCAAGTATCCCGACGAGACCGTCATCTACAGCGGCCACTGGGACCACCTGGGCGTCGGCGCGCCCGACGCGCGCGGCGACAGGATCTACAACGGCGCGGTCGACAACGCCGACGGCATCGCCGCCCTGCTGGAGCTGGCCCGCGCCTTCAAGAGCCAACCCGCGCCCCAACGCTCGATCCTGTTCCTGGCGGTGACCGCCGAGGAAAAGGGCCTGCTGGGCTCGGAGTTCTACGGCGCCAATCCGCTGTTCCCGCTGGCCAAGACCGTGGGCGACATCAATATCGACGCCCTGTCGGCCGCCGGTCCGGCCAAGGACGTGACGACCTCGGGCGACGGCAAGGTTGATTTGCAGGACATGCTGGTCGCCAAGGCCAAGGCCAACGGCCGCTACTTCTCGCCCGATCCCGCCCCGCAGGCCGGCCACTTCTACCGCTCGGACCACTTCCCGTTCGCCAAGCGCGGCGTGCCGGCCATCTCGATCGGCTCGGGCACGGACCTGGTCAACGGCGGCAAGGAAGCCGGCGAGAAGGCGGAAGCCGACTACACCGAGAAGCGCTACCACCAGCCCGCCGACGAGTGGTCGGCCGACTGGGATCTTTCGGGCCAAGCCGCCGACATCGGCCTCGTCTACGAGATCGGCGCCGACCTCGCCAACAGCCGCGTCTGGCCGCAATGGCAGGCGGGCTCGGAGTTCAAGGCCCTGCGCGACGCCACGGCGGCGCAGCGGAAGTAACAAGACCATGAGGGAGATGGGCGGTCGCCGTCCTCTCCCCCGACCTCCCCGGCGAATGCCGGGGCCCAGATTCAGCCTGAGCGGTTTGAGGGGGCGCGCCAACGGCCCTCGCCGCCGGGCAAGCGCTCGCGGGTTCGATCTGGACCCCGGCCTTCGCCGGGGAGGTCGGACTTGATGAGCGCGGAGATATCCAGAGTTCCCCATGACCGCCTCTGTCTTCGACCTCTTCAAACTCGGCGTCGGCCCGTCGAGCAGCCACACCATGGGGCCGATGACGGCCGCGGGGCTGTTCGTCGCGCGGCTGCGGACGGCGGGCCAGCTCGAACGCGTTGCGCGGGTCGAGACGCGGCTCTACGCCTCGCTGGCCCTGACCGGTCGCGGCCACGCCACCGACCGCGCCGTGATCCTCGGCCTTATGGGCTTCGTTCCGGCCGATCTCGATCCCGACGCCGGCGAGGCGGCCCTGCTCGAGGTCCAAGCCACCCAGTCCCTGCGCCTGGGCGGGGCGCGCGACATCACGTTCGACGAGGCCAGGGACATCGTCTGGCTGGGCCATGAGCGCCTGCCCCAGCACCCCAACGGCCTGACCTTCAGCGCCTACGACGCCTCCGGCGCGCTGCTCGCCGAACGAACCTATTTCTCGGTCGGCGGCGGCTTCGTCCGCGACGAGCGCGAGATGGGGAGCAACGCCCCGCCCGAGGAAGGCCCCGCCGTCCCCTACCCGTTCGAGAGCTCGGCCGACCTCCTCCAGCGCGCCGACGAAGCCAAGTTGACCATCGCCCAGGTCATGGCCGCCAACGAGCAGGCGCGAATGAGCGAGGGGGAGATGAACGCGGCCCTCGACCGCATCTTCGGGGCCATGGAGGCCTGCATCGATCGCGGCATGCGCCAGGAGGGCGTCCTGCCCGGCGGCCTGACGGTCAAGCGCCGGGCCCGCCAGATCCACCAGACCATCCAGGGGCGGATGGAGCGCCAGATCAGCGACCCGCTGGCGGCCATGGACTTCGTCAACCTGTGGGCCATGGCGGTGAACGAGGAGAACGCCGCCGGCGGCCGCGTCGTCACCGCCCCGACCAACGGCGCGGCGGGCCTGATCCCGGCCGTGCTGCGGTTCTTCGTGCGCTTCCACAACGGCTCGCCCGAGCAGATCCGGACCTTCCTGCTGACGGCGGCGGCGATCGGCGCGCTCTACAAGCGCAACGCCTCGATCAGCGGGGCCGAGGTCGGCTGCCAGGGCGAGGTGGGCGTGGCCTGCTCGATGGCGGCGGCGGGCCTGGCGGCGGCGCTGGGCGGAACCAACGCCCAGATCGAGAACGCCGCCGAGATCGGCATGGAGCACAACCTCGGCCTCACCTGCGACCCGATCGGCGGCCTGGTGCAGATCCCCTGCATCGAGCGCAACGCCATGGGCGCCATCAAGGCCATCGACGCCGCCCGCCTGGCCCTGCTCGGCGACGGCCAGCACTCAGTCTCGCTCGACAAGGTCATCGCCACGATGAAGCGCACCGGCGAGGACATGAACGAGATCTACAAGGAGACCTCGATGGGGGGTCTGGCGGTGGGGCTGTCGGTGAATCGGGTGGAGTGTTGAGGTGAAGCGGCGTCGGTTGATCTGGTATGCGGCCGCCGTATTTCTGGCCGGCGCCATCGCCGCCGCGCCGTATGTCCAGCAATGGCTGACCGTCGACGCCTGCTTGGATGGCGGCGGCGCCTGGATCAAGGAAACCAGCCGGTGCTCGCACGACCCCGCCGAGGTCGCGCGGCATAAGTCCGCTCCCTAGCGAGACAGGATTTTCGGCCTCGACGCCCCGCGAAACCTCGCCTAACTTTCGCGAGAACATCAAGGGAACATCCGCGCATGGGCAAGATCCGAACCGGCATCGGCGGCTGGACCTTCGAGCCGTGGCGCGGGACGTTCTATCCCGATGATCTCAAGCAGAAGGACGAGCTGAAATACGCCGCGTCCAAGCTGACCAGCATCGAGATCAACGGCACCTACTATTCGACCTTCAAGCCCAACAGCTGGCAGAAGTGGCGCGACGAGACGCCGGGCGACTTCGTGTTCGCGGTCAAGGCCAGCCGGTTCTGCACCAACCGCCGCGTGCTGTCGGAGAACAACGAGTCCCTCGAGAAATTCCTGTCGCAAGGGATGGAGGAGCTCGGTCCGAAGCTCGGCCCCATCAACTGGCAGTTCATGGGCACCAAGAAATTCGATCCGGCTGATTTCGAGGGATTCCTGAAGTTACTGCCAAAAGAGCTGAAAGGCCTTCGCCTGCGCCACGCGCTGGAGGTCCGCAGCCCGACCTTCGCCTGCCAGGAATTCTACGACCTGGCCGCCAAGTACGGCGCGGCCATCGTCTACGCCGTCGATGACGAGGAGCCGACCTGGCCCTGCATCGACCAGCCCACCGCCGACTTCACCTACGCCCGCCTGATGTCGAGCAAGCCGGACGAGCCGACGGGGATGACCTCGGACGAGCTGGACGGGATCGCGGCCCAGACGCGCGAATGGGCCAAGCGCGGGGACGTGTTCGCCTACTTCATCGCCGGAGCGAAGGTGAGGAATCCTGCGGCGGCCATGGCGCTGATCGAGAAGCTGGGGGCGTAGGGGAAACCCTCTCCCGCAGGGAGAGGGAGGGACCCGCGCGCAGCGCGGGAGGGTGAGGGGTTTAACCCTCGACCGCGAAACCCTCACCCTCCCACCGCTTTTAGCGGCGGGCCCCGCCCTCTCCCTCTGGGAGAGGGGGATTCCGGGGAAACCACGGCACGAACCCGCTGGTCCGCGCCACGTACTCCGCATAGCCGGGCTTGGACTTCTTCATCTTGCCCTCGGTGGTCGGCACGCCGCTCCACTTGGTCAGCAGGAAGGTGATCAGCACGGGACCCGGCAGGGCCCAGGCGCCCAGGCCCGTCTCGGCGGCGATCAGGTAGAGGCCCCACCAGACGCAGGCGTCGCCGAAATAGTTCGGGTGGCGGGTGTAGCGCCACAGGCCCCGATCCATGACCTTGCCGGCGTTGTCGGGATTGGCCTTGAAGGCGGTGAGCTGGGCGTCGCCGATGGTCTCGAACAGGATGCCGACGATCGTCAGCGCCGCGCCGGCATAGGCCAGGCCGCCCAGCGCGCCAGGCCCCTGCCCCAGCTGCACCGGCAGGGCGACCAGATAGCCCAGCACCGCCTGCAGGCCGAAGACGATGATCAGCGAGGTGGTCGCGAAGTTCCACCGCTTGGTCTTTTCGTAGTGGGCGAAGATCGCGACGTAGCGACGGTCCGCCCCGTGCTGGCGCCAGCGCCAGAACAGATACCCCCCCAGCCGCGCCGCCCACAGGGTGCAGAGCCCCGTCAGCAGCAGGCCGTGCGGGGTGCGCGGGCCCTGCAGCAAAGTGCTCCAGGCCAGCAGCGCCATGCTCGGCCCCCACCAGGCGTCGATGAAGCTGACGTCCTTGGTCCGCAGACTGACGGCCCACAGGGCGAGAAACGCGACCGCCGAGACGGCGGCGTTGACGGCGAGGGTGGTGAGGATGGGCATGGCGGGCTCTGGGCGGAAGATGAGAGAGATACGGACGGCGGGGCGTTTTGGTTGATCCTCCCCCGCGAGGCGGGGGAGGTGGCCCGAAGGGTCGGAGGGGGCCAGCACGGCATGGGCCCAGTTCGCCCCCTCCGTCGCTCCGCGACACCTCCCCCGCGATGCGGGGGAGGATCTTGAGTCACGTCCCCACGACGAAACTCACCGTCGTCGTCGTGGACCCGCCAATGTTCAGGGTCTGCACCGTCCGCGCGCCCTCGACCTGGTAGTCCCCGGCCTGGCCCGAGGTCTGCTTCCAGGCGTCGAGCAGCATCCGCACGCCGGTGGCGCCGACGGGATGGCCGGTTCCGATTAGGCCGCCGGACGGATTGATCGGCAGCCTGCCGCCCATCGCGATGTCCCCCGCCTCGATCGCCTTCCAGCTCTCGCCCGGCGCGGTCAGGCCCAGGTGGTCGATGGCCATGTATTCGGTGGCGGTGAAGCAGTCGTGGGTCTCGACCGCGTCGATCCCTGAAACGTCCAGCGCGATCCCGGCCCGGGCGCGGGCGTCGAGGATGGCGCGGCGCACCTGCGGGAAGACGTAGTCACTGTCGCGCGAGGCCTCGACCTTGCGGGCGTAGCTGAGCGGCGCCGAGCGGTGGCCCCAGCCCTTGATGCGCGGAATGCTCGCGAGCGAGATCCCGCGCTCGTCCGCATAGGCCTTGGCCCGCGCCTCCGAGGCCAGGAAAACGACCGCCGTCCCGTCCGTCACCTGGCCGCAGTCCTGCTTGCGCGTGCGGCCCTCGACCACCGGATTGGCGGCGTCGTCGGCGGTGAAGGCCTCGGGCCCGAAGGCCCAGCTTCGCGTCTGGGCGTTGGGATTGCGCCGGCCGTTCGCGAAATTGACCTCGGCGATGCCCATCAAGTGCTCGTACTTCAGGCCATAGCGGCGGTCGTACTCGTCGGCGAGGTCGGAGAAGGCGCGCGGCCACAGGAAGCGGGCGTCCTGGAATTCGTGGCCGGCCCAGGCGGCGCTGCCCAGGTTCTCGGCCGCCTGCTGGCCCGGAACGTTGCGCATCTGCTCGATGCCGACGACGCAGGCGAGGTCGTAACGCCCGGCCTCGATCTCGGCCGCGGCGGCCAGGATGGCGACGCTGCCCGAGGCGCAGGCCGCCTCGTGCCGCGCGGTCGGCAGGCCGTCGAAGGCGGGATGGACCAGGCCGAACATGCCGCCCAGCAGGCCCTGGCCCGCGAACAGCTCGGCGGCGAAGTTGCCGACGTGCCCGGTCTCGACGTCTTCCGGATCCAGGTCGACCGCGGCCAGCCCCTGCCCTACCGCCTCGGCGAAGGCGTCGGCCAGTTCCTTGCCCTCGCGCGCCCAGTTGGCGGCGAAGTCGCTCTGCCAACCGCCCAGCACATAGACCATGCCGGCTCCTCCCGTTTTTCTAGTTAGTCCGATTATACAAGTGACTCAGATCAAGTCCATGGCGTTGACACGCCGCGCCGAAGCGTCCCACCAAGCCTCATGGTCCCGCAGAAGGCCCCCGCCGCGTCGCCGGCAATGGTCCGCCGCAGTTCAGCCGCCCGCGCGCTGAACCTGATCGGCGACCGCTGGACCCTGCTGGTGCTGTACGCGGCCTTCATGGGCGTGAAGCGGTTCGACGGCTTCGCGGCCATGACCGGCGTGGCGCGGTCGCTGCTGACCGATCGGCTCAAGCGCCTCGAGACCGCCGGCCTGTTGGCGCGGGTTCTCTATCAGTCGCGGCCGCCACGCTACGAGTATCGCCTCACGCCCATGGGCCGCGACCTCTACGACTCGGCGCTAATGCTGCTGGGCTGGGAGATGCGCTGGCGCTTCGATCCCGACTGCCCCTCGCACCAGATCATGCACCAGACCTGCGGCCAGCCGCTGCGTCCGGTCCTGGCCTGCAAGGCCTGCGGCGAGGCGGTCAAGGTGCGCGACATCACGCTTTTCCCCGGCCCCGGCGCCGGACTGGAGCCCGCCCCGCCCGCTCGCCACTCGCGCCGCGCCAGCGGCGAGGACGTCGGCGGCGCGCCGCTGCATCCGATGCTGGAACGGGGCGTCGAAGTGCTCGGCGACCGCTGGACGGCCCACGTCCTGGCCGCGGCCTTCTATGGCAAGCGCCGGTTCACGGAATTCCAGGACGAGCTGAAGATCGCCAGCAACATCCTGACCGACCGGCTGGGTCGCCTCGTCGAGCGCGGCATGCTGGAGCGCGTGCGCTATCAGGAACGGCCCGAGCGCTGGGAATATCGCCTGACCAGGGAAGGTCGCGACTTCTTCCCGCTGATCGTCGCGCTGATGGCCTGGGGCGATCGGTGGCTGGCAGGAAGCGAGGGAAGTCCGGAAATCCTGACGCACCGCTGCGGGGCGCGGCTGGAGCCCGTGGTGCGGTGCGGGGCGTGTCATGGGGCGGTGGATGTGGGGAATACGCGGCTGGCGGGGGGGAGCTGATTAACGACTCTCCTTCCCCACTGGGGAAGGTGGCGCGGAGCGAAGCTCCGTGACGGAAGGGGCAGCGGTGGTTCAGCCGGCATGCCCCCGCTGGTAGCTCTAGCGCGGCTGGCCCCTCCACCGGCGTTCGCCGGTCCCCCTCCCCCAAAGGGGGAGGAGAGGCGCGTTTCTCAGGACAACCACAGCCCTTCCGCCTCGGCCCCATCCCCCCAGAACCCCGGCTTCGGCGGCGTGATCCGGCCGCGCTCGACCCGTAGGCCGCCGGGGTGGTCCACGGCCAGCCACCACGGCCCATCGAGATCGGCGAAGTCGCTGGCCCCGCCCAGATGCAGCGCCGGCGCGACGCCCAGGGACGAGGCGACCATGCAGCCGGTCATGACCTGGAAGCCCAGGGCCCGCGCGGTCTTCAGCATGGCCGCGGCCTCGGTCAGGCCGCCAGTCTTGTCGAGCTTGAGGTTCACCGCCTGGTAGCGGCCGCGCAGAGCCGCGAGGTCGCCGCCGACGTGGACGCTCTCGTCGGCGCAGACCGTGAACGGCGGGTCCCAGCCCTCCAGCGCCTGGTCCTCGCCGGTCGGCAGCGGCTGCTCGACCAGGGCGATCGGCAGGTCGGCCAGCAGAGGCTTAAGATCCCGCAGGATGTCGAAGGTCCAGCCCTCGTTGGGGTCGATGATGAAGCGGGCGTTCGGCGCGGCGGCCGCCACGGCGCGCAAGCGAGCGGCGGGGTCCTCGGCCGACAGCTTGATCTTGATCAGCGGCGCGTCGGCGACGGCGCGGGCGGCGGCCGCCATGGCCTCGGGCGTGTCGAGACTGACGGTCACGGCGGTGACGAGGTCCTGCGGGATCGGCAGCCCGGTGGCCGTCGCGACGCTGGCGCCTGTGCGCTTGGCGCGGAGGTCCCAGAGCGCGAGGTCCAGAGCGTTGCGGGCCGCGCCAGGCGGCAGGGCGGCGCAGGCGGCTTCGGGATCGGAGGCGGCCAAGGCCGGCGCCAGCTGAGCCAGGACGCTATCGACCGTCTCGCCGTAGCGGGCGTAAGGCACGCTCTCGCCGCGCCCGACATGGCCGTCAGCGGCGGCGGTCACCTCGACCACCTCGGCGGCGGTCTTGACCCCGCGCGAGATGCGGAACGGGGCCTTCAGCGGATGCGAGACCGGGCGGGCGGAAACGGCGATCGACATGCCCGCAGGGATGGCGCCGTTCGGCCTCGATCACCAGCCCCAGCGACGGGGGATCGGCGAGTCCGCTCGGCGCTCGGCCATCACCTTCAGCGCCAGGGGGCGATCGACGACGAACAGCGCCGCCCAGACCAGCAGCACACCGGCATAGTGGACCGCGCCCAGCAGGCCGCCGGGACGGCCGGGACGGACAAAGCGACGCGGCGCGGGGAACGGGGAGGTGATGGCGAAGTCGGTCATGTCGTCGGCGTCCTTCATCTGATGAAAAGTACCTTGGCCTTCGCCTGCGCCAGAAACGGACGTATAGAACTCCACGCGCCCGCTTCGCGTTTTGACCGGGCAAGTTCTCAGAGGATCGTCATGGCCAAGACCGTCAGCATCAATATCCCCCACCAGCTGGGCGCGGCCGAGGCCAAGCGCCGCCTGGAAGAGGGCCTGGCGCAGATGGCCGGCCAGATCCCCGGCGGCGATCCCAGCCGCTTCACCCAGAGTTGGGCCGGCGACACCCTGAACTTCTCGGCCGCCGCCATGGGCCAGACGATCACCGGCATCGTCCAGGTGCTGGACGACCACGCCCGCCTCGACGTCAGCCTGCCGGGCCTGCTGGGCATGGCCGCCGGCAAGATCAAGGACGAGTTGAACCGGCGCGGGCAGCTGCTGCTGAAGTAATTCCTTCTCCCCTTGCGGGAGAAGGTGTCGGCCGAAGGTCGACGGATGAGGGGTCGTACAGGCGGAGAGACCCCTCACCCGGCCCTTCGCCCCCCCCCTCTCCCGCAGGGGGAGAGGGATCACACCAGCGCCACCTCCACCACGTCCAGCCGCTCCGGATCGCCGGCGACGAAGATCTCGACGATCCGGCCGTTCTCGACGCGGAAGTCGAGCACCCGCGTCATCCGCCCCAGCGGCGCCACGACCGCGCCGATCGCGCCGTCGACCAGGGCCGTGCGGGCGGTTTGGGCCAGGCCGTTGTAGAAGTTGGCCACCTTCTCGGCGCCGCGCAGCTCGCGGACCTGGCCGCCGCCGCCCAGCACGTCGGAGCGGACCACGACGTCCGGCGCCAACACGGCCATCAGTCCCGCCAGGTCGCCGGTGCGCGAGGCCAGCAGGAAGGCGTCGACGACGCTCTTTTGCGCCGTCTGGGCAGCGTCCAGCGCCTCGCCGCCCCGCACGCGGCGACGGGCGCGGCTGGCCAGCTGGCGGGCGGCCTCGGGCGTGCGCTCGACGATCGGGGCGATCTGATCGAACGGCAGGTCGAACAGGTCGTGCAGCACGAAGGCGATCCGCTCGGCCGGGGTGAGGGCTCGCAGGACGACGAGCAGGGCCAGGCCCACCGAGTCGGCCAGGATCGTCTCGCGCTCGACCGCGTCCTCGGCGGCGACCGAGGGTTCGGGCGCGCCCTCGCCCATCGCGTCCTCGCGGCGCGCCTTGCGGCCGCGCAGCATGTCGAGGCACACGCGCGAGGTCACGGTGGTCAGCCAGGCCGACAGGTTATCGACGCCCTCCCCGCCCGTGCGCGACAGGCGCAACCAGGCCTCCTGCACGGCGTCCTCGGCCTCGGGCAGCGAGCCCAGCATGCGGTAGGCGACGCCGCGCAGGCGGGCGCGGTCGGCCTCGAAACGCTCGGCGAGATAATTTTGCTCTGAATCTTTTTCTGGCGGCATCGGTCACATCGCTCCGTCGGGCTTCGTCACCTCTTCGACGAAACGAAATCGCCGGATGTGACCGGCGGCGTCAGCAAAACCGAAGGAGCCCGCGATGCAAGCCCGCATGAAACAGCCCGCCCAACTGCTGCCCGACGCCATGAAGGCGATGATGGCGCTGTCGAAGTCCGCCCATGTCGAGGGCGTGCCGGAGACCCTGCACGAACTGCTGCACCTGCGCGTCAGCCAGATCAACGGCTGCGGCGTCTGCCTGGAGATGCACGCCCGCGGCGCGCTGAAGTCCGGCCAGAGCCCCGAGCGCGTCGCCACGGTCGCCGGCTGGCGCGACACCCCCTATTTCACCGACGCCGAACGCGCCGCCCTAGCGCTGGCCGAGGCCGTGACCCGCGTCGCCGACAAGGCCGATCCGGTCTCGGACGAGGTCTGGGACGAGGCCGCTCGGCACTATGACGAGAAGGCGCTGGCGGGCCTGCTGATCAGCATCTCGGCGATCAATGTCTGGAACCGGCTGAACGCGGCGACGCGCCAGGTGGCGGGAAGCCTGGGGGTGTGAGGCTAAACCCACCGATCTCCCCGGCGAATGCCGGGGCCCAGATCTGAAGGCGCTGGGGCTGACTGGAAAAGCGCGGCGTTCATAGAGCCCACGCTAGCGCTTTTCCATCTGGGCCCCGGCATTCGCCGGGGAGGTCGGAGCTATTGAGGGAGCTACAGCCGCCGCTCGTCGTAGTCGTGCCGGCCCAGGCTCTCGAAGCGGCCTTCCTCGGCCTTGTTGATGTACTGCGAGGCCACCAGCCAGGACTTCACCGGCCGCAGGGTGGCGAGACACCCCAGGATCAGGGCCGGGAAGGTCGTGACCAGGTGCACCCAGATCGGCGGCTGCCAGACGACCTCGGCCCAGGCGAAGAAGGCCGTGACGATGATGCCGACGCCGCTCATCACGAAGAAGGCCGGGCCGTCCGCCGGGTCGGCGAAGCTGTAGTCCAGGCCGCACTGGTCGCACTTGGGCGCCAGCTTCAGAAAGCCCTGGAACAGCTTGCCCTGGCCGCAGCGGGGGCAGCAGCACTTGAGGCCTGCTTCGATCGGGGTCGGAGAGTCGTAGAACACGTCGTCGGTCATCGAATGACCCCTTCCTACAATCGCAGGATTGATACATACATTTGCGACATAATGTATGGATATGCCGCGATGGACGCAACTACGGGATCGCCGAATCCGGGCGCCGCCTGGCTGCGCCGGATAGAAGTCCTGGATGGACCGGCCTATCGCCGCATCGCTCAGGCCCTTGAAAACGCGGTGGCCGAAGGGGAGCTGCAGCCTGGCGACCAGATTCCAGCCCAACGCGAGGTCGCCCGTCTTGTCGGAATCGACTTCACCACCGTCACCCGCGCCTACGCCCTGGCGCGCGAACGCGGGCTGATCGAGGGAACGACCGGCCGCGGCACCTTCATCCGCTCGCGGACCGAAGAGGGCGAGGCCGGCCTGGTCGACCTGTCGATGAACCTGCCGCCGCCGCCCGCCGGCCTGAACCTGGCGGCGCTGCTGCGCGAGGCGACCGGCGCGATCCTGGCCCGCACCGATCCGGCGACGCTGATGGCCTATCACCCGGGCGCGGGCTCGCTGGCGCAGCGGACGGCGGGCGCCGCCTGGCTGGCCCCGGTCCTGGGTCAGGTCGATCCGGCCCGCGCCGTCGTCGCCAGCGGCGCCCAGACGGCGCTGTCGGCCCTGCTGGACCACCTGACCGCGCCGGGCGATATGATCGTGGCCGAGGCCTTCGCCTATCCGGGCCTCTTGGCGACCGCGGCCCGGCGGGGGCTGACGGTGATCGGCTGTCCGCTGGATGAGCAGGGACTGGAGCCCGAAACCCTGGCGCGGCTGCTCGCGGAGCATCGTCCGCGACTGATCTGCTGCACCCCGACCTTCCAAAACCCGACGGCGGCGACCATGAGCCTCGCCCGGCGCGAGGCGGTCGTGGCGATCGCCCGCGCCGCCGGGGTGACGATCATCGAGGACGACGCCTACGGCCTGCTGCCCGCCGCGCCCCTCCCCGCCCTCGCCAGCCTGTGGCCCGAAGGCGTGTTCCATGTCGCCACCACCGCCAAGACCCTCTCGCCGGGCCTGCGCGTGGCCTATGTCGTCGCGCCGCCGGGACGGGCCGAGGGGTTCACGAGCGCCCTGCACGCCATCGCCCAGATGCCGCCGCCGCTGATGGCGGCCGTGGCGACCAACTGGATCCGAGAGGACGTGGCGAGCCGCGTGCTGGCCGGGGTGCGCGAAGAGGCCATGGCGCGGCGGGCGCTGGCGGCCGAGCTGCTGCCCGGCGCCGTGGGCGGGGCCGAGAGCCTGCACGTCTGGTTGCCGGACGCCCGCGCCGATTGGGCAGCCAAGACGCACGGCCTGGCGCTGGTGGGCGCGGAGACGTTCAGGGCGGCGGGCGTGACAGGCGAGGGCTTGCGGATTTCACTGGGCGCGGCCGGCAAGCGCCCGACCCTGGCGCGGGGCCTGCGGGCGCTGGCCAACCTCTATGGCTGACCTCAGTACTCGACGTCGTCCTCGCCTTCGCCGCCTTCCTCGCCGCCCATGGCGTTCTCGAGGCTGTCGATGATGTCGTCCATCTGGTCGGGGGTGATCGAGACGTAGATCGACTCGCCGCCGATGGCCGAGACTAGCAGGCGATAGCCGTCCTCGGTCTCCTGCAGGCTGAACGATTGAAGCGGCAGGAGCTTGGCCATGAGGGAGGGTCCTTCCCGAAAAGAGGAGGCGCTGATCTAGAGGCGCACGCGCCCGAGTTCAACGCACATTGGCGCGACAAGACCACCGCCTCTCACGCGCCCCTTGCTTATTATACGACCGTACAGCAACACTTCCCCATCACTCGGGGGAGAACGACCATGGCCGCGACGGAGACCCGCGACGCCGTCATCATCGGCGGGGGGCACAATGGCCTTGTCTGCGCCTTCTATCTGGCCAAGGCCGGGCTGAAGGTCACGGTCTGCGAGGCGCGGGGCGTGGTCGGCGGGGCGGCGGTGACCGAGGAGTTCCACCCCGGCTTCCGCAACTCGGTCGCCAGCTACACGGTCAGCCTGCTGAACCCGCGCGTGATCGCCGACATGGGCCTGCGCGACTATGGCCTGACCTTCCTGGAGCGGCCGATCTCGAACTTCCTGCCGATCAGCGACGACAAGTATCTGAAGCTGGGCGGGGGCCTGGAGCGCACCCAGGAGGAGTTCCGCAAGTACAGCCGCCGCGACGCCGAGGTTCTGCCGGCCTACTACGCCATGCTGGACGAGATCGGCGACGTGCTGCGCGCCTTCGCCCAGGAGACGCCGCCGAACCTGGGCGACGGCCTGCCCGGCTTCCTGCGCGCGCTGCGGCAGGGCGGGCGGCTGGCGCTGCTGCCGCGCGAGCGCAAGCGCGACCTCCTGGATCTCTTCACCAAGAGCGCGCGCGACGTGCTGGACGGCTGGTTCGAGAGCGATCCGGTCAAGGCCGCCTTCGGCTTCGACGCCGTGGTCGGCAACTTCGCCAGCCCCGACACGCCGGGCTCGGCCTACGTCCTGCTGCACCACACCTTCGGCGAGGTGAACGGCAAGAAGGGCGCCTGGGGCCACGCCGTCGGCGGCATGGGCGCGATCACCCAGGCCATGGCGAAGGCGTGCCAGGCGGCAGGGGTCGAGATCCTGCTCGACGCACCGGTCGAGGCGGTGCACGTGGACGGCAAGAAGGCCGTCGGCGTCCAGCTGGTCGACGGCCGCAGCGTCATGGCCCCGATCGTCAGCGCCAACGTCAATCCGGCCCTGCTCTACAAGAAGCTGGTCCCGCCCTCGGCCCTGGCGCCCGATTTCCGCAAGACGGTGGAGGGCTACAAGAACGGCTCGGGCACCTTCCGGATGAACGTGGCCCTGTCCGAGCTGCCCAGCTTCACCTGCCTGCCGGGCAAGGACGCGGCCGAGCACCACCAGTCGGGCATCGTGATCGCGCCGAGCCTCGACTACATGGACGCGGCCTATCGCGACGCCAAGGCGGGCGGGATCAGCAAGGCGCCGATCGTCGAGATGCTGATCCCCTCGACCATCGACCCGTCGCTGGCCCCGCCCGGCCAGCATGTCGCGAGCCTGTTCTGCCAGCAGTTCGCGCCCACCCTTCCGGACGGCCGCGGCTGGGACGACGAACGCGAGGCGGCCGCCGACCTGATCATCGATACGGTCGAGAAATGGGCGCCGGGCTTCAAGGCCTCGGTCCTGGGACGGATGATCCTGTCGCCGCTGGACCTGGAGCGAAAGTTCGGCCTGATCGGCGGCGACATCATGCACGGCCACATGTCGCTGGATCAGCTGTGGGCCACGCGCCCGTTCCTGGGCCACGCCAGCCACCGCGCGCCGATCGCCGGGCTCTACATGTGCGGCGCGGGCACGCACCCGGGCGGCGGGGTGTCGGGCAATCCGGGACGGAACGCGGCGCGCGAGATCCTGCGCGACAAGGACTTCGCGCTGGCGGTGAAGCTGTCGGTGGAGGGGCGGTGATGTTTCAACATCCGACCTTCCCGGCGAATGCCGGGACCCAGATACACCCCCAGCCTTTGCCGTCCTTGCTGCGTCACGACCTTACGATCTGGGCCCCGGCATTCGCCGGGGAGGTCGAGGAGAAGATGGCGCGATGACCCAGATCCCCAACGACGACCCGCTTTCCGACTGGGGCCTTCCCGGCTGGATCTATCACTCCGAACGCTTCTTCCGCGAAGAGCAGGAGAAGATCTTCCGGCCGTCGTGGCAGATCGTCTGCCATCTGAACGATATTCCCAAGGCGGGCGACTTCCACACCTTCGACTTTATCGGCGAGAGCCTGGTCGTGATCCGGGGCAAGGACGGCGGCGTCAAAGCCTTCGCCAATATCTGCCGCCACCGGGGCGCGCGGCTGCTGGACGGCCCGGTGGGCCATTGCGGCCGGATCGTCTGCCCCTATCACGCCTGGACCTACGACCTGGAAGGCCGGCTGATCGGCGTGCCGATGCGCGAGGACTATCCGGCGCTGGACATGGCCAAGGAGGGTCTCGCCACCATCGAGGTCGAGGTCTGGCGCGGCTTCGTCTTCGTGCGGCTGGGCGGAGACGGCCCGTCGGTTGCGACCATGATGGCGCCCTACGAGCACGAGGTCGCCCACTACCGCTTCGAGGACCTGCAGCCGTTCGGCCGCGTGACGCTGCGGCCCCGCGCGGTGAACTGGAAGAACATCAGCGACAACTATTCCGACGGCCTGCACATCCCCGTCGCCCACCCCGGCCTGACGCGGCTGTTCGGCAAGGGCTACGGCGTCGAGGCCCACACCTTCGTCGACAAGATGTGGGGTCAGCTGATCGACGAGCCGTCGCGCAATCCGTCCGAGCAGCTGTACCAGGACATCCTGCCGGACGTCCCGCACCTGCCCGACGACCGCAAGCGGCTTTGGACCTACTTCAAGCTCTGGCCGAACTTCGCCTTCGACATCTATCCAGACCAGGTGGACTTCATGCAGTTCATCCCGATCTCGGCCACCCAGACGATGATCCGCGAGATCGCCTACGCCCTGCCCGACGATCGGCGCGAGATGAAGGCGGCGCGTTATCTGAACTGGCGCATCAACCGCCAGGTCAACGCCGAGGACACCGAGCTGGTGGCCCGGGTGCAGCAGGGCATGGCCTCGCGGACCTTCACGGCCGGGCCGCTGGCGACCAGCGAGGTCAGCCTGCGCAGCTTCGGACGGAAGGTGCGCGCGCTGGTTCCCGAGAGCCGCTCGCCCGCGCCGCCGGAGGGATGGTGAGGCCGCTGAGCGCCCCCTCCACCGCTTCGCGGTCCCCCTCCCCCGTTTCTCGGGGGAGGATGACGTGGCTCCTCCTCCCTCGCGCAGCGGGGGAGGTGGCGCGGCGCGGATGCGCGCCGTGACGGAGGGGGCGCAAAGGCGCCCCGCCTTCACCCGCGCAGACCCCGAAATCCGCCGCCAGGACCTAGTCGCCGCCGCCGAGGCGGTGCTGGCGCGGGAGGGCGTGGGCGGGACCAGCGTGCGGACCATCTGCGCCGAGGCGGGCGTCTCGCCGGGCTTGCTGCGGCACTATTTCGAGGGCGTCGACGAGCTGATCGCCTGCGCCTATGAGGCGGTCAGCCAGCGGATCGACACGGCGCTGGAAGCGGCCCTGGCCGCCGCCCCGCCGACGCCGCGCGCGCGGCTGCTGGCCTATCTGACCGCCAGCTTCGCCCCGCCGGTGCTGGATCCGAACCTGCTGGCCGCCTGGATCGGCTTCTGGAGCCTGGTCAAGACCAAGCCGCCCATGGCCGCCATCCACGCGGCGTCCTACGCCGACTTCCGCGCGAGGCTGGAGCGCCTACTGGCCGACGCCGGCGCGCGCGAGACGCGCCAGGCGGCGATCGCCCTGACGGCGACCGTGGACGGACTATGGCTGGAGCTGTGTCTCGACCCGGCGACCTTCGGACCGGACGAGGCGGCGCGGATCATCGCCCGCGCCCTGGAAGCCTGGCTTCCGAGAGAGGCTTAAAGTTTCCGATCTTCCCAGCGAAAGCCGGGAATGGAAGTCGCCGGGGCTCGCTGTCGTTGCAGCGCCAATCCCACCACCCCTGCGCTTCGGTTTCGGCTTTCGCCGGGAAGACCGGGCGCCCCCTTCCTGTTGAACGTACCGTCCGCACTCGGTCTTTTTCGAGGCGACGATCCGTTCGATCCCTTTAAGAGCCTGTCCGCCGAAACTGTTACGCGACTTGGGAGCGGACACACTCTAAACGCTTACTCGCGAGCGTTCTGCACGCCTTAGACGACTTCATGCAAGCGCTAAGCGCTTCAGGCGGCCGCTTGATTGGCGGCGCGGTTGCGTCCCCAGGCCGGAACGCGGACTTCCGGCTCGAACACATGGACCTGCGCCTTGCGTCCCTGCTCGCGCATGTGGCGCGCCAGGAGTTGGGCCAGGGCCTCGGCTTCGTGCTGGGAGGAATAGCAGCCGATCAGCTCGGCCGAGTCGTTCCAAGTCACGTGCCAGACGCCGGAAACCGGGCGGACGTAGTAGTGATTCTCGGTCATGGAGACCTCCTGGAGACGACTTAACGTGGCACTAACCACGTCCACATGACAGTTGTTTCGCGATCGCACAATCAAATTGCGCTGCGATGCACAATGCATGATCCGGGCCAACGCCGGATGTGCTGTTTTTCACCCAACGGGGCGAGATCGCTATTTTCCGCCTTTCACAGCAAGGGGCGGGCGATCCGGGGACGGACGTCGTGCGACGCCCGCCCCCGCCGCGTCTCGGCTAGAAGCCGGCCGACAGCGTGATCTGCGCCGTGCGGTGCGGGCCGGAGCGGTAGTTGGCCGCGCCGGTCACGACGGTCGAGATCGTGCCCAGATAGTCCTTGTCGAAGATGTTATCGACATTGATCCGGGCCTTGATGTCCTTCAGCGGGCCGTAGTTGAAGCCCTCGCCGAGGTCCACATACATGTTGAACAGCGTGTAGCCCTTGGTCTCCTCGTTGTTCATGAAGTTGCTGTAGCGATCGCTGATGTGGCGCGCCGACAGATTGATCACGGCCCACTCGACCGGCTCGAACGTCACGCCGCCCTGGATGGCGATCTCGGGGAAGTCCGGGACGCTCTTGCCCTTGAGGGCATAGTCGGTGACCCCGGTGGCGCTGCGGATCGAGAATCCGTCCTCGAACACCGATTTGTTATACGAGGCGTTGGTGTTGAAGTAGATCTTCCCGCCCAGCGCCTCGGGCTTCCACTGGCCGCTGAACTCCAGGCCGTAGGCGTGCACGCCGCCGACGTTCTGATAGTAGGTTTCCAGCGTGGTGGTGCCCGGCAGATATTCGCTGAACGACTGCAGGCGGTTCTGGAAGCTGGTGTAGTAGGTCACCACCGACGCGTTGAACGTCGGGTAGTTGGCGCGATAGCCCAGCTCGATGTTCTTCGAGGTTTCAGCCTTGGGCGCGGGCACGTTCACGGTCGCCGGGGTGTAGTAGACGGCGTCGGCGCCGCGCGGCAGCGACATGTTCTCCGAATACGACGTGAACACCTGGCCGCGGCCGATCGTGTAGACCGCTCCGACCTGCGGCAGGAAGAGGTCCTCCCAGGTGGTCCTGAGGTTGGCGGTCTGGCTGAAACGGAAGTCCTCGCGGTTACGCTTGCCCAGCATCTGGTAGTCGACGCTCAGCATGCGGAAGCCGGCGTCCACCTTCAGCTTGCCGTCCGCCAGCACGACGGTGTCCTTCAGGAAGCCTTCCCAGGTGTCGCGCTTGGAGGTGTAGTTGCGCGTCCGATAGACGGGCTGGCTGAAGTTCGGCGCGCCCTCCGGCGAGCCGTCGGCGACGTTGAAGGTGTTCGACAGCTGGTGGTAGTCGTCGTCCTCGTACCAGACGCCGCCCTCGATCTTGTGATCGCCCAGGTTCCAGGTCACCTTGCCGGTCGCGCCCTTGCGGATGCCGTCGATCTGCGAAATGCCGAACTGCAGGCCCAACGGGGCGTTCAGCCCCGGCACCACGGCCTTCTGCTGGTTGTAGTAGGTGAGCGCGGTGTCATAGCCGACGCCGCTGGAGCCCCAGCCGTCCTTCTTCTCGTAATAGACCGTGCCGGTGAAGCGCAGGTTCTCGGCGAGGTCCTTGTGCAGGGTCACGCCATAGAGGTGGTCGCTGCGCGCGTTCAGGCCGAACTTGTAGTACTGGGCGTAGTTCGCGTTCGAGTATTTCAGGCCGCTCGCCGTCGGCGCCAAGTTGGCGATGTAGCCGACATAGCCGAAGTCCCGACCCTTGCGGCCATAGATGTCGCCGGCCGTCCCCTTGTACTGGGCGATCGTGAACGACGGCGAGTCATAGTCGAAATAGTCGTTGTGAACCGTCTGGAAGCTCAGGTCGCCGCCCTCGAACTCCCAGCGGATCTTGCCCTCATAGTGCTCGCGGTCGATCGTGCCCGGGCCGCGCCACTGGTCGCTGTTGATGACCGAGCCGCTGGCGTAGGCCGAGAAGCCTTTATGCTCGCCGGTCTCCAGCCGCAGGAAGGTGCGGGTCAGGTTGTCCTCGCCGAAGGTCTGGCTGATCTTGCCGCCAGCGGTCTTCTCCGGTTTCTGGGTGAAGTAGTCGACGATCGGACCCAGCGACGCATAGCTGGGCAGCGAGACGTCGCCGGCGCCCGACGAGGCGGTCACGCGCAGCAGGTTCTCGTTGTCGACATAGCGGTAGATCGGGCTGCCGCCGAACTGGTCGCTGCGGC
>NZ_CALCDX010000252.1 GCF_937900395.1 uncultured Caulobacter sp.
ACGGTAACAACACACAGAACTCCGGACGTCGTCCGGCGCTCCGCGTCCCTTTCCATCCCTTCAGCGGCAGGCCGCGTGAAGCGGCGGAGGCGTGCCTAGTAGAGCGCCCCCTCCGTCTCGTCGCGTTCCGCGCCGATCCACCTCCCCCGCGGGCGGGGGAGGATGGCGTTCCTCCTCACCCGTGAAACGGGGGAGGTGGCGCGATGCGAAGCATCGTGACGGAGGGGGCGCTTACCGCGTCAGAGATCCAGGTCCGCCGCCGCGAACTCGGCGTTTTCCTGGATGAACCTGAACCGCAGCTCGGGTTTCCGGCCCATCAGGGTCTCGACCAGGCTTTCCACCGCCTCCTCGCTGCGGGGCAGGGTCACCCGGGCCAGGGTGCGTTTCGCCGGGTCCATGGTGGTCTCCTTCAGCTGGGAGGCCATCATCTCGCCCAGGCCCTTGAAGCGGCCGATCTCGGGCTTCTTGCCCTTGAAGACCGTGGCCAAGAGCTCGTCCTTGTGGGCGTCGTCGCGGGCATATTCGGACTTGCCGCCGTGGCTGATGCGGTACAGCGGCGGCAGGGCCAGGAACAGGTGCCCCTGGCGGATCACGTCCGGCATGGTGCGGTAGAAGAAGGTGATCAAGAGGGAGGCGATGTGGGCGCCGTCGACGTCGGCGTCGGTCATGATGATGATCCGCTCGTAGCGCAGATCCTCTTCACGGTACTTCGATCCGCCCTGGGCCCCCAGGGCCAGCATCAGGTCCGACAGCTCCTTGTTGGCGGTGAACTTCTCGCCGCTGGCCGAAGCGACGTTCAGGATCTTGCCGCGCAGGGGCAGGATCGCCTGGTACTTGCGGTCGCGGGCCTGCTTGGCCGAGCCGCCGGCGCTGTCGCCTTCGACGATGAAGAGCTCGGCGCCGTCGACGGCCCCGCCGGCGCAGTCGGCCAGCTTGCCGGGCAGGCGCAGCTTGCGGGTCGCCGAGGCGCGGGAGACTTCCTTGTCCTTGCGCCGCTTGAGGCGCTCCTCGGCCCGCTCGATGACGAATTCCAGCAGGGCCTGGGCGTTTTTCGGGCTGGATGAGAGCCACAGGTCGAACGGGTCGCGCAGGGCCTGCTCGACGAAGCGCTGGGCCTCGCTGGTGGAGAGCTTCTCCTTGGTCTGGCCCTGGAACTCGGGGTTCTTGATGAACACCGAGATCAGCGCCCCGGCCTGGGCGACGACGTCGTCGGCGGTGATGATCGTCCCGCGCTTCTCGCCCTTGAGCTCGGCATAGGCCTTGAGGCCGCGGGTCAGGGCGGCGCGGAAGCCGCTCTCGTGGGTGCCGCCCTCGGGCGTCGGGACGGTGTTGCAGTACGACTGCATGAAGCCGTCGTGCTCGCCGAAGCCCTGGGGCGTCCAGGTGACGGCCCACTCGACGGCGCCGGCCTCGCCCTGGCGCTCGATGCGGCCCGAGAAGCTCTCGGGGGTGATGGTGGCCAGGCCCTTGCTGCGCTCGGCCAGGAAGTCGGCCAGGCCGTTGGGGAAGTGGAAGGTCGCTTCCGCCGGGGTCTGGTCATGGATGCGGGAGGGATCGCAGGACCATTTGATCTGGACGCCGCGGAACAGGTACGCCTTCGACCGCGCCATGCGGTACAGGCGCGCCGGCTTGAAGCCGCAGCCCTCGCCGAAGATCTCGTCGTCGGGCTTGAAGCGCACCATGGTGCCCTTCTTCTTCGACGGGGCGACCTGCTGGATGGGGCCCAGAGGCTTGCCGCGGGCGAACACCTGCAGGTGCTCGAAGCCGTCGCGCCAGACGGTGACCTCGACGCGCTCGGACAGGGCGTTGACCACGCTGGCGCCGACGCCGTGCAGGCCGCCGGAGGTCTCGTAGGCCTTGCCTGTGAACTTACCGCCGGCGTGCAGGACGGTCATGATGACCTCCAGCGCCGACTTGCCCGGGTACTTGGGGTGCGGGTCCACGGGCATGCCGCGGCCGTCGTCCTTGACCGACAGGTAGCCGTCGGCGTCGAGCTTGACCTCGATGGTCTTGGCGAAGCCGGCCACGGCCTCGTCCATCGAGTTGTCAAGCACCTCGGCGAACAGGTGGTGCAGGGCCCGCTCGTCGGTGCCGCCGATGTACATGCCCGGCCGCTTGCGGACCGGCTCCAGGCCTTCCAGCACCTCGATGTCGGCGGCCGAGTACTCGCCGGGCTTGCCGGCGGGCGCGGAGGCGGGCTTCGACGAGGGAGGCGGCGGCGGGATCGGGCGCGGCGGCGCCTCGACGTGCGGCTCGACGCTGGCCTTGAACGGCGCGGCGGGAACGGGCGCCAGCGCGTCGTCGTCGCCAAACAGGGAGGGGGTGTTATCGGAGGAGGACATCAGCGGAAGTCTAGGCGATTCGAACGCGGGGGCCTCGTATGGCGGGCCTGGCTTCCCCTGAAAAGAGAAAGTTGGGGGACGCCCCCTCCGTCACGAGGCTTCGCCTCGCGCCACCTCCCCCGCTTCGCGAGGGAGGAGGAGAGCATCCTCCCCCGGAAAACGGGGGGGGGGGGTGGCCCGGAGGGCCGGAGGGGGCGCTCTCCCGCCTAGCGATAAGCCGGCGGATAGCCGCTCTGGTCGCTGGCGACGTAGCGGGCCTTCAGCTGCTCGTGGCGGCCGTCCTTGGGCTGCTCGACGCCGCCGACCAGGACCGTGGTCGGCCAGCTGCTGGTCTCCAGCGGGTCGCCGTTCCAGACCACGACGTCGGCCAGCTTGCCGACCTCCAGCGAGCCGACCTTGCCGTCCTGGCCCCAGATCTTGGCTGGGATCAAGGTCACGCCGGCCAGGGCGGCCGCGTAGGGCAGGCCATTGGCGACCGCGAGACCAGCGTTCAGCCGCTCCTGGCGCAGGTTGTTGAAGTCGCGCGAGCCATTGATCGCCACCGACACGCCGGCGGCGTTCAGGCGAGCGGCGTTGTCGAGGCGCGAGCCGAGGGTCTCGAAGCTGCCGGGCAGGTCGTCCTGCGGATCGACGATGACCGGGACCCCGGCCTTGGCGATCTCGGGGGCGACGATCCAGCCTTCCTCGACGCCTTCGAGGACGATCTTGACCCTCTCCTCGGCCGCCAGCCTCAGCGCCTGACGGATGTCGGCGGCGCGGGAGACGCGGATCAGAAGCGGGATCTTGCCCTGCACGACGGGGATCAGGGCCTGGAGGTCCAGGCGCGAGAGGCCGAAGTCGCGGGTGGCGCCTTGCTCGAACGCCGCGCGGCGGGCGGCGAAGGCGCGGGCGTCCTCGAGGGCCGAGCGGATCAGGACGAGGTCCGCGCCGCGCGAGCCGCCGGCCGCCCGTGCGCCGCTCTCGCCCAGCGAGACGGTGACGGCCAGCTTCGAGGCCTCGACGATGTCGGGCGCGCCGGCTTTCAACCGGATGAAGGCCGCCTGGCCGCCGAACAGCGGCGGATCGCCGTCGCCGGACTTGCCGGCGGTCATCTCCTCGACCACGCCGTCGTCGGCGTGCTCGTGGGCGCCGCCGCCGGTCCCGGTGAGGACGGGCGTCACCGCCGAGCTGGTGATGCCGCCGTCGCGGGCCAGGCCGATGAAGGTCGAGGCCGGGTTGATGCCGTAGCTGATGTCGAAGGCGGCCGAGAGCGCATTGCCGGTGCCGTCGTCGCGGGTCTCGCGCACGCCGTTGACCTCGGCGGCGCCGAGGTTCGAGGACGGCGCGATGAAGCCCGGGGTAACGACGCCGCCCTTGGCGTCGATCACCTTGGCGCCGGCCGGAACCGTGACCTTGGCGCCCAGGGCGGCGATCTTGCCGTCCTTGATTACCAAGGTCCCGTTCGGGATCGCGGCGCTGGAGACCGGCTCGATGCGGGCGTTGACGATAGCGACCGTCTGGGCCGCCGCGGGGAAGGCCAGGGCGCAAGCGGCGCTGGCGAAAAGCAGGGACCGGATCATCAGTTGAACGCTCCTTGGCCGGGTTGGCCGAGCTCGAAATCGGACTTGGGCTGATAGCGCGCGTCCTTGCGATCGTAGATCAGCGCGCCGTCGATGAAGACCTTCTCGGCCTGGGCGTAGACGCTGAACGGGTCGCGGCTCCAGACCACGATGTCGGCGGCCTTGCCGGGCTCGAGGCTGCCGGTCTTGTCGCCGATGCCCATGGCCTTGGCCGGGTTCGCGGTGATCCACTTGATCGCCTCGGCGCGCGGGATGTCGACGCCCAGCTTGGCGCCAGCGGCCATGGCGATGGCGGCCTCCTGGTTCAGCCGCTGGGTCATGATCGGATCGTCCGAGTGGATCACGACGCAGGCGCCGTTCTTCCACAGGATCGCGGCGTTGGCGTCGATGCCGTCCAGGCTTTCCATCTTGAAGCCGGTCCACGACGCCCAGGTGGCCGAGCAGATGTCTTCCTTGGCCAGCAGGGGCGCGATCTTGTAGCTCTCGATCGCGTGATGGAACATCGTGATCTTATAGCCAAACTCCTTGGCGATATCGATCATCGTGGCTTCTTCATCGGCCCGGTAGCAGTGGTTCTGCACCAGGATCTCACCCTTCAGTACGCCGGCCAGGGTCTCCATCTGCAGGTCGCGCTTGGGCGCATCGCCCTTCTCGCCCTTCTGCTGCTTGGCGCGGAAGTCGTCCCATTTGCGGGCGTAGTCGGCCGCGTCGATCCAGGCCTTGCGGTAGCCGAAGACGTTGCCCATCGCCGTCGAGGGCGAGCGACCGCGACCGCCGTAGACGCGCTTGGGGTTCTCGCCGCAGGCCATCTTCAGGCCGTAGGGCGCATCCGGGAACTTCATGCCTTGGGTCGTCAGTGACGGCACGTTCTTCAGCGTCACCGAACGGCCGCCGAACAGGTTGGCCGAGCCGGGGAGGATCTGCAGGGTCGTGACGCCACCGGCGCGGGCGCGGTTGAAACCCGGATCCTGCGGCCAGACCGAGTGCTCGGCCCAGACCTGGGCGGTGTTCGGGTCGGTGGCCTCGTTGCCGTCCGAGCGCGCCGAGACGCCAGGCGAGGGGTAGACGCCGAGGTGGCTGTGGGCGTCGATGACGCCTGGCGTGATCCATTTTCCGGTCGCATCGACCTTGACGACGTCGACCGGGATCGGCGTGTCCGGTCCGCCCACGGCGACGATCTTGCCGCCCGAGGCAATGACCACGCCGTTCTCGATCTGCTGGCCGGTGGCGGTCAGGACGGTCGCGCCGACGAAGGCGGTCGGACGCGAGGGAAGGGGCTTGTAGGTCGACGGGAAGCCGTTCGACGCCTGACCGTCCAAACCCTTGGGCAGCGGCTTGATCTCGGCCTTCTCAGCGGGCTTGGCGCTCGCTTGGGCGGACTTGGCGGGAGCGCTCGTCCCGGTGGTCGCACAGGCCGAAAGCCCCAGCGCGAGCAGGCTCGCGGCGGTCGCCGCGTAACGCCATCTGATCATGAAAAACCCCGACTCTCGAAGAGGGCGAAAGGACAGACGAAAAGTCGCGCCTTATCAAGTCGGACAATGTTCGATGAAGCCGATCGCCAGCGAAAAACTTGCGCCTGCCGTAGGGGCCGCGCCTGTCGCCCAATATGCTGGCTGCTGACATGATCCGGCTCGTCCCGGTCATATCCGGCTTTGGCGGAGGGGAGCGAAATAATGGGTGTCGAGTTGGACAGGCGAGGGGCGCTGGCAGGGGGCTTGGCCGTGATGGCTCTTTCTGGAACCGCGCAATCTGAGGAGAGGAAATCCATGTACGGACTGATCGGCCAGATGCTGGCGGCGCCTGGCAAGCGGGACGAGCTTCTGGCGATCCTCGGCGAGAGCACCGCCGGAATGCCGGGTTGTCTGAGCTATGTGATCGCCAAGGACCCCGCGAACGCCGACGCGCTATGGATCACGGAGGTCTGGACCGACAAGGACGCCCACGCCGCCTCGCTGAAACTGCCCGCCGTACAGGCGGCGATCGCCAAGGCTCGACCGATCATCGCGGGCTTTCCGCAGCATTTCGAGACCGAGCCGGTGGTGGGGCAGGGCCTCAAGGTCTGAAGACAAGAAAAAGGCCGCGGATCGCTCCGCGGCCTTCGTCTTTTCCAGATCTGGCGATCTTAGAAGTGAGCGTCGATCGAGACGCCGATCACGCGCGGCTCGTTGACGAACGCGGTCAGGTTGTTGAAGTCGATCGCGCCCTTGATGTTGCTCTCGTTGGTGATGTTGCGGGCGAAGGCCGCCACTTCCCAACCACCTTCCTTGTTAGCGTAGCCCAGCTTCAGGCCGCCCTCGAAGTCGCCCTTCGTGTAGAACTCCTTGGACTGGTACAGGAAGATGTTGGTGTAGCCCTGAACCTTCCAGTCGGTGAACGCGAACAGCTCGCCCGAGGCGATCGGGTAGCTATAGCGCGCCGTGAAGTCGAAGGTGTACTTCGGGGCGTTCGGGAACGGGTTGCCGTTCACCAGGGCCTGGCCGGCGGCGTTCAGCGGATCCGTGACGGTGCAGGCGGCGCACGGCGCGACGGCCAGGGTGCTGTCCTTGATCTTGGTGTGGGCGTAGCTGTAGCCGGCCGTGACGACGAAGTTCGGGGTGACGACGAATTCGCTGTCCAGTTCCAGGCCGTAAGCCTCGCCCTTCTTGGCGTTGATCAGGCGGTTGGAATTCGAGCCGCCGCCGACGGCGCTGAACTGCGGGTCGTCGATCGTGTAGGTGAAGACCGCGCCGTTCAGGCGGACGCGACGGTCGAACAGCTCGCTCTTCAGGCCCACTTCGTACGACATGATCGTTTCGGACTTGGCGGTCGAGGCCGGCGAGCCGAAGGCGATGTCGCGGCCTTGGATCGACGGGCCCCGGAAGCCCGAGGCGACCTTGGCGTAGACGCTGACGTCTTCGTCCAGCTTGTAGAAGGCCGACAGGTCCCAGCTGACCTTGGAGTCGGAAACAGAGACGGGGGCGGCGCTGTTGCCCGACACCACCCGCATGTCCTTGTCGTCGTCGGTGTAGCGCAGGCCGCCCGTCAGGCTCAGTTGGTCGTTCACTGCGTACGACGCTTGGCCGAACACCGCCCAGGCCTTGTTCTTCTGACGCAGGGTCGTGGCCGGGATGTAGAACGGATCAGTGCGGATGTCGTACTTGGTGTCGAAGTAGAAACCGCCGACCTGCCAGGTCAGCGGACCGTCGGTGTCGCTGGCCAGGCGGACCTCCTGGGTCCACTGGAACAGGTTCTTGATGCCGTCACGGGTGTTCGACTGGAACGGGATGAAGCCCGGACCATTCGGGTTGCCGCCGTCGATGTCGCCCAGGCTAGAGCCGTGGGTGTTCTCGTAAGCAGTGATCGAGGTCAGCTTGGCCCCGTCGAAGTCGTACTGGATGTTCGCCGACGCGCCGTAGCCCTTGTACTTCTGCGGGTTGTTGGCGGTGTTGTCGTAGGCGACCTTGTCGCGATCGTAGTTGCTGTTGAGCTTGTTCGAGCCCTTGGTCAGCACGTTGGCGCGGAACACGGCGGCCGTGCCGTCCAGGTCGCGGGCGTGGACATTGAACAGGGCCGAGAGCTTGTCGTTGGGCGTGAACAGCACCTGCAGGCGGCCGGCCTTTTCGTCGAAGCCGCCCAGGGCGTCATTCTTCTTGGTGTAGGTGTTGTCGATCCAGTTATCACGGTGCTGGATCAGCACCGAGGCGCGGGCCGCGACCTTGCCCTCGACCAGGGCGCCGCCGACGCCGCCGTCAAAGGTGATGGTGTTGTAGCTGCCGTAGGTGGCCGTGGCGCGGCCCTTCATCTCTTCGGTCGGCTTGATGGTGTCGAACTTGATGATGCCGGCGGTCGTGTTGCGGCCGAACAGGGTGCCTTGCGGGCCGCGCAGCACCTCGACGTGGTCGAGGTCGTAGAGCGGCGAGCTCTTCAGCACGACGTTTTCGAGGACGACTTCGTCCTGAATGATCGAGACAGGCTGCGAGGCGGCCAGGTCAAAATCCGCGTTGCCCAGGCCGCGGATGTAGAAGCGCGGCGCGGCGCGGCCGTTCGAGGACTCGGCGTAGAGGCCCGGGGCCTTGGCCGACAGGGCCAGGATGTCTTCGCCGGCGGCGAAGGTCGATTGCAGCTTTTCGCCGCCAATGGCGGCCACCGAGACCGGCACGTCCTGCAGGTTTTCGCTGCGCTTCTGGGCGGTGATGATGATCTCGCCGACCTTGGTGTCCTGGGCGAACGCCGCCGGGGCGACGACCATCGCCGTGGTCAGGGCGGTCAGTCCGCACGACAGAGTCAGGGCGCGACGAAGGGAGCTGTTGAGCTTGGGCATGGAGAGATCCTGTTGTGAATCTAGGACGCCGGGTCGCTCGTTCTGACTGGAGCGTTGGCGGCGATTCCGTTTGCGCTGCGATAGGCCAAGTCTTGGCCTGGCGGATATCTCTCGCCACGCGATTTGGACCTGAAAGGGTCGATTACGTCGGTTCTGTTGCGAAGTTGCGACATTTTTGTTCAGCCGCTGCCTGTAAGTAATAAATCATTCTCAGTTTTGGGCGCGGATCTTCTTGCGGCGTGCAACGAAAAAGGGCCGGAGATCGCTCTCCGGCCCTTCGTCTGTCTTCAGGCGTTAGCCCTTAGCACTTGTAGTACATGTCGAATTCGACGGGGTGCGGGTGCAGTTGCAGGCGCATCACCTCTTCCATCTTCAGCTCGATGTAGCTGTCGATGAAATCGTCATCCATGACGCCGCCGGCCTTCAGGAAGGCGCGGTCCTTGTCCAGGTTTTCCAGGGCTTCGCGCAGCGAGCCGCAGACTTCCGGGATCTTCTTCTGCTCGCGGGGCGGCAGGTCATACAGGTTCTTGTCGGCCGGGGCGCCCGGGTCGATCTTGTTGATGATGCCGTCCAGGCCGGCCATCAGCAGGGCGACGAAGGTCAGATAGGGGTTGCCCATCGGATCGGGGAAGCGGGCTTCCAGACGCTTGGCCTTCGGGCTGTCGACGTGCGGGATGCGGATCGAGGCCGAGCGGTTGCGCGAGCTATAGGCCAGCTTCACCGGGGCTTCGTAGCCCGGCACCAGGCGCTTGTACGAGTTCGTCGTCGAGTTCGAGAACGCGTTGATGGCCTTGGCGTGCTTGATGATGCCGCCGATGTACCACAGGCATTCCTGCGACAGGCCGGCGTACTTGTCGCCGGCGAACAGCGGCTTGCCGTCCTGCCAGATCGACTGGTGCACGTGCATGCCCGAGCCGTTGTCGGCGAACATCGGCTTGGCCATGAAGGTGGCCGTCTTGCCGTAAGCGGCGGCGACGTTGTGGATGACGTACTTATAGAGCTGCATCCGGTCGGCCATGGTGACCATGGTGTCGAACTTCAGGCCGAGTTCGTGCTGGGCCGGGGCCACCTCGTGGTGGTGCTTTTCCGGCTTCATGCCCAGCTCGCCCATGACGGCCAGCATTTCGCCGCGCAGGTCCTGGCAGCTGTCGACCGGGTTGACCGGGAAGTAGCCGCCCTTCGGGCCCGGGCGGTGACCCATGTTGCCTTCCGGATATTCCTTGCCCGAGTTCACCGGCAGTTCGGTCGAGTCGAACGAGTAGCTGGTGTGATGCGGAGCGGTCGACCAGCGCACGTCGTCAAAGATGAAGAACTCGGCTTCCGGGCCGAAATAGACGGTGTCGCCCACGCCGGCCGACTTCAGGTAGTTCAGCGCGGCCTTGGCGATCGAGCGCGGGTCGCGGTTGTAAGGGGTGCCGGTGTCGGGGTTCACGACGTCGCAGAACAGCGCCAGCGTGGTCTGCTGATAGAAGGGGTCGATGATCGCGCTCGACAGGTCGGGGCGCAGCTTCATGTCCGACTCGTTGATGGCCTTCCAGCCGGCGATCGACGAGCCGTCGAACATCGTGCCGTCGTTCAGGAAGTCGTCGTCGACCAGGTCGATGTCGAACGTGACGTGTTGCATCTTACCGCGCACGTCGGTGAAGCGGACGTCGACGTACTTGACGTCCTTTTCCTTGATCAGGTTCAGGATATCCTTGGCGGTGGTCATTCCGTATCCCCTTTGTAGAACTCTCGTAAGTGTTGTCGGTCAGGCCTAGACGGCGGCCGGACCGTTTTCTCCGGTTCGGATGCGGATCACTTCCGCGATCTCCGAGACGAAAATCTTGCCGTCGCCGATGCGGCCGGTGCGGGCGGCGCGGGTGATGGCTTCCAGCGCAGGCTCCAGCTGGCTGTCCTCGACAACGACCTCCACCTTAATCTTGGGGAGGAAGTCCACGACGTACTCGGCGCCGCGATAGAGTTCGGTATGGCCTTTCTGACGGCCATAACCCTTGGCTTCGAGCACGGTCATGCCCTGGACGCCCATGTCCTGCAGGGCCTCCTTCACCTCATCCAGCTTGAACGGCTTGATGATGGCTTCGATTTTCTTCATCGGTTCCACTTTCGGGCCCGTCGGCGGCGAACCGCCTTCTCTGAGCGCGCAACCATCACGGCGCCCCGGCGCCCGCAAGCGAGCGGCCGCCACAAACCTGACCGATCGGTTGACTTCCAGGCAGCTGTTCAAAAATTACGCTAAAGGCGCCGCTTTTTGGTGCATTGACGGAATGTCGCCCAAATAGCCTTGCGGCGCTCGGTTTCGCCCCTAGGATCGCCTCCAACGAGCGTTTGAATGGGGGTGAAGATGCGCGATGACACGCCGGTTTTGATCGGCGCAGGCCAATTCACGTATCGCGGAGATCCGGGAAATTCGCCGCCGCCTCTGGAATTGCTGAAAGTTGCGGCGGAACGCGCCGCGCTTGATGCGGGGCTGACAGGGTCTGTTCTTGCCGATCTGGACGCTTTGGCGGTCATCGCGTTCAGCATCGACGCCCCCGGAGGGTTGTCTAAGCTTCCGTTGCCTAGGTTGAGTGATCCGCCGGCCTCGCTCGCCCGCGCTGTTTCCGCCTCGCCAGCCTGGAGCGTCTATACCGAGACGGGAGGAAATAGCCCCCAACAGGCGGTCAACGTCGTCTGCGAACGCATCGCGCAGGGCGACGCGGACTTGGCGCTCGTGAGCGGTGTGGAGTTTCTGGGTTCGCTGATGAAGCGGATGAAGGGCGGCCTGGGCTTCGACGGCTGGGCTGACGACATCGACAGCAAGCCCCAGCGGATCGGCGATCCTCGCCCGGGCGTGACGCCGCAGGAGGCGGCGCATGGGCTGGGTTATCCGGTCAATACCTACCCGCTGTTCGAGAACGCGCTGAGGGCGCGGGATGGCCGGTCGATCGAGGACCACCAGAAGGCCCTGGGCGCCTTCTTCGCGCCCTTCACCAAGGTAGCCGCCGCCAACCCCTACGCCTGGTTTCCGGTTGAGCGTTCGGCCGAGGAACTGGTCACGGTCACGGACCGCAACCGCATGGTCGGCTTCCCCTATCCGAAGTACCTCAACGCGATCATGGAGGTCGATCAGTCGGCCGCCGTTCTGATCGCCAGCGTCCGCAAGGCGCGGGAGTTGGGCGTCCCTCAGGACAAGTGGGTCTTTCTGCACGGCTGCGCCGACGCGTCCGACCTCTGGTATCCGCTGGAGCGGCAGAACTACCACTCCAGCCCCGCCATGCGCCTGACCGGCGAGCGCGCCTTCGAGATGGCGGGGATCACGGCGGCGGACCTGTCGCTGATCGACCTCTATTCGTGTTTTCCGTCGGCCGTGCGGATCGGGGCCGAGGAACTGGGCCTGGCGCTGGACGATCCCCGGGGGCTGACCGTGACCGGCGGCTTACCCTACTTCGGTGGCCCGGGGAACAACTACGCCCTTCACGCGATCGCCGAGATGGTGACCCGGCTGCGCGCGCGGCCCGGCGCTTATGGCCTGTCGACCGCCAATGGCTGGTTCCTGACCAAGCAGTCCGTTGGCATCTATTCGACCAAGCCCGTCGAAGGCCGCTGGGAGCGGCAGTCGCCCTCCGTGATCCAGGCTCAGATCGACGCCTTGCCCCATCCCGAGATCGTCGAGAAGCCAGAGGGAAGTGCCCGGATCGAGACCTACACGGTTGTCCATGGTCGCGAGGGCGTTCGCATGGGGATCGTGATCGGCCGAGACGCCCAGGATCGCCGCTTCGTCGCCCAGACGCCGGACGATCCCGCCGTACTGAAGGACCTGGAGATGCGGGAAGGCGTCGGGCGGACCGGAACAGTCGGGCCGCATCCGGACGGCGTCCGCAATCTCTTCACGCCGGACTGAGCGCATGGGCCTCATTCACGTCATTCGTCATGGCAAGCCCGCCTCGACCTGGGGCGGATCCGATGACGATCCGGGCCTGGACGCCGTGGGCCTGGAGCAGGCGAGGGCGGTCGCTCGCGAGATCATGGCTCTGCCGGCGAACGACAGGCCCGATCGTGTGGTGTCTTCACCCTTGAGGCGTTGCCGCGAAACCGCCGCGCCGCTGGCTGAAGCCTTGGGCGTGGAGGTTGAGATCGATCCTCGGGTCGGTGAAATCCCGACGCCCGCGGCCTTGTCCGCCGCCGAACGGCCCGATTGGCTTCGGCAGGCTTTCGGGGGGCTTTGGGCCGAGGTCTTCGGTGATCTGGACTATGCGGCCTGGGCCCAGAGCGTGGCGAGCGCGCTGATGGACCATCAGGGAAAGGCGGTGTTCAGCCATTTCGTCGCCTTGAACGCCGCGGTCGCGACCGCGACGGGAGACCCGCGCGTCATGGCCTTTCGCCCCGACCATTGCTCGCGGTCCGTTTTTCGCGTGGAGGCCGACCGCTTGATCCTGGCGGAGAAAGGGCGCGAAGCTCAGAGCCAAGTGCTTTGAAGGAGTCGCCGTGGCGCGAGAGATCCTGACCGTCGCCCAGATGGCTGCGGCCGACTGCGCGGCCGTGGCCGGCGGTACGCCGACCCAAGTGTTGATGGAGCGAGCTGGCGAAGCGGTCGCGGCGGCGATCCGGGATCGGTATGCGCGGCGTCCGGTCGTTGTCTGGTGCGGACCTGGCGACAACGGCGGCGACGGCTATGTCGCGGCCCGTCACCTGAAGCGACGCGGATGGCCGGTCGTGGTGGAGGCGGCCTTTCCGCCCGCGACCGAGGCCGCGCGGTGGGCTGCTTCGCGATGGAAGGGCGAGGTTCGACCATTGTCTCCGCGACCCGCGCTCGAATATCTTTACATAGACGCGCTGTTTGGCGCGGGACTGTCGCGCCCCCTTGAGGGGCAGGTCGCAGAGCTTGCGCGGGCCGCGCGAGAGGCTGGGGTTCAAGTCGTGGCGGTCGACACGCCCTCTGGCGTCCATGGCGATACGGGGCGAGCCCTGGGCGGCATCGCCTTCCGCGCCGAGACCACGGTGACCTTCCATCGTCGAAAGCCCGCCCACGTCTTGGCGGAAGGGCGTGACGCCTGCGGCGAGATCGTGCTGGCGGACATTGGACTGGAGACAGTCGACGCCGTAGATCTGTTCGAGAACGACCCAGAACTGTGGCTTTCGCGTTTCCCATGGCCGGCCTTCGACGCGCACAAGCATAGCCGGGGGCGGCTGAAGGTCGTCAGCGGCGAAGCCTGGAACACCGGCGCGGCCCGCCTCTCGGCCCGCGGCGGTCTTCGCATCGGCGCGGGCGCGGTGACCGTGCTGTCTCCGCCAAGCGCGCTGGCGGTGAACGCCGCGCACCTGGAGGCGGTCATGCTGGCGCCGTTCGAATCCGATGCCGAACTCGCCTTGGCCGCGGAAGAGGCGGACGCGGTGATCATCGGACCCGCCGCGGGCGTCGGCGAGGCGACCGCGCGCAATCTGCAGGCCCTGGCCCGCACCGGCGCGGCGATGGTCGTGGACGCCGACGCGCTGACCAGCTTCCGTTATGATCCGGAAGACCTGTTCGCCTGCCTCGATCGCGACGACGTCCTGACGCCGCATCCGGGAGAGTTCGAGCGTGTCTTCACGGGGCTCCTGGCCAAGTCGCCCGAGCGGATTACGGCCGCCTGCGAGGCTGCTCGGCGCGCCGGCGCCGTGGTGCTGCTGAAGGGGCCTGATACGGTCGTCGCCGCGCCGGACGGCAGGGCCGCCGTCCTGCTGAACGGTACGCCTTGGCTGGCGACCGCCGGATCGGGCGACGTGCTGGCCGGCTTCATCGGCGGGCTGATCGCCCAGGGCATGGAGAGTTTCGAGGCCGCCTGCGCCGGCGCCTGGATCCATGCGGCGTGTGGCGCACGCCATGGGCCTGGCCTCATAGCCGAGGATCTTCCTGGTTTGGCGCCCGCGGTGCTGGGTGAGCTCTACGCGAAACGCTGACTGGACTTGCGCGTCGCGCTTCGAGTCCGTAATCCCCCTCGCACGCGGATGTGGCGAAACTGGTAGACGCACTGGATTTAGGTTCCAGCGCCGCGAGGCGTGGAGGTTCGAGTCCTCTCATCCGCACCACTCTTCTCACCGGGCTTTCGGGCGCGTGTGAGTTTTATCGCCGCCGCTCTTGGATGCTCGCGCACGTCGTGACATAAGGGCGCTCTTTCGCCGCCCCGGTCCTCGCGGGCGGCGTCGATCTTTTGGACCCCAGGGCGGAGCTCGGGCGCCCGGCGCCCCGACCCGAAAATTAAGAATGTCGATGCAGATCGTTGAAAAGTCGGGCGAAGGCCTCAGCCGCGTTTTTGGCGTCACGGTGCCCGCGAGTGAACTGGCCACGCGTCTGGATGCGCGGATCGCCGAAGTCGCCCCGCAGATGAACGTGAAGGGCTTCCGTCCCGGCAAGGTGCCGACGGCCCACGTCCGCCGCATGTATGGCAAGGCCCTGATGGGCGAAGTCATCGAGCAGGCGCTGAACGAGACCACTCAGAAGGTCCTCGACGAGAACAAGCTGCGTCCGGCCGGTCAGCCCGAGCTGAACCCGTCGTCGGACATGGAAAAGGTTATCGCCGGCGGCGAGGACCTCGCCTTCGAACTGGCCGTCGAAGTCATGCCGGAATTCGAGCCGATCGACCCGGCTTCGATCGAGCTGGTGAAGCCGGTCTACAAGGTCACCGACGCTGAGGTCGACGAGGCCCTGGACGAGCTGGCCAAGCAGGCTCGCACCTACGAGCCGCGCACGGGCAAGACCGTGAAGGCCAAGGACGGCGACCAGCTGCTGATCGACTTCGTCGGCACGATCGACGGTGTCGAGTTCGCCGGCGGGAAGGCCGAGGGCGCCGAGTTGGTTCTGGGTTCGGGCCAGTTCATCCCGGGCTTCGAAGACCAGCTGGTCGGCGCCAAGCCGGGCGACGAAATCGTCGTGAAGGTCAAGTTCCCGGAAGAATACCAGGCCAAGGATCTGGCCGGTAAGGACGCCGAGTTCGCCACCAAGGTGACCGAAGTCCGCGCTCCGGTCGACGGCAAGGCCGACGACGAGCTGGCCAAGCGCCTGGGTCTGTCGGACCTGGCCGCCCTGAAGGAGCTGCTGCGCTCGAACCTGTCGGGCCGCTACGACAACTCCTCGCGTTTCAAGCTGAAGCGCGCCCTGCTGGACGTGCTGGACACCAAGCACGACTTCCCGCTGCCGCCGCGCATGGTGGAAGCCGAGTTCGCCGGCATCTGGCAACAGGTCGAGGCCGACAAGGCCCGCGGCGGCCTGCCGCCGGAAGACGCCGAGAAGTCGGACGACCAACTGCAGTCGGAGTACCGCAAGATCGCCGAGCGCCGCGTGCGCCTGGGTCTGGTGCTCGCCGAGATCGGCCGCAAGAACGACGTGGTCGTCACCGACCAGGAACTGACCGACGCCATCATGCGCGAAGCCCGCCAATACGGCGCGCAAGCTCAGCAGGTGTTCGACATGTACCGCCAGCGCGCCGACCTGCAGGCGGCCCTGCGCGCCCCGATCTACGAAGACAAGGTCGTCGACCTGATCTTCGGCAAGGCCAAGGTCGAGGAAAAGGAAGTCTCCAAGGACGAGCTCCTGGAAGAAGACGACCTGCCGGAAGGCTACGGCGGCTAATCGCCGTCCAAGGCTTACGAAACGAGGCGCGGTTCGAAAGGGCCGCGCCTTTTTTCATGCTTGGAGGTTTTCGTCCGCGCCTTGCAACCTGTTAAGCGCCACGCGATATGCGTTGTCGACGGCGCGCGGGGGCTGATTCGTTTTCGCCGCCCAGACACACGAAAAGGGTGATACCCCATGATGTACGATCCGGTTTCGACGGCCATGAACCTCGTGCCGATGGTGGTCGAGCAGACCAGCCGCGGCGAGCGCGCGTTCGACATCTTCTCGCGGCTGCTGAAGGAGCGGATCATCTTCCTGACCGGTCCGGTCGAGGACGGCATGGCCAGCCTGATTTGCGCGCAGCTTCTCTTCCTGGAGTCCGAGAACCCCAAGAAGGAAATCGCCATGTACATCAACTCGCCGGGCGGCGTGGTGACGGCTGGCCTCGCGATCTACGACACCATGCAGTACATCAAGAGCCCGGTCTCGACGGTGTGCATGGGCATGGCCGCCTCGATGGGCAGCCTGCTGCTCGCCGCCGGCGCCGCTGGCCAGCGCATCTCGCTGCCGAACGCCCGCATCATGGTGCACCAGCCGTCGGGCGGTTTCCGCGGCCAGGCCTCGGACATCGAGCGCCACGCCGAGGACATCATCAAGACCAAGCGTCGCCTGAACGAGATCTACGTCAAGCACTGCGGCCGCACCTATGAAGAGGTTGAGCGCACCCTCGACCGCGACCACTTCATGAGCGCCGACGAAGCCAAGGCCTGGGGCCTGGTCGACCACGTCTACGACACGCGCGAAGCCGCCGAGGCCGGCGCTGAATAAGCTGCCGCTCAGCTAAAAGAAGAGCCGCCGGTCATCGATCGGCGGCTTTTTTCTTGCTCGGAGGGTGCGGCTAATCCGCTCAGGTGACCGGCTTGCCCCGGAAGATCCGGTAGCCCTTCTCCTCGGCGATCGCGAGCATTTCGGTGTCGCCCGAGGTGTCGCCATAGGCGGCCGTCAGATGGACGTCCGGCCCGAAAACCTCGCGCAGGCGGACAACCTTTTCCTTGGCGCGGCAGTTGGCGCCGTCGAGCCCGCCGAGGATCCGTCCGTCCTCCGAGCAGGTCAGGCGCGTGCCGATCAGGACGTCGGCCCCCAGGCCGCGCGCGAACGGCGCGACGGTGATTTCGGGGGAAGCGGTGACGATCACGATCCGCGCGCCCTTCGCTCGCCAGGCGCGCCAGACCGCTACGGCGTCCGGGCGTAGCATGGAGGGGGCGAAGGCCTGGGCGAAGGCCCGCGCGTCGGCCTCGATCTCGGCGACGGTCGCGCCCTTCAGGAACTCGCGAACCGCGGCGGCCTTGAGTTTTCCGCGGTTGCGATCGAACACGTAGGTCAGCAGGGCGGGGGTCAGCCGCAGCACGCCGCGCGTCCATCGCCGAGGTCCGGCGCGCCATTTCAGGAAGGCGTTGAAGCTGTCCTTGACGGTCAAGGTGCCGTCGAAGTCGAAGGCGACCAATGCGCGCTCATGACCCATTTCGCCGGTCATCGGGCGCGAGGCGCTCAACCCCTTCGACATCAACGAACGTTTGGCCATCAACCTTCCATGCCGTCGCGTGACGCGCGCCGGTTCCACACGATTCCAGTCCTCGTAATAAGAGCTTCGAGGGATGGCGGTAAGGGCCAAGTCGCGCAACGCTTGCACCCGAGCGCCAATCGCCCAATTTAGATGGCGAGGTCATGACACGATCCGGCGCGTTGAAGCGTTTGAGGCGGGAAAGGCGCTGGCAAGGCTTGTGAAGCGCGCCCGGATCGGGGAATGTCAAGGATTAGACAACTCCCGGCGTATATCCTGGCTGCTTCGGTGGCGGCTTATGCGCTCGGAGGGGCGTCTCGGCGTTAGAGCCGTATGTCGCCATAGTGTGAGAAGCGATCATGACGAAAGCCGCGAGCGGCGACACGAAAAGCACTCTCTACTGTTCTTTCTGCGGAAAGAGCCAACACGAGGTGCGCAAGCTCATCGCGGGACCGACGGTGTTCATTTGTGATGAATGCGTCGAGCTCTGCATGGACATCATCCGCGAAGAGCACAAGATCGCCTTCGTGAAGTCCAAGGACGGCGTGCCAACGCCGCGCGAAATCTGCGAAGTCCTGGACGACTACGTAATCGGGCAAGGCCACGCGAAGAAGGTTCTCGCGGTGGCGGTCCACAATCACTACAAGCGCCTCAACCACGCGTCGAAGAACAACGACGTCGAACTGGCCAAGTCGAACATCCTCCTGGTCGGTCCGACCGGTACGGGTAAGACCCTGCTGGCCCAGACCCTGGCTCGAATCATCGACGTGCCGTTCACGATGGCCGACGCCACGACGCTGACCGAAGCCGGTTACGTCGGCGAGGATGTCGAGAACATCGTGCTGAAGCTGCTGCAAGCCGCCGACTACAACGTCGAGCGCGCTCAGCGCGGCATCGTCTACATCGACGAAATCGACAAGATCAGCCGCAAGTCCGACAACCCCTCGATCACCCGCGACGTGTCGGGCGAGGGCGTTCAGCAGGCCCTGCTGAAGATCATGGAAGGCACCGTCGCCTCCGTGCCGCCGCAAGGCGGGCGCAAGCATCCGCAGCAGGAGTTCCTGCAGGTCGACACGACGAACATCCTGTTCATCTGCGGCGGCGCCTTCGCCGGGCTCGAGAAGATCATCTCGGCGCGCGGCGCGGCCAAGTCGATCGGCTTCGGCGCCAAGGTGACCGATCCGGAAGAGCGCCGGACGGGCGAGATCCTGCGGAACGTCGAGCCCGACGATCTGCAGCGCTTCGGCCTGATCCCGGAATTCATCGGTCGTCTGCCGGTGGTCGCGACCCTGGAAGACCTCGACGAGGCCGCCCTGGTCAAGATCCTGACCGAGCCGAAGAACGCCTTCGTCAAGCAGTACCAGCGCCTGTTCGAGATGGAGAACATCGGCCTGACCTTCACGGACGACGCCCTGCATCAGGTCGCCAAGAAGGCCATCGCCCGCAAGACCGGCGCGCGCGGCCTGCGTTCGATCATGGAAGGCATCCTGCTCGAGACCATGTTCGAGCTGCCCAACTACGAGGGCGTCGAGGAGGTGGTGGTCAACGCCGAGGTCGTCGAAGGCCGGGCTCAGCCGCTGCTGATCTACGCGGAGAAGAAGGGCGGCGCGGCCTCGGCCTGATCGCTCGCTTTCTGAGATCCAGGGCGCGTCTTCCTTGCGGAGGCGCGCCCTTTTTCGTGGATAACCCGCTTTGGGGCGTGGCGTTGTCCCGACGGTGAGGCGCGGGCGCCACAACGCCTCGAGGCTAGAGAAAGCGCTTTAAAGTCCAGATCTTGGATGAACTCGCCTCATGAGCGCTCGCATGGGGCATGCCCGTTTCAACTTGACCGGACATGCGCGACCTCTCGCCGCTGTGAGGCGAGTGCGCTTGAACCGTGTTGTAAAACGTCCACATAAATAACGACATTCCGCCCAGTCCAGGGCGGACGGGCCGATCGACTCAGGCGCATCGTCTGACGTGACGGCGGCCCGCATGGCCAAGGCGCTTCCCCCGCCGCGGCCGGGAGTATTGAGCACATGTCCGAACTACGTACGCTTCCTGTCTTGCCGCTGCGGGACATCGTTGTTTTCCCGCATATGGTGGTGCCGCTCTTCGTGGGCCGCGACAAATCCGTGCGCGCCCTCGAGGAAGTGATGCGCGGCGACAAGCAGATCCTGCTCGTGACGCAGAAGAACTCGGCGGATGATGATCCGGCGCCGGGCGACATCTTCGACGTCGGCGTGCTGGCCACCGTCCTGCAACTGCTGAAACTGCCCGATGGCACCGTGAAGGTGCTGGTCGAGGGCAAGGGCCGCGCGGCCGTCGTGAAGTTCACCGACCAGGAGGCCTATTACGAGGCCCAGATCGGCGAGGTCAGCGAAGACGAAGGCGCGGGTCCCGAGGCCGAGGCCCTGTCGCGCGCGGTCGTCGAGCAGTTTGAAAACTACGTCAAGCTGAACAAGAAGGTGCCGCCGGAAGCCCTGGCGTCGATCCCGCAGATCGCCGAGCCGGGCAAGCTGGCCGACAGCATCGCCGCGCACCTGTCCGTCAAGATCGGCGACAAGCAGAACCTGCTGGAGATCTTCGACGTCGTGAAGCGCCTGGAAAAGGTCTTCGCCCTCATGGAAGGCGAGATCTCGGTGCTGCAGGTCGAGAAGAAGATCCGCTCGCGCGTGAAGCGCCAGATGGAGAAGACCCAGCGCGAATATTATCTGAACGAGCAGATGAAGGCGATCCAGCGCGAGCTGGGCGATCCCGATGATGCTCGCGACGAGCTGATCGATCTCGAAAAGCGCATCAAGAAGACCAAGCTTTCGAAGGAAGCCCGGGCCAAGGCCGAGGGCGAGCTGAAGAAGCTGCGCAACATGAGCCCGATGTCGGCCGAAAGCACGGTGGTCCGGAACTATCTGGACTGGCTGCTGTCGATCCCGTGGGGCAAGGCCAAGACCAAGAAGATCGACCTTCCCGAGGCCGAAGGCATCCTCGACGCCGACCACTATGGTCTGGAAAAGGTCAAGGAGCGGATCCTCGAGTACCTGGCCGTCCAGGCGCGCACCAATTCGCTGAAGGGGCCGATCCTGTGCCTCGTCGGTCCTCCGGGCGTCGGCAAGACCTCGCTGGGCAAGTCGATCGCCAAGGCGACTGGGCGCGAATTCGTGCGCATGAGCCTCGGCGGCGTGCGCGACGAGGCCGAGATCCGCGGTCACCGCCGCACCTACATCGGCTCGATGCCCGGCAAGGTCATTCAGTCGATGAAGAAGGCCAAGACCACGAACGCCTTCGTCCTGCTCGACGAGATCGACAAGATGGGCAGCGACTACCGCGGCGATCCCGCCTCGGCGCTGCTGGAAGTGCTCGATCCGTCGCAGAACTCGACGTTCGGCGACCACTACCTGGAGGTCGATTACGACCTCTCGCAGGTGATGTTCGTCACGACGGCCAACAGCCTGAACATGCCCCAGCCGCTGCTGGACCGCATGGAGATCATCCGCATCCCCGGCTACACCGAGGATGAGAAGCTGGAGATCGCCAAGCGGCACATCCTGCCCAAGCTGGCCAAGGATCACGGCCTGAAGCCTGCCGAGTTCATCGTGCCGGACAAGGCGATCCGCGACCTCATCCGCTACTACACCCGGGAAGCCGGCGTGCGGTCGCTGGAGCGGGAACTGGGCGCCCTGGCGCGCAAGACGGTCCGTGACCTGGCCCGCGAGAAGCTGGCCTCGATCACGATCGACGACGAGCGCCTGGCCAAGTACGCTGGCGTCAAGAAGTACCGCTACGGCGAGACCGACGAGGTCGACCAGGTCGGCATCGTCACCGGTCTGGCCTGGACGGAGTTCGGCGGCGATATCCTGACCATCGAAGCCGTGAAGATGCCGGGCAAGGGTCGCATGCAGATCACCGGCAACCTCAAGGACGTGATGAAGGAGTCGATCGCGGCGGCCAACAGCTATGTCCGCTCGCGGGCCCTGCAGTTCGGCATCAAGCCGCCGGTCTTCGAGAAGACCGACGTGCACATCCACGTGCCGGACGGCGCCACGCCCAAGGACGGTCCGTCGGCCGGCATCGCCATGGCTCTCGCCATGGTATCGGTGCTGACCGGCATCCCGATCCGCAAGGATATCGCCATGACCGGCGAGATCACCCTGCGTGGCCGGGTCACCGCCATCGGCGGTCTGAAGGAGAAGCTGCTGGCGGCCCTGCGCTCCGGCGTGAAGACCGTGCTGATCCCGCAGGAGAACGAGAAGGACCTCGTGGACGTGCCTCAGAGCGTCAAGGACGGCCTGGAGATCATTCCGGTCTCGACGGTCGACGAGGTGCTCAAGCACGCCCTGACCGGTCCGCTCACCCCGGTCGAGTGGAATGAGGCCGAGGAGCCGATTGCTGCGTCTGCGAAGAAGGATGAGGGCGACAGCGACGCCATCTTGACGCACTAAGCGTAACTTATTGATGATAACTTATGCGGCGCGGGAGTTTCCCGCGCCGCTCTCGTTTGACGAGGCCTTTTCTACCGCCATAATCCCGGGCGAGCTCAGCGCCGTAAGCGAAAACACGTCGCAGCTCAGGCTGGGAGAAAAACATGACCACAAAAGCCGAACTCGTCACGGCGATCGCCGAGAAGGCGGGCATCAACAAGAACCAAGCCAAAGACGCGCTGGAAGCCTTCATCGACGCCGTCACCGACTCCCTTAAGTCGGGCCAGGACGTGCGCCTGGTCGGTTTCGGCACGTTCAAGGCCGTGACCCGCGCCGCGGGCACCGCGCGAAATCCGCGGACGGGCGAGACGGTCAACCGTCCCGCGTCGAAGACCGCGCGTTTCCAGGTCGGCGAAGGCCTGAAGTCGTCGCTGAACGGCTGATCCAGTTTCCGCTTAAGGGAGGCGGGGCGTCGCGGGGGCTGACGTTCCGCCTTTCGTATTTCGGGCTTTGCCCGAACGCGCGCGCCCGCTAGAAGCGGCGGCCTCAGAGGGCAGTTAGCTCAGCGGTAGAGCGTCTCGTTTACACCGAGAGGGTCGGGGGTTCGATCCCCTCACTGCCCACCATTCCTCTTCATAGCCAAGGCATTGGGCCTTCGGTCCAAGGTCGCGCTTTCGCTTGGAGTCTGCGATCAAAGTGATATCACTTTGATCGCAAAGCTGGAGGTGCGTCATGTCTGAGACCCGGACCATCAACCCGACCAACGAACGCCCGTACGCTGGCGTGAACGGGGGTGTCGCGCTATTGGCCGCGCCCTTGCTTCTAGGACTCGGGATTTGGCTGCTCCTTCAGGCGCGAGACGGCGGCGGCGCGTTTTTCACGCTATCCGGCGCGGCGTGCGTGAGCCTCGCGATCCTGGTGTCGTGCGGCTTCTATTCTCTGCAGCCGAACGAGGCCTACGCGATCACCCTGTTTGGCTCTTACGTGGGCACGGACCGTGCGACAGGCCTGCGATGGATCCTGCCTTGGTATGGCCGCAAGAAGATCAGCCTGCGGGTGCGTAACGTCACCAGCGAGACGCTGAAGGTGAATGACAAGCGCGGCAACCCGATCGAGATCGCCGCCAACATCGTGTGGCGTGTCAGGGACTCCGCACAGGCGCTGTTCGACGTCGATGACTACGCCGCCTTCGTGAACATCCAGATCGAGACGGGCTTGCGCGAGGTCGCCTCGCACTACGCCTACGACCATGCCGAGGAGGGCGAGCCCACGCTGCGGGCGGACGCCGAAGAGGTGGGGGATCGCCTGCGCAAGGATCTGCAGCAGCGCACCGCCGTCGCCGGCGTCGCGATCGACGAGGCGCACCTGATGCATCTGGCCTATGCGCCGGAGATCGCCGGCTCGATGCTGAAGCGTCAGCAGGCCGAGGCGGTTCTGGCGGCGCGGCGGACGATTGTCGCCGGCGCTGTGGACATGGTGGAGAGCGCTCTCGACCAATTGAGCCAGCGCGGCGTGGTAACGCTCGACGACGAGCGCCGCGCCTCGATGGTCTCCAATCTGCTGGTGGTGCTCTGCGCCGATCGCGAGGCCCAGCCCGTGGTCAACACCGGCACGCTCTACGGCTGACGTGGCGAGCGGCCAAAATGACGCCAAGGGCGGGCGGCGCGCATTCCTGATGCGCGTCAGCCCAGAGGTCCTGTCGGCCATCGAGCGACTGGCGGCGTCCGAGTTGCGTAGCGTGAACGCACAAGTCGAGGTATTGCTACGCGAAGCGCTAGGGCGGCGCGGCGTTGCTCGGAAATCGTCCGGGAACGGCGAGGAACCCTAGCTGTCGCAAAAGCTTTATCGATCCAAGGCCGAATGGGGAGGCCTGGCGTAACGATGAGGATTCGGCGTGACGGATACGAGAACGGATCGGCCGTTCGGCCTGAATAGCTTTTCCGCCGAGATCGATCCGCCGTTTGACACTGTCCGTCTCGTAGACACGACCATGCTCTACGCGCCGCGTAGCGGCGGCGTTCGCCGATATCTCTCGTCCAAGCGGGCATGGCTGGCGGCGAACAGGCCCGCCGTTCGCCATACCCTGGTCGTCCCCGGGGCGAGGGATTCCTACGATGGCAAAGGACGGGTCTCGATCTACGCCGCGCCGCTGCCGTTCGGAGCAGGCTATCGCTGGCCGGTGGTGAAAGCCGCCTGGATGGAGCGGTTGATTCGTCAGAGGCCTGACATCATCGAGGCCGGAGATCCTTATACGCCCGGTTTGGCGGCTCTGAGGGCGGGGGACGCCTTGGGTGTTCCCGTCGTCGGCTTCTGTCACACCGATCTCGGCAAGCTGGCGGCGTTGCACATCGGCGAATGGGCTGAGAAGCCTGTCCAGAAGCGCTGGGCCGCCGTCTATCGACAGTTCGACCAGGCCGTGGCGCCCAGCCGGTTCATCGCCGGCCGATTGATCGAGGCGGGCGTACACAACGCCATCGGCTTGCCGCTCGGTGTCGACACCGAGCTTTTTCATCCGAGCCGGGCGGATCGCGAGGCGCTGCGTCGCCGGCTGGGCGTGGCCTCTCACGAGAAGCTGCTGGTCTTTGCGGGCCGGCCGGCGCGGGAGAAGCGCCTTGATGTCCTGGTCGGCGCGGTCGAGCGGCTGGGCGCGCCCTACAAGCTATTGTTCGTCGGCGCGGGGGGCGGCGCGCCGGTCAGTGATCGCGCCCTCAGCCTGGATTATGTCCGCGATCCCGCCGAACTGGCGGGCATCCTGGCCAGCTGCGATGCTTTCGTACACGCCAACGACAATGAGCCTTTCGGCCTTATCGTGCTGGAAGCCATGGCTTGCGGCCTTCCGGTTGTCGGCGTCGCCGCGGGCGGCGTCGCCGAGTCGGTCGATGACGAGGTGGGGCAGCTAGCCGTGCGCTCCGAGCCCAGCGCCTTCGCTGAAGCGGTCGAGGCCCTGTTCGCGCGCGACCTCGCCGCCATCAGCGTCGCCGCACGGCGGCGCGCCGTGGAGCGGCACGGATGGGACGCGGTGTTCCGCCAGCTCTGTTTCATCTATGGCGGCCTGACGGGGCGCCAAGCCTTCGGCGGACTATCCCAGCTGCGCGATCACTAGGCGGGGCGCAGTCCCGCCAGGATTTCGTAGCTGCGCTTGCGCGCGGCATGATCGTAGATCTGGGACGCCGCCATCAGCTCATCCGCGCCGGTCATATCCAGAACCTGGTCGATCTTGCGCTTTACCGTCTCGGGCGAGCCGATGGCGGAGTACTGGAACGTGTGGTCCAGGCCGGCCAGCTCTGCGGGCGAGGCGTGTTCGCGGATATCGTCGACCGGGGGCGGCAGCAGGCCGGGCCGTCCACGGCGCAGCGCCAGGAACTGCTGCTGGGTCGAGGTCGCCAGACGCGCGGCCTCCTTGTCGGTATCGGCGGCGCAGACGCCGATACAGACCATCGCGTAGGGCTTGTCCAAGGCTTCCGACGGCTTGAAGTGACGGCGATAGAGGAGCAGGGCGTCCAGTAGGGCGTCGGGCGCGAAGTGGGCGGCGAAGGCGTAAGGGAGGCCCAGGGCCGCAGCCAGTTGCGCGCCCCAGGTGGAGGAGCCGAGGATCCAGATCGGCACGTCCTGTCCTTCGCCGGGGACGGCCCGAACGCTCTGGTCCGCCGTCGCCGGTTTGAACCAGTGCTGCAGTTCGACGACATCCTGAGTGAACGAATCGACCGCGCCGGCATAGCGCCGCAACGCGCGCGTCGTCGCCTGGTCGGTGCCCGGCGCGCGCCCCAAGCCCAGGTCGATCCGTCCGGGATAGAGCGCATTCAATGTGCCGAACTGCTCGGCGACCATCAGCGGGGCGTGGTTGGGCAGCATCACGCCGCCGGAGCCGACCCGAATCGTCGAGGTGCCGCCGGCCACATGACCGATGACCACGGCCGTGGCCGCGCTGGCGATGCCTGGCATGTTGTGATGTTCGGCCAGCCAATAGCGGTGGAAACCGAGTCGCTCGGCGTGCCGAGCCAGATCGAGGCTGTTGTGTAGGGCCTGGCCCACGTCGGTTCCCTGCGGAACCGGAGCCAGGTCGAGGACGGAGAAGCGGGGATAAGCGACCATCAACGCTAGATGGCGCTCGACGTCCGCAACTCAAGGCGTTGCGAAAACTGTTCTGATGTTTGAGGGCCACTGGACGGTGGCGCGAATGACGGGGCTCGAACCCGCGACCTCCGGCGTGACAGGCCGGCGCTCTAACCAACT
>NZ_CALCDX010000253.1 GCF_937900395.1 uncultured Caulobacter sp.
ACGGCGGCGTCGCCGCGCCGCTGTTCCTGATGCCCGACGCCCTGCTGCACTGGCGCAATCTGGGCCCCCGCTTCCGGCGCGGCCGCGTGCACGTGATCGTCAATACGGTGCTGGATCCGGCCCCTCAGTCGACCCCGCCGGGGGTGGCCTCGATCATGAGCCGCAGCTTCGACACCATGCTGCGGTTCTCGTACCGCCAGGCGCTGAGCCTGGCCGCCGGCTTCTGCACGCGCCACAACCTGCCGCTGTCGGTCGCCTCGATCCCCGGCAGCTTCGAAGGCTTCAACCTGCTGAAGTTCGAGACCGGCCTGATGAAGCGGATCTATGACGCGGGCGTCGAGCAGGCGATGGCCGGAACCGCCTGGACCAGCGCGGTCGAGGAGCAGAGCCTGTGGCGCGGCCTGTTCAAGAAGCCGCTGGCCGCCTCGCCGGCGGCGGGGACGGGCGTGATGATCCGCGAGGAGCCGGCGGTTGGCGCCGCGGCTCCGTCGGAGCCCTAGGGTGCGCTGGGCTTGGCCGCAGCATCCTCGGTGGGAGACCAATAGAAGCGGGCGTAGTGGAACAGTCCGTCCGAATCCAAGCGTACGAGCACTATCGGAGCGCCTTGTTCGTGGATGATAGGCTCTGACCCGATCAGGTCGAACCGATAGTTCACCGTCGCGAGAAGACGCGCTGGCGACCATCCCCTTAGTGGCAGGGGGTCGGCCACCGCGATCTGAGTTTGATCAGCCGCTCCGCATCGCCAGGCGCCGACGAAGCGGCCGCGCGCTTCCACGCCGCTGAGTAGCTGGCAATCCTTCAGCATCGGCGCGGCGGCTGCTGTGGGCTGGCCTGCTGGAACCTGCCAAGCGCGCTCGGCCTCTTCCGGCGAGGCCGGCGGCGCGAAGGTGAGGCTTTCGATGTTGCGCAGGTCGCCCCGCACCGACCAGTGGAGCACGCGGCCGTCCGCCAGCCGCGCCGATTGCGTGCGCACCAGAGTCTGGATCTTCAATCCGCGCAGCGCGGGCGTTGCGACGATCACGCCGTCCAGGAAGTGGATCACGCCGCCACGCTCTACGACCAGATTCACTTCAGCGGGCGTGATGTGTTTCGGTGGATTGATTTCAGCCAGCATGGTCACCGCGCTTGATCAGGGCGGCATCCAGGCGGCGCCGAGCAGGCGCGCATGGTGCTCCCTACCGTGGCGGCGGTCCAGGCGCGTCGAGCTTCGGCCCGGCCCCCTACGCCTTCTTCAGATATCGCGCGCGCAGCTTGGCGACGTTCGGCGGGTCGGCGCGGAAGTCCGACGCCAGCCCCAGGCGCGCGTTGCACGAGGGGCAGCGGACATAGTCCTCGTCGGCCAGCTCGGCGGGCGGGTCGAAGCGCGTGCCGCAGGGCTTGCACTTCCAGTCGCCGACCGGCGCGGGGGGCGGAGCGGGCGCGGGCGGCGGGGCGGCCGACGGCGTGAACACGGTGGTGCGGGCCGACGGCTTGACCATGCGCTCAAGAGGCGGCGGTCCGCCGGGGGCGGCGACCGGGCTCTTGAGGCTCAGGGTCTTGCGGCGCGGGGGCTCGCTCTCGCTCATGGTCTCGCTGGGGCAGTGAACAGGTGGGGCGCTTGCTGCATGAAAGCGGCCGGAAACACAAGCCCAATAGGCGCTCTGGCCCCCGTTCTGGTCTCTACCAGTGGGGCTTCAGGCTGAACGACAGGGCGACCACGTCGTCCTTCTGCGTCGCTAGCCCCATGATGCCTTCCTTGGCCCTCATCTCACGGTGAATATAGCCCAGCGAAGCCTGCATCGGGCCCTTGCGCCAGGCCACGCCCGCCTGGCTGTCGCCGATCAGGCGGCTGGTCGCATCCTGGGTGAGGCCCGCCCGGCTCCAGTCGCCGTTCTGGCCGCGCAGCATGTTGAAGCCGACGGCCCGGCCGCTGGCGGCGGCGTAGATGTACCAGCGCCCCCGATCGCCGAAGGCCGTGTCGCCCTCGCGCACGCCGAGCGCGTCGGTCACCCGGTCGCCCATGTTCTTCTTCTTGCCCAGGCGCACCGTGGCGCCGGCCTCGGCCGAGCCGCCGGCGCCGCCGAAGCCGAGGCCGGCATGCGGGGTGACGTCCAGGGCGTATTTGCGGCCCGCCAGCATCACCGCCGAGGGCCAGCCCCGGGTGACGGTCACGTCGACCTCGCGCAGCTCATAGGCGTCGGGGCGGGAGAGGGTCAGCGGCGCGTAGGCGGCGGTCGGCGCGGCGCCGGCCATCGAGACGCGCACGGAGTCGATCGGGCCGCCCGGCTGGGCTTGATGGCTGAAGGCGTTCGAGCGCCAGCTGACCGGGCCGACGCCCTCGTAATAGCGGTCGGTGTCCAGGAGACGGACGTCGCCGCCGGCGGCGGCCGGGGGCAGGGCGAAGCCGCCCTCCAGGGCCAGCTCGATCGCGTCGCTGTCGTAGGCGATGAAGCCGGCGGCGGGGTTCAGGGGGCGGAGGCTTTCCGGCTTGACCTGGAAGCTCGGCGTGGCGGGGGCGGCGTGCTTGTCGACGGGCGCCTTGCCAGCCTTCTGGGCCGCGCAGGCGCTTCCGGCATAAGCCAGTCCCACGGCCAGAACGGCCGTTAGACACAGGACGGTTCGCTCCCCAGCGGTCCGCATCCTCGGATTCCCCAATCCTAACGGAGGTCCAGCCTACGCGCTTCCGGCGGTCTGTCCACCGTGACGAAAGCGCACGTGGTGAACCGCCAGGGGATGGTCCGGTTCCGTGCAGCCAAGAACGAAAACGGCGGCGCGATCCGCATCGCGCCGCCGTTTGGGTCCTTGGATGAGGCCAATCAGCCTTATTGGCAGGCCAGGCACTCGTCGTAGTCGGTCTTCTCGGGGACGTCGAAGCCCTCGGCGGTCTTCTCGGCCTTGCCCTCGGCGCCAGCGTAGGCGGCGCGTTGCACCGACTTGGAGCGCAGGTAGTACAGCGACTTCACGCCGCGCTCCCAGGCGGTCCAGTGCAGCATGTGCAGGTCCCACTTGTCGACGTCGCCCGGCAGGAAGACGTTGACCGACTGGCTCTGGCAGATTTCCGGCGTGCGGTCGGCGGCCAGTTCGATCACCCAGCGCTGGTCCAGCTCGAAGGCGGTCTTGTAGACGTCCTTCTCGTCCTGGCTCAGGAAGTCCAGGTGCTGGACCGAACCCTCGTGCTCCAGGATCGAGCCCCACACCGCGTCGGTGTTCTGGCCCTTCTCCTCGAGCAGCTTCTCCAGATAGGGGTTCTTCACCGCGAACGAGCCCGACAGGGTCTTGTGGGTGTAGATGTTGGCCGGGATGGGCTCGATGCCCGCCGACGTGCCGCCGCAGATGATCGAGATCGAGGCGGTCGGGGCGATGGCCAGCTTGTGCGAGAAGCGCTCCATCGAGCCGCGGTCGGCGGCGTCGGGGCAGGGGCCCTTCTCCTCGCCGATGGCGATGCTGGCCTTGTCGGCCTCGCGGCGCAGGTGCTTGAACATCCGCATGTTCCAGCTCTTGGCCAGGGCGCTCTCGAACGGGACGTTCTGGCTCTGCAGGAACGAGTGGAAGCCCATCAAACCGAGGCCCACCGAACGCTCGCGCATGGCGGCGTAGGCGGCGGTCGAGGCCGCGTCGGGCGCGCGGTCGATGAAGTCCTGCAGGACGTTGTCGAGGAAGCGCATGACGTCCTCGATGAACGTCGGGTGGTCGCGCCACTCCAGGAAGGTCTCGGCGTTGACCGACGACAGGCAGCAGACGGCGGTGCGCTCGTTGCCCAGGTGGTCGGTGCCGGTGTGCAGCATGATCTCGCTGCACAGGTTCGACTGGCGCACCTTCAGGCCCAGCTCGCGCTGGAAGGCCGGCATGGCGTTGTTCACGCTGTCCGAGAAGATCAGGTAGGGCTCGCCGGTCTGCAGGCGCAGCTCCAGCACCTTCTGCCACAGGGCGCGGGCGTCGACTTCACGCAGGACCTCGTTGGTCTTGGGCGAGCGCAGGCCGAACTTCTTGCCGTCGCGCACCGCGTGCATGAATTCGTCGGTGATGTTGATGCCGTGGTGCAGGTTCAGGGACTTGCGGTTGAAGTCGCCCGACGGCTTGCGGATCTCGAGGAACTCCTCGATCTCCGGGTGGTGGATGTCGAGATAGACGGCGGCGGAGCCGCGACGCAGCGAACCTTGCGAGATCGCCAGGGTCAGCGAGTCCATCACGCGGATGAAGGGGATGATGCCCGAGGTCTGGCCTTGGCCCTTGACCTTCTCGCCGATGGAGCGGACGCCGCCCCAGTAGGTGCCGATGCCGCCGCCGTTGGCCGCCAGCCAGACGTTCTCGTTCCAGACGCCCAGGATGCCGTCGAGGCTGTCGTTCACGGCGTTCAGGAAGCAGCTGATCGGCAGGCCGCGATCGGCGCCGCCGTTCGACAGCACCGGGGTGGCCGGCATGAACCACAGGCGGCTCATATAGTCATAGACGCGCTGGGCGTGGTCGGCGTCGTCGGCGAAGGCGGTCGCGACGCGCGCGAACATGTCCTGATACGACTCGCCCGGCAGCAGGTAGCGGTCTTCCAGCGTGGTCTTGCCGAAGTCCGTCAACAGAGCGTCGCGCGAGCGGTCGACCTGAACCTTGCGGACCAGGGCCAGCTGCGGGCGCTTGGCGGGCTTGATCGCCGCCAATTGCGCCTCTCTACGGATGGTCGTCTTCGCCGCTTCACTGCCGTTCATGACCAAATTCCATTGCTCAATCAGCGTGTTCCGGAGAAGGGGTTAACCCTGCCCAGCCGCTATATCTTGTGGCCGAGGAGCCCCCTCAGCCCAGATATGGGGCCACAGTGGTGAATGACTCGTCAACGGTGTTGGGGCGAGTTTTTCGTTAACAAGCTGTGAACGGCTGGAACTTGTGAGGCAGGATCAAGGGGTTGCGGAGGCGAACTTTTTTCACCCGCGACGGACGGTCGCAAGGCGCCCTCGAAGCTCCGTCCCCGGACTCCCGCGTTCACTCACAGAGGCGCCCACAAGATATGGGGTCAGTAACGTTAACCCGTGTCATCCCGGCCCGGGTCGACCGGGATGACACGGGGGGGAGACGCTATCCCAGCATGACCTCGGCGATCTGCACCGCGTTCAGGGCCGCGCCCTTGCGCAGGTTGTCGCCGACGACGAACAGCGCGAGGCCGTTGGCGACCGTCGGGTCGGGACGCACGCGGCCGACGAAGACCGGGTCCTGGCCGGTGGCCGCCAGGGGATTGGGCACGGCGTCCACGACCACGCCCGGCGCCTGGCCCAGAAGCTCAAGCGCCTCGGCCACGGAGACCGGACGCTCGAACTCGGCATTGATGGACAGCGAGTGGCCGGTGAAGACCGGCACGCGCACGCAGGTGCCCGAGACCGGCAGGCCGGGGATCTCCAGAATCTTGCGGCTCTCGTCGCGCAGCTTCAGCTCTTCCTCGGTGTAGCCGTCCTCGCCCAGCACGTAGTTCAGCGGCACGACGTTGTAGGCCAGCGGGACCGCCCACTTGCGGGGCTCGGGCAGGGGGACGGCGTCGGGCGAGCGGGCCAGGCCGTCCAGGTCCCCGGCCGCGCCGGCGCGCAGCTGCTCGGCCAGCACCTCGATGCCCTCCATGCCGCCGCCCGAGGCCGCCTGGTAGGTGCTGACGGTCAGGCGCTTCAGCCCCGCCTTGTCATGCAGGGGCTTCAGCACCGGCATGGCGGCCATGGTCGTGCAGTTGGGGTTGGCGACGACGCCCTTGGGGATGTTCTGGAGGGCGTGGGGATTCACCTCGGCCACCACCAGCGGGACGTCGGGGTCGCCGCGCCAGGCCGAGCTGTTGTCGATCACCACGGCGCCTGCGGCGGCGGCCTTGGGGGCCAGCTCGCGCGAGGTCGAGCCGCCGGCCGAGAAGAACACGATGTCCAGGCCCGCGAAGTCGGCGGTGGAGGCGTCCTCGACTACGATCTCCTGGCCCTTGAAGTCGACCTTGGTCCCGGCCGAGCGCGCCGAGGCGAACAGGCGCAAGGACGCCAGCGGGAAGTCCCGCTCGGCCAGCAGCTCGCGCATCATGCCGCCGACGAGGCCCGTGGCGCCGACGACGCCGACGTGGGGCGGATTGGAACGGGAAAATTTGAAGCTCACGGTCTTGCGTCTCCTGAAGGTGCGGAGCGCGGGGAGCTAGAGGTCTCTGGTGATGAGAGCCGCCCCGCGCATCGGCGGGGCTGACTTCGGATGCTCGCTAGTTCGCGCACGCACCCGCAGACGCCCCGCCGCGGGGGGTCGTTTTCGGGGTGGTAATTTTGGTCGCGCGGACTTGCATCGGCGGCGTCAATAGCGAGGAAGCGTGGCCGCGTAAAGGGGTGGTTTGGGGAAGGGTGTTGCGGCGGGGGAGGCGTTGGGCGCGCGGAGGGGCATGAACGTGCGCTGGTAGCCTCGTCCGCCAGCTTTCCACCGTCATCCCGCGCTTCATGCGCGGGACCCATGGTTCAGCTTTCGCGTGAGAGACCGCCCTCGCGCCGCCCGTGCGGCGGACAAATGGGTCCCGCGCATGAAGCGCGGGATGACGGGCTTTTAGATCCCGACCTCCCCGGCGAATGCCGGGGCCCAGATCGAACCCGCTGACGTCGAGATGCTGGCGAGGCCGCATGGCGCGCCCACCCAAGCCGCTCCGGATGAATCTGGGCCCCGGCATTCGCCGGGGAGGTCGGGTGTTTTGTTGGTGTGAACTTCTTCTCCCCGGAGAAGGAGCCCTCCCTAAATCTCACGGCGAGACGATCGCTGGGCTGGTCGGATTGCTCAAGGACGGCGCGCAGCGCCGCCGCCGCGCGGCCGGCCGGAGGCCGGTCCTTGACCAACCCGCCCAGCCCTGCACGCTGCAGCCTCCAAGAGATTTAAGGATCGCACCCGACCGGGCCGGTCGGCTTTCGACCCTGGGGGGAGGATTGGTCCGCCCCTCACCCCTGCTGCCCCAACCGCTCCCACCCGTCAAAGAACGGGAACCGCTCCGCCCAGAACCCAGCCAGCCTCGGATCCGCGTCCACCCGCTTCACCACCTCGCTCATCTTCGGCGCGGCTTCGTAGAACCTCACCCGCCGCGGCCCCCAGCGGCTGACCACCGTGACGTAGAGGTCCAGCACGCTCAGCTCATCGCCCAGCAGATACCGGCCGGGCGACATCTGGCTTTCCATCATCCGCCAGCAGTCCAGAATCCGCTCGGCCGTCGCGGCCTTGATCCGCGCCTGGACCTCCGGGTCCGGCCCGCCCAGGCGCGAGGGATCGTCGCGCACCCAGAACAGCGAATAGATCGAGGCGGGGATGAAGGTCATCCAGCGCAGGAACTGGGCGCGCGCCGGGTCGTTGAGCGCGGGGCCAAGGCGCGCTTCCGGATAGCGGTCGGCCAGCCAGATCAGGATGGCGGCGCTTTCGGTGATGGTTTCGCCTTCGGGGGTGACCAGCGCCGGAATCTGCTTAAGGGGATTGATTCCTGCGACCTTGGCCTGCTCGGCCTCGCCTTCCCAGGTCGGAGCCTCGACCACCTCAAAAGGCAAGCCGATCAAGGTCATGGCCGCCTCGACGGGCACGCCGCCCGAGCCGAGGGCGCTGAAAATCGTGAACGGCTTTTCCACAGAACCTCCGCTATCTTGTGGCTGAGGGCCATTGTCACACTAGATGTGGTGGGGCACTCTTAGGCGTGCGTCGGGCTGTCGCCTGCCGTAACCTCTTCTAACCCGTCCGCTCGATTCTCGCTCCGAGGCTCTGCCATGTCCGCTCCGTCGTCGCTGATCCTGCCCGGCCTGATGACCCCTTCGGGCGGTTACAAGCCGTTCCGCTATCCCTGGGCCTATGACTTCTGGAAGAAGCAGCAGCAGGTCCACTGGATGCCGGAAGAGGTGCCGCTGGGCGAGGACCTCAAGGACTGGGCCGTCAAGCTGAACGACAAGGAACGGAACCTGCTGACGCAGATCTTCCGCTTCTTCACCCAGTCCGACGTCGAGGTGCAGGACAACTACATGGAGCGCTACGGTCGGGTCTTTAAGCCCACCGAAGTGAAGATGATGCTGGCCTCGTTCGCGAACATGGAGACGATCCATATCGCGGCCTACGCCCTGCTCCTCGAAACCATCGGCATGCCCGAGACCGAGTTCTCGGCGTTCATGGAATACGAGGCCATGAAGGCCAAGCACGACTACATGCAGACCTTCGGCGTCGACACCAACGCCGACATCTGCCGCACCCTGGCCATGTTCGGCGGCTTCACCGAGGGCCTGCAGCTGTTCGCCTCGTTCGCGATGCTGATGAACTTCCCGCGCTTCAACAAGATGAAGGGCATGGGCCAGATCGTCTCGTGGTCGATCCGCGACGAGAGCCTGCACTGCGACGGCATCATCAAGCTGTACCACGCGTTCAACAAGGAAACGAACGCGGTGACCAAGGCCGTGGCCGACGACATCGTCGACTGCTGCAAGCACGTGGTCGGCCTGGAAGACAAGTTCATCGATCTCGCCTTCGAGGCCGGCGACGTCCAGGGCATGACCCCCGACGACATCAAGCAGTACATCCGCTTCATCGCCGACTGGCGCCTGCGCCAGCTGCAGCTGCCGGAAGTGTACGGCGTGAAGGAAAACCCGCTGCCCTGGCTGCAGTCGCTGCTGTCGGGCGTTGAGCACGCCAACTTCTTCGAGGCCCGCGCGACCGAATACTCCAAGGCCGCCACCAAGGGGTCCTGGCACGGCGCCGAGGGCGTGTGGACCAGCTTCGACGAGATGATGAAGAAGCGCTCGGACCTGACGCCGGCGGAGTGATGTTGGCTTCCTTCTCCCCTTGAGGGAGAAGGTGTCAGCCCCCGGGTCGCGCGAAGCGCGCGCCCGAGGACAAGCTCCGCTGACGGATGAGGGGTTTCTCGGCGCCTCCCGCGCGACCCCTCACCCGACCCGGCCTTGGCCGGGCCACCCTCTCCCGCAAGGGGAGAGGGTTTTGCTTTGCCGCTCATCGAGCGTGGCCATTCGCGCCATGGCGCCGCCTTCCTCTCGACACAACGACAGGGCGTCCTGCGCGCGGACGGGTTCGGCGCGGGGGAGCGATGCGGGGTGTTCGGGGGCGGTCGCGCCGATGGGGCGCCCTGGCCGCTGTGTCGCTGGCCCTGCACGCGGCGGTGCTGGCCTGGCTGGCGTGGCCGGCCGCGCCGACCTTTACGGCCAGCGGACCTGATCTTCCCCCGATGTCGGTGGAGTTGGCGCGACCCGAGGCGAAGACCGCGCCAGCGAAGGCCCCGCGCCGTGCGCCCGCCGCTACGGCGTCCGCGCCGATCCCCGCGCCCGTATACTTGCCCGCCGCGCCGCCCAGCAGCGTCCCGGCCGCGTCCGCTCCATCCGCGAGCGCCCCCGCCCCCGGCTCGACCGTTTCCGCCGACGCCCTGCGCGGGGCGCTGCGGGCCGGCGCCGGCTGCGTCCGCGGCGCGGGACAGTCGCGCGAGGAGCGGGAAAGGTGCGAGGAGCGGTTGGGGAAACTCCAGGCCAACGGTCCCAGCTACCCCGCGCCGATGGATCCGGAGAAGCGCGCCTATTACGACGCCGTCGTCGCGGCGGGACCGTCGGGCGGGACCTATGGCGACGCGCCGCCGGGCGCGGTCAGTCCAGGCGCGGCCTACGGGCGCTTCCTGAACTGCTCTCTCAAGTTCGGCCCGGGCGCCAAGCCCAAGGGCCGCCAGGGCGAGGTGCGGCTGGGGAAGACGCCGTGCGTCGCGCCTGTGCAGGGCAGCTTCTTCACGCCCGAGGCCAGCATCCGGAAGCGGTGAGCCGCTTAACCTACGGCTTATACTTCTTGGGGATCGCCGCGATCTGTTCCGGGGTCAGCTTGGTGATGGTCTTGGCCCGGATCGGGATGGCCATGCCGAAGCCGTCCGACACGCGCAGATCAAGGTCCATCGGGCTGCAGACGCTGTCGACGCCCCGGACGATCGAGACCAGGTGCGTGCCCGGCCAGGTCAGCTGGCTGGAGCCATAGGCCAGATCGACCTTGTAGACGTCCTTGCCCCGCACCTTCAGGTACAGGGTGTCCTTGTCCGGGGCGGTCCAGCCGCGCCAGTCGGACAGGTAGAAGCACTGCCGGGGCGTCTTGGCGGGCTTGGCGGCCTTCTCGGCCGGAGCCGGCGCATCCTGGGCGGCCGTCGCGCCGCTCAGGGCCAGCGGGGCGGAAATGGCGAGCCCGACCAGGGCCGCGCGCGCGATGTGAGCGATCTTGCTCATGGACGTCGTCCTTCTAGTCCCTCCCGCTTGAGATTGGACCTCGGGCGGGTGGTGTCAAGTTTTTACTGTACAGTATCAACTGGACACGAAAACGGCCCGCCTCCGTAGGGAAGCGGGCCGTTCGCGACGGGTGTTGAAAGAGCGGCTTAGATGGTCGCCCCTTCGGCGTTCGGGTCGATCTCGTCCAGCTCGCCTTCCCACTTGGCGACCACGGCGGCGGCGACGCTGTTGCCGACGACGTTGGTGGCGCTGCGGCCCATGTCCAGCAGGTGGTCGACGCCGAGCACGAGCGCGATCCAGGCTTCCGGCAGGCCGAAATAGGTGAGGGTGGCCATGATCACGACCAGCGAGGCGCGCGGCACGCCAGCGATGCCCTTGGAGGTCACCATCAGCAGCAGCAGCATGAAGATCTGCTGCTGGACCGTCAGATGCACGCCGTGGGCCTGCATGATGAACATGGTGGCGAAGGTGCAGTACAGCATCGAGCCGTCGAGATTGAACGAATAGCCCAGCGGCAGGACGAACGAGACGATGCGGCGGCGCACGCCCACCTTGGGCAGGCTGTCGAGGATGCGCGGATAGGCGGCCTCGGAGCTCGCGGTCGAGAAGGCCAGCAGGGCCGGGTCGCGGATCACGCCGAACAGCGGCAGGACGCGCTTGCCCAGCACCGCCAGGCCGGCCAGGAACAAGAGGCCCCACAGCACGCCCATGGTCGCGTAGAAGCCCAGCACGAACTTGCCGTAGACGGCCAGCATCGAGACGCCCTGGGTGGCGATCGTCGAGGCCAGGGCCGCGAAGATGGCCAGCGGGGCCAGCTTCATGACGAAGCCCGTGACCTTCAGCATGACCTGGGCGGCCTGCTCGGCCAGCTCCAGGATCTGCGGGGCCTTGTTGTCCAGCGAGGCGACGGCGGTGCCGACGAACAGGGCGAAGACGACGATCTGCAGGATCTCGTTCTTGGCCATGGCGTCGAAGATCGAGGTCGGCACCAGGTGGGTGATGAAGCCCTTCAGGGTGAAGGCGTCGGTGGTCGCCGCCGTCTTCGTCCCCTCGATATCCATGTGCGTCAGGTTCAGGTTCGCGCCCGGATCCAGCAGGTGAACCATCAAGAGACCCAGCAGCAGGGATACGGCCGAGGCGGTGATGAACCAGGCCATGGTCTTGGCGCCGATCCGGCCGACGGCGGCGGCGTCCTCCATGTGGGCGATGCCGGCCACCAGGGTGGTCAGCACCAGCGGCGCGATGATCATCTTGATCAGGCGCAGGAAGATGTCGGTGATCAGCGACAGGCTGTTGGCGGCGGCCTTGGCCTGGGTCGGGTCCATCGTCTGGTTGATGGCCCAGCCCACGGCGACGCCGAGGACCATGGCCGCGACGATCAGTAAGGCGAAGCGTTTGTTCATTCGGTCCCCCTGGCGCCGGACGCGGCGCCGACGGCGTAGTCTGGTTTGCGGAAGACATGACGCGCGAGAACGCCCGCGCCGCCATCCATGCCTTCCTTGATCATTTCCGCCCTTTTGGCCGACCGGCGCGGGTTCGTCCATGCCCTTCGGTGGAGCAAGGCTGGGTCGTTTGCGGGCAAAGCGCGAAAACAGGCTCAGTCTGTAGAGACGGAAGGCGCCGGGGTTTCCTCATCCGCGCTAAGTAAGAAATCATTCCCACAGACAGGGGCGATGTCTCGCCAATGTCGCGAAACGCCGCTATAAGGCCGCATGTCAAACCAAGAAAAAGCAATCGCCGTCGTCGAACGGCTCAATGACGAATACGAACGCGCCGTCGGCGCTCTCCGCGACGCCCTCCGCGCCTATCTCGAAAACGGAACCCGGCCCGACCCGCAGGCGCGGTTCGACGGCAGCTTCGCCTATCCGGAGCTGCGGCTGACCTACGATCCCGAGGCGCTGCCGCCCAAGCTGGCCCGCTCCTACGCCCGCGTCAGCCGTCCCGGCGTCTATTCGACCACGGTGACCAAGCCGGCCCAGTTCAAGGACTATCTGGTCGAGCAGCTGACCCTCCTGATGGACGACTTCGACGTCGAGATCGAGGTCGACCGCTCCCGCCAGGAAATCCCCTATCCCTACGTGTTGGACGCCACGATCGACCTGAACCAGGCCGACGTGCGCAGCGAGGACATCGCCCGCTTCTTCCCGACCACGGACCTGGCCTTCATCGGCGACGAGATCGCCGACGGCGTCTGGAGCCCGGCGCTGGAGGAGACCCGGCCGTTGTCGCTGTTCGACGGCCTGCGCACCGACTTCTCCCTGGCGCGCCTGAAGCACTACACCGGCGCGCCGGCCGAGGACGTGCAGCAGTTCATCCTGTTCACGAACTATCACCGCTATGTCGACGAGTTCGTGCGCTGGGGCATCGCCCAGCTGAAGGCCCCCGACAGTCCCTATACGGCCCTGTCGTGCTCGGGCGGCCTGACCATCACCGCCAACACGGTCAATCCGGAGCTGGCGGTGGCGGAATCGACCTGGCGCAAGCACCAGATGCCGGCCTACCACCTGATGGCGCCGGGCGGCTCGGGCGTGACCCTGGTCAACATCGGCGTCGGCCCCTCGAACGCCAAGACCATCTGCGACCACCTGGCGGTGCTGCGTCCGCAGGCCTGGCTGATGATCGGCCACTGCGGCGGCCTGCGCGACACCCAGACGATCGGCGACTACGTCCTGGCCCACGCCTATCTGCGCGACGACCACGTGCTGGACGCCGTGCTGCCGCCGGAGATCCCGGTCCCGTCGATCGCCGAGGTGCAGCGCGCCCTCTACGACGCGGCCAAGGCGATCAGCGGCGATTCCGGCGACCAGCTGAAGAAGCGCCTGCGGACCGGCACCGTCGTCACCACCGACGACCGCAACTGGGAACTGCGCCACAGCCTCTCGGCCCTGCGCTTCAACCAGAGCCGCGCGGTGGCGATCGACATGGAGTCGGCGACCATCTCGGCCCAGGGCTACCGCTTCCGGGTGCCGTACGGGACGTTGCTCTGCGTGTCGGACAAGCCGCTGCACGGCGAGATCAAGCTGCCCGGCCAGGCCAACGCCTTCTACGAGCGGGCGATCAGCCAGCACCTGCAGATCGGCATCATGGCCTGCAAGCTGCTGTACGCCGAAGGCCCGAACCTGCACTCGCGCAAGCTGCGGGCGTTCGACGAGCCGCCGTTTAGGTGAGGGTGAACCAGATCCTCCCCCGCGATGCGGGGGAGGTGGCCCAGAGGGCCGGAGGGGGCTAACG
>NZ_CALCDX010000254.1 GCF_937900395.1 uncultured Caulobacter sp.
GACGTCCGATGCGTTGGTAGAGCTGGGCAATGCCGATCTGCCCTTACCGCCCCGCCCGCTGGAGCCAGGTGTTCCGCGTTTTTACGACGCCCGGTATTTTGGAGAGTCCTTGCGCCTGGTGGCTTACCAGCGCCCCATTTCGGCAGATGCGAGTCTGAACGGAACCAGCCCGGACCAGTCGAATACCAGCGTCATCGTGCAAGTGGGTGAAAGCACCCAATCGCGCCGCGATTTCACCCTGCGCTTTGTGCGCCGCGCAGCCCTGCGGGATGGACTGATCCTGGTGCTGATGGTGCTAGGTGCTGCCGGAACCCTGGCGCTGGCCTTGCGCCCGCTGGCACGTTTGGCGCAAGGCGTGAAAGACCGCAGCCCGGAAGATATGACGCCTATCCCGCCACAGGATCTGCCCGCAGACATCCGCCCCCTGGTGTCCGCCGTCAACCAGCACATGGCACGCAACCAGGCGCTCATCACGCAGCAAAGAGAATTTCTGGACGACGCATCGCACCAGTTGCGCACCCACCTGACCACTTTGCAGATGCAGGTGGACTATGCGCGGCGAGAGCCCAACGGCGACCTGGTGCAGCAGACACTGCAAGCCCTGGGAACCGAAATTGCCCGCGCCACCCGCAGCACGCAGCAATTGCTGGCCCTGGGGCGCAGCGACACAGCCGCCCTGGATTTCGCGCCCCTGGACTTGTCCAGCCTGCTGCGCACGGTCGCTCTGGAACTGCTACCCCAGGCACGCGCCAAGCAGATCGACTTTGGCATCCATACGCCCGCCGCTGGCATCGAGGCCGTTGGCGACAGTGGCCTGCTGCGCGAGGCCCTGACCCAGGAGCCCTCGGCCCTGATCGACAACGATGCGGCCAACAAGGCCGGCGAGGCGGACCTGGCCCTTCAGGATCTGGGCGGCGACGCGGTGGCCTACGCCTATGTCACCGCCAGTCTCGTGGTCTGGGATGAGGATCCGGCCCGCGCCGACGCCAAGCTGGCTCTCGCTGAGAAGGTCAGCCAGGGCCGCGACCTCACTGTCATCCGCGAGACCGTCAACGCCGTCGAAGCCTGGCTGGGGACCATCCCCGGCCACGTCTACGCCAATGTCCGCCAGCCGCCGCTCTCGACCCTGAACCTGGCGCACCTGGCCCCGATGTCGGCGGTGTGGGCCGGGCCCGAGCGCAACCAGCACCTGGACGGCCCACCGCTGCTGATCGCCCGCACGGCCGGCTCGACCCCGTTTCGCCTCAGCCTGCACGTCGACGATGTCGGCCACACCCTGGTCGTGGGTCCGACCGGCGCGGGCAAGAGCGTGCTCCTGGCCTTGCTGGCGCTGTCGTTTCGGCGCTATCCGCAGGCGCAGATCTTCGCCTTCGATTTCGGCGCCTCCAGCCGCGCGGCCGTGCTCGGCATGGGCGGAGACTTCCATGACCTGTCGGGCGAGCGCGGGGCCGCGCCGACCCTGCAGCCCCTGGCCCTGATCGACGCGCCCGAGGAACGCGCCTGGGCGGCCGACTGGCTGGCGGCGATCCTGGGGCACGAGGGCGTGGCCGTCACGGCGGCGGTGCGCGAGCACCTGTGGGCGGCGCTGGGGAGTCTGGCCGGCGCGCCGGTCGCCGAACGCACCCTGACGGGTCTGGTGGCGCTGCTGGCCAGCCCGCCCCTGAAAGTCGCGCTCGCCCCGTTCGTGCTGGGCGGACCGCATGGCCGGCTGCTGGACGGGGCCGGCGAGAAGCTCGGCGAGGCCGATGTCCAGGTCTTCGAGACCGAGGGCCTGGCGCGCGGCGCGGCCGCCCCGGCGGTGCTGGCCTATCTCTTCCATCGCATCGGCCGGCGGCTCGACGGTCGGCCGACCCTGATCCTGATCGACGAAGGCTGGCTGGCGCTCGATGACGCCGCGTTCGGGGCCCAACTGCGCGCCTGGCTGAAGACCCTGCGCAAGAAGAACGCGTCGGTCGTCTTCGCCACCCAGTCCCTGGCCGACGTGACGCAGAGCGCGATCGCCGCCTCGATCATCGAAAGCTGCCCGACCCGCATCTTCCTGCCCAACCCGCGCGCCCTGGAGCCGCAGGGCGCGGCCGCCTACGCGCGGTTTGGTCTCAATGCGCGGCAGATCGAGATCCTCGCCCGCGCCACACCGGCCCGCGACTACTACCTGCAATCAAGGGTCGGCGACCGGCTGTTCGACCTGGGGCTGGGGCCGGTCGCGCTGGCCTTCTGCGCGGCCTCTTCCAAGAGCGATCAGCAGGCGATCAGTCAGATCCTGGCCGCTCGTGGCCGCGACGGCTTCGCCGCCGCCTGGGTGCGCGCACGTGGCCTGGCTTGGGCCGCCGACCTCCTGCCGGGCGGCGCCGCCGCGACGGCCAACCCTCCGGAGACATCGACATGACCCTTACCCGTCGCCGCCTGGCGTCGGCTGGCCCCGCATGGCTGCTCGCCGCGACGGGCCTGGCCGGCCTGATCGCTCCAGCCCCGGCCCACGCCCAGTTCACGGTCTTCGACCCGACCAACTACGCCCAGAACGTCCTGCAGGCGGCCCGGGCCCTGCAGACGATCAACAACCAGATCACCTCGCTGCAGAACGAGGCCCAGATGCTGATCGGCCAGGCCCGCAGCCTGGCGAGCTTGCCCTATTCCTCACTGGCGGCCCTGCAGGCCCAGGTCGACCACACCCGCGAACTGCTGGGCCAGGCCCAGGGGCTGGCCTACGACGTGGCCCAGATCCGCGAGGCCTTCCGCAGCCAGTACGGGGCGGTCGCGCTCTCGGCCTCGGACGCGGCCCTGACCCAGCGGGCCGAGACGCGGTGGGGCGCGGCGGTCGCCGGCTTCGAGGACGCCCTGAAGGTCCAGGCCGGCGTGGTTGGCGGCCTGGGCGCGAGCCGAGACCAGCTAACCAACCTGATCGGCCAGAGCCAGGGCGCGGTCGGCGGCCTGCAGGCCGCCCAGGCCGGCAACCAGCTCCTGGCGCTCCAGGCCCAGCAACTGGCCGACCTTCTGGCGCTGAGCGCCGCCCAGGGACGAGCCCAGGCCCTAGAGGCCGCCGACCGGGCCGCCGCGCGCGCTGACGCCAAGGCCCGGTTCTCACGCTTCATCGGGAGCGCCGGAACGCCGTGACCCCGTCCCTCGCCTGGGGGACCGCACTGATCATCCTGCTGGGGGCCGCTGTCTTGGCGGGCGGGGCCTCCCAGCCATCACGGACCGGGCCGACCAAGCTCGCGCCGGTCGATCCGGAGCTGGCGCGCTGCCAGGGCCTGGGCGAGGCGGCCGGACGCGACCCCGGCTGCAAGGCGGCGTGGGCTGGGGCTCGGGCGCGCTTCTTCGGCGGGGCGGCGTCATGAACGACGTCGGCGTCATCGATCGCTTCTTCGACACCTTCAACCGCTACCTCGACAGCGGCTTTGGCCTGCTGGGCGGGGAGGTCGCCTTCCTGTCGACGACCCTGGTGGCCATTGACGTCACCCTGGCGGCGCTGTTCTGGGCCTGGGCGTCCGGCGAGGATGTCCTGGCCCGCCTGGTCAAGAAGACCCTCTATGTCGGGTTCTTCGCCTTCCTGATCGGCAACTTCCACGCTCTGTCGCTGATCGTCCTCAAGAGCTTTTCGGGCCTTGGCCTGAAGGCTTCGGGGGCAGGGGTCTCGGCCGAGGATTTCCTGCGTCCCGGCCGCCTGGCGGCCCTGGGCGTGTCGTCCTGCAAGCCGCTGCTGCAAGCGGCCGCCGAGCTGGGCGGATTTCCCGGCTTCTTCGAGAACATCGTCCAGATCGTCATCCTGCTGGCGGCGGCCCTGCTGGTCATCGTCGCCTTCTTCATCATCGCCATCCAAATCTTCGTGGTGCTGATCGAGTTCAAGCTGGTGACCCTGGCCGGCTTCGTCCTCGTGCCGTTCGGGCTCTTCGGGCGCACTGCGTTCCTGGCCGAGAAGGTGCTGGGCAACGTCATCGCCAGCGGCGTGAAGGTCATGGTGCTGGCGGTGATCGTCGGCATCGGATCCTCGCTCTTTGCCGAGTTCAACGCCGCCGCCGCCGGCCAGCCGACCCTGGAAGAGGTGCTGGCCATCGCCCTGGCGGCGCTCACCCTGCTGGGCCTGTCGATTTTCGGGCCGGGCGTCGCTTCGGGCCTGGTGTCTGGCGCGCCCCAGCTGGGCGCCGGCGCGGCCGTCGGCACGGGCCTGTTGGTCGGGGGCATGGCCATGGCCGGCGCGGCCGCGGTCCAGATGGCCGCCGGTGCGGGGGCCTCCGGAGCCGGGGCCGCGGCCGCCGGCGCGGCGGGCGGACGGGCTCCGCCAGCCGGCGGCGCGACGTCGCCGAGCGGGCCGCCGCCCAATGGGCCGTCCGGAGGGCCTGGTCCGTCCGGCGCGGGCGCTACGTCCAGCGCCGCGCCCGGGGGATCATCCACGCCCCCCGCGGGCGGCAATCCCGGCGGCGAGGGTGGCGGCGGGGAGGGCGATCCGGCCGGACCGCCGGCCTGGGCCCGCGACCTGCAGCACCGTCAAAGCCTGGCCCATGGCGCGACCACGGCCGTCCACGCCGTCGGCAGCGGTGACGATCACAGCGCCGGCGCGGCGCCCAGCCTTTCGGAGGACCGATGATGAACCCGCTCAAGGGACGGGCGCGCTTTGGCGCGACCCCGTCATCCGAGACCCCCTATCACAAGGAAGGCCAGGTCTGGGACGAACGCCTGGGGTCGGCTCGCGTCCAGGCGTTCAACTGGCGCCTGATGGCCCTGGGACTCCTGGCGCTCAGTGGCGGCCTCTCAGCGGGGTTGGTGACCCTGTCGCTGCGCGGCGGCGTCACGCCCTGGGTCGTCGAGGTCGACCATCTGGGCGAACCGCGCGTCGCTGCGCCGGCCGTCCAGGGCGCGCGAGCCAGCGACGCCCTGATCGCCTGGACCCTGGCGCGCTTCGTCGCCGACGTCCGTACGATCTCCACCGACCCGGTTCTGATGCGCCAGGCCTGGCTGCGCGCCTACGACTTCACTAACGCCGACGGGGCCGCGGCCCTCTCCGACCATGCTCGCCGCATCGACCCGTTCAGCCAGGTCGGCAAGGTCCAGACGACGGTGACTGTCACCAGCGTCGTGCGCGCCTCGCCCAGCAGTTTCCGACTGGCCTGGACCGAGCAGCGCTTCGCCGACGGCCAATTGGTCGCCACCGAGCGCTGGAGCGCCATCCTGACCATCACGTTGAAGCCGCCGCGCAGCCCCGAGGGGCTGCGGGCCAATCCGCTCGGCGTCTTCGTCACCGCCATCGCCTGGTCCAAGGAGTTTGGGGCATGAACCGCTCGATCCCGATCGCCGGCCTGCTCGCCGCGTCTTCCGCCCACGCGATGGAGCCCGCTTACGATGCGCGTCTGGCCGCGCCGGCCGGCATGGCCCGCTTCGACTATGTCGAGACCGGCGTCTATCCCGTGCTCGCCACGCCCGGCCGCATCACCGACATCGTCCTGGAGCCAGGCGAGGCGCTGGTGGCCACGGGACCGATCGCGGCGGGCGACACCGCCCGTTGGATGATTGGCGACACCACCAGCGGCGCGGGGGAAGGGCGGCGGGTGCATGTCCTGGTCAAGCCCACGGCCACGAACCTGGCCACCAACCTGATCATCAACACCGACCGGCGGACCTATCACCTGGAACTGCGCGCCTCGGGCCTGACCTGGCAGGCCCAGGTCTCGTGGCGTTACCGGCTCGCGCCCATCGTCCTGGTCGCCGCGCCGCCGGCGCCGACCGCGCCGACCTTGGACCTGACACGGGTGAACCGGGACTACCGCATCGAGGGCGACCATCCGGCTTGGCGTCCTGTGGCCGTCTTCGACGACGGGCGGCGCACCTATGTCGAGTTCGGGCCCGGCGTCGTGCTGGACGATCTGCCGCCGCTCTATCGCACCGGCCCCGACGGCAAGAGCGCCGAGCTGATCAACTATCACGTCGACGGGCAGCGGATCGTCACCGACCGTCTCGTCGACCGCGCCGAGCTGCGTCTGGGCGCAAAGCGCTCGGCCCTGCGGGTTCGCCTCGTCCGGCGGGCCGTCCAGCCGGAGGCCGGTCGATGAGCCAGGATCGCGACCCGGCCGAGGAGGCCATCGCCAAGACGCTGCGACTGCGTGGGGCGCCCGCGCCGGTGACGCGCCTGTCTCGCCGCGCCCTGATCATCACCGGCGTGCTGATCTCGACGGGGCTCTTCGGCGCCGTCGGCTGGTCGCTGGTCCAGCGAGAGCGGACCCGGCCGCAGGTCGCCGACGCGCCGCCGGCGGCCACGCCGTCCGAGCAGGTGACGGCCCTGCCGCG
>NZ_CALCDX010000255.1 GCF_937900395.1 uncultured Caulobacter sp.
CTTCTCCTGACCAGTGTTGTCGGTCCACTTGCGGGTCTGCAGAGCGCCCTCGATATAGACGGTCGAGCCCTTGCGCAGATACTGCTCGGCCACCTTGACCAGGTTGTCGTTGAAGATGACCACCCGGTGCCACTCGGTCTTTTCCTTGCGCTCGCCGCTGTTGCGGTCGCGCCAGGTCTCGGACGTGGCGATGCGGAGATTGGCGACGCGGTCGCCCGACCCCAGGCTGCGGATCTCGGGATCGGCGCCGAGATTACCCACCAGAATGACCTTGTTGACGCTGCCCGCCATCGCTTGACCTTGCTCTCGCCCAGCGACCCATGCGCCGGAATCTGAGCGCGCACGTTAACGAGGCGTTAAGCGCCGCGCAAGTTTTGTTCTCAATATGTTCTTGTGGACGAGAAAGACGGCTGTGGACGGACGAAGCCGCGAGCGCCTCGCCTACTCGGCCGGAACGCGGCGGATGGCGCCCGGAATGGCCAGACGGCCGTCACCGGTGCGAACCAGCGACATGAAGCGCGGCCCGTCATAGGTCTGCCCCAGATAGATGCCTTCCTTCTCGAGGAAGATGAAGGAGCCCTGGTAAGCGCCAACCATGCCCTGGTTGTTCGACTGGCCCAGCCGGACAAACCGGATGCGCATGCCCTCCAGGGTCGCGGCGCATTCCTCCATGCTCGGGACGTTGCGCGCCACCGGGTTGTAGCGCAGCGTCTTGTCCTTGTTCGTCGCCACGTGGAAGCAGACGCCCTGCTCGAACGGCGGCTTGATCTCCTTCTGGCAGCCCGCGAGCGCGAAGCCCGTGGCGGCGAGAACGACGGCGGCGGCGAGGACGGTCTTGCTCATGGATTACACTTATAAACCTATCCAGCGTTCGGGCTAGGGCAGTTCGGCGCCTGTTCGAATACCGTGTGGAAGCTGCGATTGTCCGGAGAGGACTCAACGCGCCCTTGCAGCAGGCGCAGGGTCTCCTCGCCCCATCGGCCATAGACGACCGCGCTGGTCTTTTCGCAGCGCCCGCCGAAAAGCTGCTGGGCGCAGGCGTTCAAGGTGATGTCGCCCGGCAGCCGCCGCCACTCGCCGCCTGCGTAGCGCCAGCAGGCGGCCAAGGGCGCACTGGCCGAAGCCGTCGCCGGCGTGGCGGGAGTCGAGGGGCTGGCGGGCTGACCCGCGGCGGGCGCGTCGACGGTCGGGGTCGGCGGCAAGGGCGTCAGCACGGTGCCGGCCTGGTCGGCGGCGGCCAGGGCGCCCGTCTCGTCGACGCCGACATCCAGCGCGCCAGTCGCCACGCCGTTCTTCTTGGCGCATTCGGCCAGGGTGATCTCGCCAACGAACGCGCCGCCGACAAAGCAGCGCAGCGGCCGAGCGGGGTCGAGCTTGGTGTCGTCGTCGCGTCCGGTCTCGACGATCAGGCCGGCGCGCGAAGCCGGCGGGGCTTCCGTCTGCTTCTGGTCGTGGCCGGCCAGCAGCGCGGCGGCGATACCCAGGCCCGCCAGCAGCGCCAGCGCCGCGCCGCCGCCGAGCACGACGATCCGTCGATCTTTCAGAAAGTCCATGGCCCCTGGCTACGACGCGACGATGACGCTTTCAAGCGCGACCGCCATGGAAAGAGCCCGCCCGTCGCCTTCGCGGCCCGCCAAAGGGCTGGTTAGCCGCCGCCTGTCAGGCGGTTCAGCGCCGCCTGATAGTTGGCGACCTGGTCGGTAAGGTATTTCGGAACCGTGCCGTCGGTCTTGCCAGAGGTCTTGCTGTCGTCGCTGCTGATCCCCTTGGCCGCGTCGGAGGTCTCGCGATAGGCGGTGCGGATCTGCGACAAGGCGCGGGTGATGACGACGTTGGCGTTCTTTCGCCCGGCTTCGGTGGTCAGGTCCAGTTCCGGCGGCAGTTGGAGACCATAGACCTGCCCGCCGCCATCCGCCGAAACGGTCTTGCCGCTTTCGGTCTTCGTCGCCCGAACCACGCCGCCGGACAAGCCGAGGGCCGTCAACACATCGGTCCCGCCCTTGCCGGCCACGACTTCGATCGTTGCGGTGTTCAGCGCGGGGCTGATCTTCAGCACGCGGTTGTCGCCGTTGGTGACGGTTTCGACCTTGGCGCGGAAGCCCGAAGCGCGCTTGATCTTGTCCGCCAAGGTCTCCAGCGTGTCGTTGGCCTCGATGGTGATCGTGGTCAGCGGGCCGCGTTCGCGGGTGCGGATCTGGAACGTGTCGCCGGCCCGGGCGGCGGTGGCCGTCGTAATGCGGTCTGACTGCTTGAACTCCATCGTCCCCGAGGGCAGGCCAAAGAGGTCCAGCGCCGAAGCGCCCGCGGCGGAAACCGCGACGGAGGTCGGCGCGGCGTACCCATCCTTGCCGGAAAGCCGCTGGCTCCAGTCCACCGCCCCGCTACCGACATTGAGCTGAGCCACGTAGCCGTCCTTCGTCCCGACCGTCGGCAAACCGTCGAGGTTTGCGCCCGCCGAACCGACCACCCAGGCGGTTCCGTTCTTGACGTCAAAACCCGTGACGGTGTCGTCGCCGGTTCCGCCATAATAGGTCAGGGCGTCCGCGCTGTTGTCGGAGATATCCAGAGACAACCGGCCGACGAAGGCGTCCATGCCGCCAGATGGCGCTGTCATGGCGCCGTTGATCGACATGAGATTGTTGGCCGTGTAGCCGCCGACATAGAGTTGACCGCCGTCGATCTTGAGACCAACCAGCTCGCCGCCTTTCAACGAGCCGAGATCGCGCGTCGCCCCCGCGCTCAGCGTCGCCGTCTTGGTATAGGTGACCGGCACGCTCTCATAAGCGCCGTATTGGTTCAGCTGGGTGACGTTCTCGGTGACCACATTGGCGGTCACGTCGAAACTGCGCAGCACCGCGCTGCCGTCCTCCTTCGAGCCGACGATGACCTGGGAGCCGTTAACGACGATATCGGAGACGGAATCATTGGCCGCCGAACCGAATTTCTGCGTGAACAGCGCCTTGGGCTTGCCGTCGGCTCCCGTCGCGAAGGCAGACAGATAGGCGTCCCAACCGCCGCTGGGATCGGTTCCAACCGAGCCTGGCAGGTCAGACTTGCTGCGACCGCCGACATAGAGGACGCCGTCCGCGCCGAACGCGAGGGCGGTGGCTTCGTCCTCCTGCAGTCCGCCACGGCGCACGGTCCATTGTTCGTCGCCATTCGCGCTATAACGGGTGACGAAGCTGTCGGTGAGGGTCGAGCCGGAGCCACTGTTGAGCGGTCCGTCGACCGAGCCCTGCAGCCGTCCGCTCACAGACCCCGCGACCGCCACGCTGCCGTCGTCGGCGACCGCCAAGGACAGGCCGCTGGCGTTATCGGTGGCCCCCAGGCTCTGGGCGAACAGCAGGTGGCCGGCGCTGTCGTACTTCAGCAGGGCGACGTCGCTCTCGCCCTTGATCGGCTGCCCATCGATGTCCAGCTTGCCGTCGACCTGGGTGGCGACATCGGCCAGCATGTAGATCGAGCCGTCCGCGGCCGCGACCGACTTGCGCACACTGGAGATCGTGCCCTGCAAGGTCTCCGTGAACACCTTGCCGCCCGGCGCGCCGGCGCCAGCCCCGCCCCCGGTTCCGGCGGCGCTGTACTTGGTGAGGGTCGTCTCGTAGACGCCATCGTCGGTGAGCGTGTTCTTGTCCGGATCGGGATCGCCCGCCTTGGTCGTGACATAGACCGCCGGAGCCGTGGTCGGGGCGCTGAAGCTGATCTGTTCGGCGGAGTCGCCCTTGACCTTCAGGGCGAAATCATCGCCCGTCGCCGGCAGGGCCACGGGTTTTCCATTGACCTGGACCGTACGTTCTTGTCCGGCCGTCCGCTGGACCGCGAAGGCGGTGTTGTAGCCGGCCGCCTTCATCTTGCCGTTCATGTACTCGACCACGTTCGACATGGTCCGCGGCGTGGAGCCCATCTCATTCAGGTCCATCGTCACCGTCTTGGTGACGCCAAACGTCTTCACCGCGACGTCGAACGACACATTGCCTTGGAACTTCGGCACCGGATCGCCGAATTGGCCGCTGTAGATGGTGTCCGTGGTGTAGGTGTAGTTCGCCTTGGGAACGCCCACCTTGGCCTTGTCGCTGGTCATGACCGCACCCGTGGTCAGACGCAGCTGATCGAGTGACAGTCCCTGGACGTAGGTGCTGACCTCGGAAAGGCCCCGCGTCATGGCGGTCTGCAGCCGAGCGATCTCGCTATCGGCAACGCGCTTCTCACCCGCCCGGTTGGCGACGGCCAGAAGCGTATTGAGGGCCTGATAGGTGGCGAAGAGCTTCGAATAGTCCGGGCTCGCGCCCTTCAGGGAGGTTCTGCTGGCGCCTTCATCGACGAACTTGCGGCCATTCAGCGCCGATCGCACGAGTTCGGTCGCGGGCGGCGTGGCGCCAGACAGCCAGGGCGCCTCGGGGACTGGCGTCTTGGATTTGGACGTCGTGGCCGATGTTACGCCAGCGGCGGCAGCGCTCGTCAGGCCGTTTCGGGCCTGATAGTAGCTGAGCAGCGTGCTGGTATCGAACGTGATCACGGCATGTCCTGACGAGGACTCGGAGTCCCCCGCTGATACATTCGCCTATCGCCGTTAACCCGCTCTCAAGAGTCGAGGTTAAGCGGCGATAAGATGCGCCTCCGACAGCGCCCGGCGCGCGTTCTCGCGCAGCTCGCCCCATTCCGAAGCCAGGATCCCCAGTAAAACGACGTCGCGCGGCTGGCCGTCCTTCAGGACATGGCCGCGCAGATAACCTTCCCGCCGGAAGCCCGCCGCCGACTGCGCCTTCAGCGCCGCGTCGTTGTCGGCCATGACCTCGGCGAACACCTTGTGAAGGCCAAGCTCGCCGAACGCCCGGTCGAGGCCCAGGACCTGGGCGGCGCGGCCAACACCCCTGCCCCGCGCTTCGGCCGAGCCGAGGAACCAGTTCCAGCTGGCGCGGCGGTGGTGACTGGTCAGCCCCGTCAGGGTCAGCAACCCCATGGGCGCGCCGGCGCGCGTAATCATCCAGCCCCTCATGTCAGGGTCGGACCGCAGGGCCTGGAACCAGGCGGCGTGCGCTTCGTGGCTGGGCAGGTCGGCGTCGGACATCCAGCGGTCGACCTCGGGCTCCGAGCGCCACTGAAAGAGGATCGCCTCGTCCTCGTCCCGCAAGTCGCGCAACTCGATCATACTCGCCGCCGATTCCCCGTCTCGCACGCGCCAAGCTTACCCCGGCGCGGCGACGACACCTAGGGTTACTGCCCCTTGAAGAGGGACAGGATGATCTGCGGCGCGCCGTTGGCGATCGACAGCGCCTGGGCGCCCAGTTGCTGCTTGACCTGCAAGGCCTGCAGACGCGCGCTTTCCTTGGCGAGATCGGCGTCCACCAGGTTGCCGACACCGGTCTCGAGCACGTCGCTCAGCTTGCTGACGAAGGTGCTGTGGGCGTCGATCTGCTTGGCCTGGGTGCCGATATTGCCGACGGCCTGGTTCACGGCGCTCATCGTCGCGTCCAGGCGCGTGAGCACGGCGGTCGCGTTGGCCGGGGTCAGGATGTCGTCGGTCGGCTGAAGGGTGTTGATCGTCCCGCCGAGCGTCAGATTCTGAAGGCTCAACGTGATCGCCTGGGCGGCGTCCGCGTCGGCCAGGAAGGTCATGTCGGCCGCCTGGCTGCCATCCAGCAGGTTGGCTCCATCGAAGACGGCGCTGCTGATGACCTGGGTGAGGTTCTTGAGAATCCCCTGGAAGTCCGCATTCAGCGACTGCAGCGAGGTCGTGGTCAGCGAGGTGTCCTTGGCCGCCACCACCTTCTCGCGCATCAGCTTGAGCAGGTCCGAGACCGACTCGCCCGCGGCCAAGGCCACGTCGGCGATCGAGGTCGCGCGATCCAGGCTCATCTTGACCGCCCCCAGCGCGCTCATGTCGGCGCGCTGCTCCTGAGCGATCGACCAGATCGCGGCGTTGTCCTTGGCGGTGGAGATGGACAGGCCCGTGTTGATCTTGGTCTGCACCGACTGCATGTCGTCGTTGGTGCGGTTCAAGTTCTGCAGCGCGATCAGCGCGGGCTGGTTCGTATTGACGCTCAGCGTCATGCGCGGCCTCCGATCGGCGATTTTGCCGTGGTTGCGATCGCGCGCGATTCGGCGTGCGATCTAATCGCCGCCGAGACTGGGCCCAGAAAGTAAGAACATGGTTAACGCTTATAAACCATGCCTGTTAAGACCTGCGACCGGCCGTCGCAGGGCCGCCGTCGCTACGGCGTCCGCCGCGGCTCAGGCCTTGCCGTCGTAGACATCCCCCGTGTGGTAGCGCGAGGCTTCGCGAAGCTTCAGAATCTCCTCGCGGGGAAACTGCTGCAGCGTCTCGCCGGTGCGCCGGTCCACGGTCTTGTAGACGTAGTCTCCGGTGTCATCGTTTTGTTCGATCACCAGACGCAGATCGCCAGGCTGAGGTCCGTTGTTCACAGGCGCTTCGGGCTTGGCCTCGGCTGCCTGCTGTTGCTCGGCGTCGGCTGACTGCGCCTGCCCGAAGGCGGCGCCGAGCTGACGCTGAACGGCTTTAGCGCCCTCGGACGGGTCCGGGGCGTTCACGGGGGCGATAAAATCTCTGATCGCCGACAATGCGGCCTTGGGTTCCATATCTTTCCGCCGACTTGCGGGTCGGCCCTCCTCTCTTCTTCTCCCTATCTTCGACCCTCAGAAAAAGCGGAGGCGGGCCCAAGAGAGCCCGCCCCCTCCAGCTCCTTAACGGAACAGGCTCAGGATCGACGACGTAGATTGGTTCGCGATCGACAGCGCTTGCACGCCAAGCTGTTGCTTGGTTTGCAGCGACTGCAGCTTTGCGCTTTCCTTGGCCAGGTCGGCGTCCACCAGGTTGCCAACGCCGGCTTCCAGGCTGTCTTGCAGCTTGCCGATGAAGGTCAGGTGGGTGTCGAGGCTGACCGAGCTGGTGCCGAGGGCGGCCAGCTTGTTGGTGGCGGTGCCGATGGCCTTGTCGATGTCAGCGATCATCGTCTTGGCGCCGGTGGCGGTGGTGAAGGTCGGCGTCGCGCTCAAGCCCAGCCCACCGATGGTGAGAGTCTGAGCAGAGATGGTGAAGCCGGTGCCGTCCGCGTTGGCCAGGAAGACGAGCGCCTTGGCGCTGGCGCCGACGAGGCTGACGCCGTTGAACTTCGAATTTTCCGTGGCCTTGGTGATCTGATTGCGCAGCGAGTCGAAGTCCGCCTTCAGGGCGTTGAACGACGAGGTGTTCAACGAAGTGTCGGAAGCGGCCAGGGCCTTTTCCTTCATCTTCACCAGCAGGTCGGAGATGGTGTCGCCAGCGGCCAGGGCCACGTCGATGGTCGACTGGCCGCGTTGCAGCGAGTCCTTCACGGCGTTCAGCGATTGGGCGGTGGCCGACTGCGTCTTGGACATGGCCCAGATGGCGCCGTTGTCCTTGGCGTTGGCGATCTTCTTGCCGGTGTTGATACGCTGCTGCGTAACGCCCAGCTCGGTGTTCGTGGCGTTCAGGTTTTGCAGGGCGATCATCGCGCCCGCGTTCGTATTGATGCTGTTCAGCGGCATACGAATGGTTCCTTTTCAAGGTGTCCGACGCCATTTTGGCTGCCGGGAGCATTTTGCTCGGAGAGACCTGTAGCAATTGCCGGGCCAAAAATTCCCACCGGCAGCCGCAGAACAAGTCACTGAAAAGAAACAGTTATATATGCATTAACCACGAAAAAGCCCGGCAATATCTGCCGGGCGCTTCGGGCGTAGGAAATTATTGCCGGGCACTCTTTGCGCACCCAGCAGGAAAGAGGCGCCGGACGGTTTTTGACGGCCGTCCGGCGTATCGGAGATCACCCCTTGAACAGCGACAGGATGGACTGCGGGCTCTGATTGGCGATCGAGAGAGCCTGCACGCCCAGCTGCTGCTTGGTTTGCAGCGACTGGAGCTTGGCGCTTTCCTTCGCCAGATCCGCGTCGACGAGGTTGCCCACGCCGGTGTCCAGGCTGTCCTGCAACTTCCCAATGAAGGTCAGGTGCGTGTCCAGGCCCGTCGATGCCGTGCCAAGAGCGGACAATCTGTTGGTCGCTGTCAGCAGCGCTTTTGTCATGTCGCCGATCATCGTGGCGGCTTCGGTCGCCGTGTTGAACGTCGAGGCCCCCGTCAGGCCGAGACCCTCGAGGCTCATGGTCTGAGCCATGACCGTGAAGCTGCCGCCATCAGCATTGGCCAGGAAGACCAACGGCTTGACGGTGGCGGCCACAAGGCTGACGCCATTGAACATCGAATTCTGCGCGGCCTTGGTGATCTGGTCGCGAAGAGAGTCGAAGTCCGCCTTAAGCGCCTTGAGCGACGAGCTATTCAAAGAAGTGTCGGAAGCGGCCAGGGCCTTTTCCTTCATCTTCATGAGCAGATCGGTGATGGTGTCGCCTGCCGCGAGAGCAACATCAATCGTCGACTGACCGCGCTGGAGCGAATCCTTCACAGCGTTCAACGAAGTGGAGCTCGCGCTCTGCATCTTGGCCATCGACCAGATCGCGCCGTTGTCCTTGGCGTTAGCGACCTTTTTGCCGGTGTTGATACGGCCCTGGGTGGTGGCAAGCTCCGTGTTAGTGGCGTTCAGGTTTTGGAGCGCGATCAGCGCACCAGCGTTGGTGTTGATTGAGTTCAGCATTGCGACCTACCGTTTTGGTGGGATTTATCCGGCCTACTTGCCGGGCGAGCGTTTTGCCCGCGCGAACCATCGCAAGCGCTGGGCCAGCCGCAGCAGGCCGCGCCAAAATTTTCAACCCATTGTTTTTAAAAGAAAATTATTTACACCTAACCCCAAAACGAAACCGCCCGGCGAATGCAGAATTCGCCGGGCGGCAGGTTTTTCCAGAGGCGGTAGGCAAGACATTCAGTCTTGCGGAAATTCGGAATCAGGCCGCGTCGGCGCGCCCCGCCAAGCCCTGCATGATGATGCGGTTGATCTCGATCAGAGGCTCGAACTCCTCCTCCTTGCGCATCACGGCGCTGGAGTGGCGGCTCACCCACAAGCTGAGCGAGATGATGCTGGCCCGCAGTTCAATCGGAAGCTGGTTGTCCGGCAAAGAGCAGTCGGTCGCCAAGGCCGACCAGACCTTACGATTCCAATCCAACGCATCGATCCGCTTCGCGAAGTCATCCGCCGGGGCCTGTGACGCTTCCATCAGGGCGCGCGTCACCTGCCCGAACAGGCGGTACTCCATTTCACGGGGATTCTCAGCCCGCGTCGCCGCCTGCTGATACGCCCGAAGAGACATGCCCCAACCTCTCGTCTTCGTATTCAATCAACTTTCGGCTCAGCATGAGAGCCTTGTAGTATTCGCGAGCCATCACGTGCTTCGAGATGGCGATACAGTCTTGAAGAACGCCCGGGTTCCGGACGACCCCCATGAACTCCGTCAGGCGAGCGGCGAATTCATCATAGAATTTCTCCGCCGCCCCCTCGTCCAGATACATCATCATTACCGGGAAATAGATATGACGCGCGGGCGTCGTGACCTGGTCCGGTTGCATGATGTCCTTCTCGCGGAGGACAGACGCCTTGTTCTGGAGCACGAGAACGCCGCGCCGGTCTCCATTCTGGACCACGGCGCCGTTCAGGACGAATTTTTCGCCGGGCTTCAGCGACAGCTTCAAAGGCACCTAAACTCGCTCCTTCGTTGACGCCGCTTCGCCCGACCATCGATTCATGATGGAACCCGCCAAAGCTAGACGCGGACCGGTTAACGCGGTCTTGCCGGTATCCTTAAAGATCGTAAACGGACACTTAGGACTCAATTAAGCATAACGCCTCAAAACATAGTTAACAGCAGCGTCCGAGGTTCGTCCCATGTCCCGAAAAAGCGCCTTTGGAGCGTCGGTGAGCCCTCTCGCCCAGCCCGACGTGGGCGCGGCGCCGCTGAATGTGGGCCAAATGGGAGGCGCCATCGGTGACGCGGCCTCGGCCGAGTCCCTAGAGCGGCTCAAGCAGGCCACGCAGCAGATCAAAAACATCGAAAACGCCAAGCTTCTGGGCCGCGCGATCGCTGCAGTTCACAACGACGAGTTCGAACTCGCCCAGAAGCTGGCGCTGAAACTCCTGAAGAAGGATCAGATGCTGGGCCTAGCCTGGCATATCCTCGGAATCTCGCGGGAAAAGCTGGGTGATTACGGCTCGTCGCTTCGGGCTTACGAGGCCGCCTTGAAGCTGCTGGTCGACCACGGATCCGTCGCGGGCGATCTTGGACGCCTAGCCTTTCGAATGAACATGCCGGAGTTCGCCGTAGGCTTTTTCGCGCACTTCCGCATCGCCCAGCCCGGCAATATCGAAGCGTCGAACAATCTCGCCTGCGCTCTGCGGGAATTGAACCGTGAACCCGAAGCCATCGAGGTGCTGAGGGAAGCGATCGCCACCCATCCCGAATCGCCCGCGCTCTGGAACACCCTAGGCACCGTGGTCTGCAATACAGGCGACCCGTCCGGCTCCATCGTCTTCTTCGATGAGGCGCTGCGCCTCAATTCCGACTACAGCAAGGCTTGGCACAATCGCGCCTTCGCCAAATCGGACATGGGTGATGTCGAGGGCGCCATTTCCGATATCGACCGTGCGCTGAAGCGGCCGGACTCCGCGATGGACGCGGCGATCATGCGCTTCGCCCGGGCGACCATGTGCTTGTCCCTTGGTCGGCTGGAGGAAGGATGGAAGGCGTACGAGGGCCGCCTTTCGCCCGATCTATCAGAGGCTCCCCGGTTCCACATTCCCGGGACCTTGTGGGTGGACCAGGACCTCAAGGGCAAATCCTTGTTCATCTGTGCGGAGCAGGGTCTGGGCGACGAGGTGATGTTCGCGGGGATGCTGCCGGATATCCTGGATCGGCTGGGTCCAGATGGTTCTCTGACACTTGCGGTCGAGAAGCGTCTGATACCGCTATTCAAGCGCTCGTTCCCGAACGTCGAAGTTACGACGCACCGCACCTTCCAGTACGAAGGTCGCGTCTATCGCACGGCGCCGGCCATCGAAGACTGGGAGCGCTTCGACTATTGGGCGCCGCTGGGAGCGTTCCTTCCCGCCCTACGCGGTTCACTCGACGCCTTCCCGAAGACGACCACCTATCTGAAGGCCGACCCCGATCGCGTCGCCCATTGGAAGTCTGAGCTCGACAAGCTGGGTCCGGCCCCGAAGGTGGGGCTGCTCTGGAAAAGCTTGAAGCTGAGCGCCGAGCGGGCTCGACAGTTTTCGCCCTTCGAGGCGTGGCGCCCCGTGCTGGAAACGCCGGGCGTGACGTTCGTCAATCTGCAGTACGGGGATTGCGACGAAGAAATAGCCTACGCGAAGGAGGCCTTTGGCATCGACATCTGCCAGTTGCCGGGAATCGATCTCAAGCAGGATCTCGATGATGTCACCGCCCTGTGCGGCGCGGTCGACCTGATCGTGGGCTTCGCGAACGCGACCACGAACCTGGCTGGCGCGATTGGCGCGCCGATCTGGCTGCTCACCGCGCCCGAGGTGTGGACCAAGCTCGGCAGCGATTATTATCCCTGGTACCCTCAAGCTCGAGTGTTCTCACCTCGGATCATGGGCGAGTGGGACCCGGCCTTGGCGCGGATCGCCGACGCCCTGAGGGAAAAGGTCGCAAGCGGAAAATGACCAAAGCCGACCTGCGGCCTGTCGACGCCGGCGACCGGGAGCGTCTGCTGACTTGGCGCAACAGCCCGCAGGTCGCGGCCTTCATGTACTCGGACCATTTGATAGGACGGGAAGAGCACGATCGCTGGTTTGACGGCCTGGCCGCGAATTCTCGACGTCGCGATTGGATCATCCTGCTGGACGATAGGCCGGTCGGCCTGACCAGCCTCGTCGATATCGATCTTATCCAAGGCCGCGGAACGATCGCTCGCTACATCGCCGAGGAAAGCGCGCGCGGAATGGGCCTTGGCGGCTTCGCCGAATTCAAGATCGCCGATCACGCCTTTGGCCCGCTGGGCCTGCGCAAGCTTTGGTCGGAAGTCCTCGCCACGAACCAGGCCGCCCTCGCCTCCCATCTCTCGAGCGGCTTCCATCAGGAGGCGCTGTTGCGCGCGCACGTGGTCAAGCAAGGCCAACCCGTGGACGTGATCGGCCTTGGCCTGCTGGCCGAAGACTGGCGCGGCGGCCGGCCTTCGATACGCCGACGACTGCTCGCCAAGGGTTTCTCCGAGGTCGCGCTCGACCGCCCGCTTTAAGCTCCCCCTTGCCAAGCGCGAGAGCGCCGGTAGTTTGATCGGCTCGATTTGAACAACTGTTCGAACCGGAGTCGTTTCCGGCGGAGATGGGCATGAGCCAGCGCTTTGAAGGCACTTCCGACTATGTGGCGACCGAGGACCTGAAGGTCGCGGTGAACGCCGCCGTGGCTCTGGAACGTCCCTTGCTGATCAAGGGCGAGCCCGGCACCGGCAAGACGGTGCTGGCCTACGAAGTCGCCAAGGCCATGAGCGCGCCGCTGATCACCTGGCACATCAAGTCGACGACCAAGGCCCAGCAGGGTCTTTACGAATACGACGCGGTCACCCGCCTGCGCGACAGCCAGCTGGGCGATGAACGGGTCAAGGACGTCAAGA
>NZ_CALCDX010000256.1 GCF_937900395.1 uncultured Caulobacter sp.
CTGCGGCGTGCGGATGCCGGCCACCACGTCCTCGCCCTGGGCGTTGATCAGGAATTCGCCGTACAGGCGGTTGTCGCCGTTCGACGGGTTGCGGGTGAAGGCAACGCCCGTCGCCGAGGTGTCGCCCATGTTGCCGAACACCATCGACTGGACGTTCACCGCCGTGCCCCAGCTCTCGGGGATGTCGTGCATGCGGCGATAGAACTTGGCCCGGTCGTTCATCCAGCTGGCGAACACGGCGCCGATCGCGCCCCACAGCTGCTCCTGGGCGTCCTGCGGGAACGGCTTGCCCAGGTGCTCCTGGACGGCGGCCTTGTAGTCCTTGATGACCAGGCCCCAGTCGTCGGCGGTCAGGCCGGTGTCGACGTGGACGTCCAGGCGTTCCTTGTGGTCGTCCAGGATCTCCTCGAACATGTGGTGCTCCAGATTGAGCACGACGTTGGAGTACATCTGGATGAAGCGGCGGTAGCTGTCATAGGCGAAGCGACGGTCGCCCGACAGCTTGGCCAGCCCTTCGACGGTCTCGTCGTTGAGGCCGAGGTTCAGGACCGTGTCCATCATGCCCGGCATCGACGCCCGGGCGCCCGAACGCACCGAGACCAGCAGCGGGTTGCCGACGTCGCCGAATTTCTTGCCGGTGATCTCTTCGACCTTGGCCAGCCCGACCTTGACCTGATCGGCCAGTTCGGTCGGGTACTGCTTGCCGTTGGCGTAGTAGTGGACACACGCCTCGGTGGTGATCGTGAAGCCGGGGGGCACCGGCAGGCCCAGCGAGGACATCTCGGCGAGGTTGGCGCCCTTGCCCCCGAGAAGGTTCTTCATCGAGGCGTCGCCGTCCGCGCCGCCTCCGCCAAATGCATAAACCCAACGGGACTTGGTCAGCGTCTCAACCGGCATATGAAATTCACCCTGCGATAAGTGAAAAGGCCGCGCCCCTCTAATGGGAGCGTCTCACCTTGGAACAGCGCTGCTGTATCGTGATCCCGCAGTGCAATATCCGGGGCCTCAGTAGCACTTCGTTCAAGAACGCGTCCACTGGCGCTTCGCGTTCCGCGCCCCAGGATGAGAATTCGGCAAATATTTCCAATGACAACGTTGTCCTGCCGATAAGAGCGGCAGCAACTGGCTCTAGGCACGATTTAAATCCGCCAACCGGAGCCTTGAAGGCGCGCGTCGACCCGCCGCCTCTGGGTTGGACGGCTTGAAGATCTTCAGACCCTGAAACGTAATGCATCTGTGGCGTGTATTGCGAGGACCTGGAGATGAGGCTCCCTCACCTCGGCGCACTGGGATGTTGCTTAGAGACGCGGCCGACGCAGACCATCGGGTTGGCCGCCCGGCCTCAGATCGCGACGCATTGGCATGAGCTTTCGAAAAAGAGGGCGGCGCTGACCGCCCCCTCCGTCGATCAGTAGCGACGGCTATGGACAGAGCGGAGATACGCCCGGTCGCCTTCGGTCATCGCGCGAGGCGCGTCGACGGCGCCGTTGTCGAACAGGTTCAGGATCGAGTCCTGGGCCGGCGCGCGAACCCGGGTGTCGGCCAGGGCCACCAGACTGACATAGTCAGCCAAGGTCGAGACCTTGAAATCCGCCGCCTTGGCGGCGTCCACGATCACCAGGGCGTTGTAAGGCCGGGCGTCCTGGGTCTTGAGGCCCGGAGCGGCGGAGCCGTGTATCCAGCGCACGGGCTGGGTGCTGGTCCTGAAGCGCTCGATATCCTGAGCGGCGACGCCCCTGTAGTTGAAGCGCTTGGCGCGCGTGGCCTCGACCACCAACTCATCCGGGTTGGACGAGAACAGAACGACCACGTTCGGCTCGCAATCGCGATGCGCATATTCCGCGCCGACCTGATTGGCGACCTGGCGCAGCCGCGCGGCGACATAGTTGTTCACTTCGGCCGAAGCGCCGCGAACCAGCGGACAAATGCCCTCGCGCGCGCCGCCCGTGAGGCCCTGGCGCAGACGCGCCATTTCGCTCTCGAGGCCCTGCTGACGCCGAGCGTCACCCATCAGGGTCTCGCTCTGGCGGGCGGACGCGGCAGAGCCTGCCGCCAGAAGAACCGCAACGCCAACACTCAGAAGCATCCGTCGCATAGCCCGTCTCCTTCCAGATGAAAGGTGATGGGAACACAACTTTAGAATGCCGACAAGCCCAGTACTCGCAAACGAAAGCGGCGGGCGATCACCTTCTGATCACCCGCCGCTCGCCCCCGTGGAGGCGCCGTCATCAGCCTTCTTTGGCCGATGACCGGCCATCCACTGTCTCTAGAACGGAATCTCGTCGTCCAGGTCGGCCGAGAAACTCTCGCGCGGGCCGCTAGGCTGGCTGCGCTGGCCGCCGCCGAAGCTGGAGCCGCCGCCCGAATAGCCGCCGCCGTACTCGTCGCCGCCGCCCGACGAGGCGCCGGCGCTGTCACCGCGGCCGCCCAGCATGGTCAGTTCGCCACGGAACTTCTGCAGAACGATCTCGGTCGAATACTTCTCCTGACCAGTGTTGTCGGTCCACTTGCGGGTCTGCAGAGCGCCCTCGATA